>DBMS01000219.1 GCA_002297665.1 Holophagaceae bacterium UBA692 | reverse complement strand
CTAGAAACGGGGAGGCGCCGTCGCGGGGCCTCCTTTTCCTAGCCCTCCCCCCGGATGACCTTCTTGAACGCCTCCATCTCGACCTTCCCGATGGGCCGGGCCGGCACGCCGCCCCAGGTCTCCCCCGGCCCGACCCGGCTTCCGGGCAGGACGACGCTCTCGGGGAGGATGACGGCGTCGTCCCCGATGACCACGTCGCCCATGACGCAGCAGGCCAGGCCCAGGGTGGCGCGGTGGCCCACGACGACGGGAGCCACCACCAGGTTGCCGCCGCCGCCGTAGTGGGCGAATATGCGCACGCTGCCGCCGATCACGGCGTCGTCGCCGATGGTGATGAGGGAAGGGTCGCTGATGTATTCGGTATTGATGAAGGCATGGCGGCCGATCCTCATGCCCATGGCCTTCAGGAACCAGACGCCGTAGGGCGTGAGGGTCACGAAAGGCAGGAAGGTGAACCGCACCAGGTAGAACAGGCCGTTGTGCAGGAACCAGGGCACGGCGTCCAGGGTGTAGTAGCCGCCCTTGTAGGGCTTCACCCGCGTGGGCAGGACCTTGTTGAATGCCGCCACCGCCACCAGGAGGGCCATGCCGAACACGAACCAGGCCAGGGCCAGGGCGAAGCCCCGGAGAAGCCAGGCGGGCACGGCGGGAAGCCCGGCCGCCACAAGGAACAGGCGGTAGGTCAGCGCCAGGGCCGGCGCCAGGGCGACGCCCAGGGCCGTGGCCGCCAGGAGGTAGAGCAGGAGCACCGCCAGCGCGTAGCTGGCGCGGGAGTGGCGGCGGAGCAGGGTCTCGAAGGCGTTGCGCGAAGGGGCTGACTTCGCGTGGCCGATGGCATCTCTCATGGGGTTGCCTGGCGCAGGGGAAGGCGTGCCATTATGCGGCCGCCCCGGAGCCACCCCTATTCCTTTTTCCGGATTCCGGAGTGGGCCTGGAACTCCTCCTCGACCTTCTCCACGTCCGGGGAGTTGAAGATGACCAGGTTCCTGAGGTGGATGTAGCTCTCCAGGCCGTCGATGGTGGAGAACTCCATGCCGAAGCCCAGGGCGTTGTCCGCCGCGACGACGCCGGAGGTGCGGATCTCCACCTCGCCCGCCACCAGGGAGATCACCGCCTCGCACGGCGTTCCCACCGGCGGGCGCTCCCCGGTCATCACGAGCATGCCCTTCATGGAAAGGTCCTTGACGCGGGCCCCGTCGATGGGCCTGCCGGCCACGGCGATGCGAACGTCGAAGGCGATGGGGACCCGGGTGAATTCGCGCTGCTCGGAGTCGGAGGTCATGGCGGCATCCTCGTATGCCCTAGGATACCTTCGGAGCGGGTCCAAGGGTGGTTCCTTCGATGAGGGCGACCGGGACGATGGTCTGGCGGACCGTATCCTTGCCGATGGCCGCCAGGGCCAGGGAAACCGCCTGGTGGGCGATGGCCGGGATGTTCTGGGCCACGGAGGCCAGGCCGGGGTGCAGTTCCACGAGGCCGTCGAAGCCCAGCACCGAAACCTGGCCGGGCACCTGGACCCCCAGGTCCGCCAGGGCCCCCAGGGCCCCCACGGCGATCTCGTCCGTGGCGCAGAACACCCCGGTGGGCCGGTGCCCCTGGAGCCAGGCGTCCCGCATGAGGCGGTAGCCGCCCAGGACGGAGGCCTCGCCCTTCACGGTCGCCGCCTGGATTCCCGGGAGGCTGGACCCGGCCAGCACGGAGGTGAACCCGTCGGCGCGGTCCTGGGCCCACTGGACCTCGCACGCCACCGTCAGGTGGAGCAGGTTCCGGTGCCCCAGGGACAGCAGGCTGTGGGCCGCCAGGCGCCCGCCCCCCATGTCGTCGGGGGCCACGCAGGAGATGCCGGGGTGATGCCCGATGAGCACCGCCGGCACGCCCCGCTCCCGCAGGAGCTCCAGGCGCCCGTCGACCCCGTCGCTGTTGAAGACCAGCACCACGTCGAAGCGGGTGCGCACGTGGCTGATGTCCTCGGGCAGTTCCACAACCTGGGTGGCCCGCACCTGCATCTCCCGGAGCAGCGCCCGCCAGATGAGGTTGAAGTAGGGGGAGAGGCGGTTCTCCCCGGCGCCCACCCAGATGCCGAGGGTGTGCTTGGTGCGCATGGAAAGCTCCCGCGCGACCGGGTCGGGCTCGTAGCCCAGGCGCTTCATCACCGCCAGCACGTTCTTGCGGGTGGTTTCGGCCACGGTGGACTTGCCGTTGATGACCCGGCTCACGGTTCCCTTGGAGACGGAGGCCTGGCGCGCGATTTCACCGATCGTGATCTTCATGGTCGTTCCAGGCGGAGGGCTGCGTCCGCGGCCCCGTAGAGGCTCACGTCGTAGTCGAGGACGATGTGGACCGGCGTGGCCCGGGTGATGGCGTCGAGGTGCGCGCGGTAGTTGCGGTCGAAGGAGGCCATGAAGCGCCGGCCATCCAGGAACAGCCCCGCGTTCTTGGATGCAACGCCTCCCGCCAGGAAGATGCCGCCGGTGGGGATGAAGGCCACGCAGAGTTCGGCGCACACCCGGGCGTAGAGCTCCACGAAGAGTTCCATGGCCCTCCGGCAGCACGGATCGTCCGTCCGCGCCGCGATGGCCGCGGGGCGCCCGGCCTCGGGCAGGGCGAGGATGGCGGCGGAGGCCGCGGTGGGGGCGAAGCGCCCCGATTCCTCCAGGAACCGGTGCAGGGCCGCGATGCCCGGGCCCGACACGGCGGTCTCGGCGCCCGGGGGGCCCGGGTACTTCGGGCTGACGTGCTCCCAGAAGGCCAGCGTCTCCGGCCCGGTCATGGGCAGGCCGATGTGGCCGCCCTCGCTGGGATGGACCCGGGGCCCGCCCGCGTCCCGGGTGATGAACCCCACCCCCAGGCCCGTGCCCGCGCCCACCACCAGGACCGTGCCCCGGGGATCCGGGGCCGGCTCGGGGACGCGGCCATGGGGCAGGGGCAGGAGCTGCTCCCGGTCCCCGGGGTCCAGGAGCAGGACCCCCTGGGCAACGGCGGAGAAGTCGTTCACCAGCTTCACGGGGATGCCCAGCTCGGCCCGCAGGGCGGGCCCGTCGATGTCCCAGGCGGCGTTGGTGAGGCGGATCCGCCCGTCCTGCACCTGGCCGGCGGCGGAGACGCAGAAGGCCTCGGGCCGGCCCAGGCCCGCGCCCTCGTCCAGGAACCGCCGCAGGGGCCCCGCCAGGGAGGACTCGGCGGCGGTGCTGAAGACGGCCTTCCGCAGGAGCCGGACCCGGCCGGGGTGCCCGGCCAGGAGGGCCAGGGTCAGGTTGGTGCCTCCCACGTCCGCGGCGAGGACAATCCGTTCCGGAGATCCGGTGGGCATGCAGCCTCCTGAAATGCTAGGCAGGAAATTTTTTTCTTGTTGACAACCCTACCTTGATTAGCCAAACATTGCGTGACTTCTTTGTAACCGGTTTCATCCCCAGAGCGCTAGGTGGAATTCTTAACTCGCACAAGCAGACGGCCAATGGGCATTCTTTTTCGCCCGCGGTTTGTAACCGGTTGCATCGATTCCGTCGGACTAAAGTAGCTGAGCAAATCAGTCAGGCACCCACGGACGCGCGCAAAAGGAATCGAATCATGACTTCGCAGTTCACGGAAGACCAGGGCACCCGCCGGGCCGAATGGTGGCGGGGGGCCTCGATCTACCAGATCTACCCCCGGAGCTTCCAGGACACCAACGGGGACGGCGTGGGGGACCTGCCGGGAATCACCGCGCACCTGCCCTACATCGCCGACCTGGGCATCGACGCCATCTGGATCTCCCCCTTCTTCACCTCACCCATGCGGGACTTCGGCTACGACGTGTCGGACTACCGCAACGTGGACCCCATCTTCGGCAACCTGGCCGACTTCGACGAGCTGGTGGCCAAGGCCCACAAGCTGGGCCTCAAGGTGCTCATCGACCAGGTGCTTTCCCACTCCTCGGACCAGCACCCCTGGTTCAAGGAGAGCCGGTCGAACCGCACCAACGCCCGCAGCGACTGGTACGTGTGGGCCGACCCCAGGCCGGACGGGACGCCTCCCTCCAACTGGCAGTCCGTCTTCGGCGGCGCGGCCTGGGCCTGGGAGCCGCGCCGGCGCCAGTACTTCCTCCACAACTTCCTGGAATCCCAGCCCGACCTCAATTTCCACTGCCAGGCCGTGCAGGACCAGATGCTGGAGGAGTGCCGGTTCTGGCTGGAGCGCGGGGTGGACGGCTTCCGCTTCGACGCCTGCAACTTCCACTTCCACGACCCGCTCCTTCGCAACAACCCGCCGGCCCGGGGCAAGGCCCTGGAAGTCTCCTCCGTGCGCCCGGGAAATCCCTACGGCATGCAACTGCACCGCTACGACAAGACCCGGCCGGAGAACCTGCCCTTCCTGCGCCGGCTCCGGGAACTGCTGGACGCCTACGGCGCGGCCAGCGTGGGCGAGGTGGGCGACGAGGACTCCCTGGCGACCATGGCCGAGTACACCGGCGGGGGCGACAAGCTCCACATGGCCTACGGCATGCACCTGCTCACCGACGCCTTCAGCGTGGCCCGCATCCGCGGGGCGGTGGAAGCCTTCGAGAAGCGGGTGAAGCGGGGAGGGGGCTGGGCCTGCTGGTCCCTTTCCAACCACGACTGCGTGCGGGTGGTGACCCGCTGGGGCAACGGCACCCAGGACCCGGCCTTCCCCAAGGTCCTGCTGGCCATGCTGGCTTCGCTGCGCGGGACCTTCTGCGTGTACCAGGGGGAGGAGCTGGGCCTCACCGAGGCCGTCGTGCCCAAGAACCGCCTCACGGACCCCTACGGCATCGCCTTCTGGCCCGACTTCAAGGGCCGGGACGGCTGCCGCACGCCCATGCCCTGGACCCCCGAGGCGCCCTTCGGGGGCTTCTCCGGGGTGGACTCCTGGCTGCCGATGCCCGCGGAGCACCTGGCCCGGGCCGTGTCCCTCCAGGCCCAGGCCCCGGACTCGGTCCTGGGCTTCTACCGCACCTTCCTGGCCTGGCGGCGCGGCCAGCCCGCGCTTCGCGAGGGCTCCATCACCTTCCCCAGGGCCGACGACCCCCTCCTGGTCCTCAGGCGGGAAAGCCCGGCCCAGTCCATTCTCGCCGTCTTCAACCTCGGGCCCGCTCCGGCCGAGTACCTCCTTCCCCCGCACATCGATCCCCTCCTCGGCCATGGCCTGGAACCCGCCCCGCTCCAAGGGCGGCGCCTGCGCCTGCCCCCCTGGGGCGGATTCTTCGGGCAATCACGCCCTTCAAACCAGCAGTAACCTCAACCACCGCCGCGTCAGCGGCATCTTCAAGGAGCCAACCCCATGAAGAACAAACTTCTCCTGGCCGCGTTGCCGCTGGCTCTTGCCTGCGGGACCCTGGCCGCCCAGGACACCTTCGACCTCCACGGCTACATGCGCTCCGGCGTCGGCCGTTCCTCCAACGGCGGCGAGCAGGTCTCCTTCTTCCTCGCCAACACCGGCGGGTCCCCCACCGGCGGCCCCGGCTACCGCCTCGGCAACGAGACCGACAACTACCTCGAGCTGGCCTTCGACGTGCGCGCCTACGACAAGGGCGAGGAGTCCTTCAAGCTTCACTTCCGCCCCTCCTTCCGCGGCTACTACCAGGTGCGCGACGCCTCGGCCGACGCCGGCGGCGACGTGGACAACAGCAAGGCCGGTTCCCCCAACCAGCAGGTGTGGATCCGTGAAGCCTGGGGCGAGGCCTCCGGCATCTTCGGCAAAAGCCAGTTCTTCAAGGACGCCACCCTGTGGGCCGGCCGGCGCTTCTACATGCGCCAGGACCTTCACATGCGCGACCAGTGGTACTGGAACGACAGCGGCGACGGCGTGGGCATGGAAGGCATGAACCTGGGCTTCGCCAAGTTCCACTACGCCTTCATCCAGCACGATTCCGGCAACGTCACCAGCGACTGGAACAACGGCGCCATCCGCGGCCAGCTTGCCCCCTACAGCCAGTGGGTGGGCGGCAGCGGCCACTTCGTGATCGGCTCCCACGACCTGCGCCTGAGCGACATCAAGCTCTGGCAGGGCGGCAGCCTCACCCTGGGCTACCAGTACAACGACGCCCACGGCGACGCCAAGGCCGACGCGGCCGGCATGAACAACAAGGGCACCCAGTACAGCCTGATCTACAACCAGTCCAACGTCCTCGGCGGCGACAACCGCGTCTACGCCACGTACGGCAACGGCAACACCTTCTGGAACTGGTACAACCCCGAGGTGAAGACCGAGAACACCTGGTGGATGATCATGGACTCCCTCTACTTCAAGCCCGCCCGGAACCTTGAAGTGGCCGCCACCGCCATCTACCGCAAGCAGGACGGCAAGGGCACCATGGCCGGCAACACCAACAGCTGGCAGTCCTTCGGCGTGCGTCCCATGTACTTCTTCACCAAGCACTTCAGCATCGCGGCCGAACTGGGCTTCGACAAGCTGAAGTTCGACAACGAGAAGGAGGACCGGCACCTCTTCAAGGAGACCCTGGCCCTGCAGTGGAGCCCCCAGGCTTCCTTCTGGAGCCGCCCCTCCATCCGCATCTTCGTGACCCGCGGCCAGTGGAACCAGAACGCCAACGCCTGGAACAAGGTGGGCGAGGGCCACTTCGGCGCCGACACCCAGGGCGTGACCTTCGGCGCCCAGATCGAAGCCTGGTGGTGATGAGGGCCTGACCCATGGAACGACCTCCCTTCGGCATCTTCGCAAGCGGTTTCCGGCGCGCCCCTTCGCGCCGGGGGCCGAAGGGAGGCTCCATGCGCCACAACTGGCTTCTGGCGACGGCGCTCGGCCTCGCGGGCCCGCTGGGATGCGCTGGGGGAGGGGGAGGAACCTCGACCCCGGCGTACCCGGCGGACACCACGACCATCGCCGCCGGCCAGCAGATGGAGAACGCCCCCCGCTGGTACGACGACGCCATCATCTACCACGTGTGGGTCAAGAGCTTTTCCGACGGCGTCTACAACGACGGCATCGGCGACCTGCCCGGCCTCCAGGGAAAGCTGGACTACCTCCAGTCCCTGGGCGTCAACACCCTCTGGCTGTCCCCCATCTTCGAGTGCACCTACAAGGGCGCGAACATGCATGGGTACGACACCACCGACTACTACGCGATCAACAACCGGTTCGGCCGCAAGTCGGACCTGAAGGACCTCATCGACGCCACGCACGCGCGCGGCATGCGGATCCTCTTCGATTTCGTCCCGAACCACACCTCGGCGTCCCATCCCTGGATGGACGACCCCGCCAAGCGGAACTTCTACGTGTGGCAGTCCACGCTGCCCGCGGGCTGGGGCTTCCCCTGGGGCGGGGGCACGTCCTCGGACGTCTGGAAGGAATACGAGGGCGCTTTCTACTACTCGGCCTTCGCCGGGGACGCGGACCTGAACTACGCCAATCCCGAAGTGCGCTCCACCATGCAGGCCGTGGAGAGCTACTGGCTGGACCGGGGGTTCGACGGCATGCGGGTGGATGCCGTGCGCTACCTCTGCGAATCGGGGCCCGGCAAGGCCGCGGACACCCCCGAGACCCACGCCCGCCTCCAGGAGTTCCGGTCGGTGATCGACGGCTACCTGGCCCCGGGGAACGCCCATCCCCGCCCGGGCGGGGACGCCTCCCGGTACAGCGGCAAGATGATGATCGCCGAGGCCTGGACCAACGACGCCGCGGGCGTCGCGCCCTACTACGGCAACGGCGCCAACGAGTTCCACCTCTGCCTGGATTTCAGCGCGCCCTGGGCGGTGTACAACGCCATCAACGGCCCGGACGCCACGCGGCTGACCTCCCTGTGGGAATTCGAGCGGGACACCTACCCCGCGGGCTTCCGTTCGGCCACCTTCGATTCCAACCACGACAACGTGATCTCCCGGCCCGGCACCCAGTACGGGGGCAGCCGCCCCAGGATCGTCCTGGCCGAGGCCCTGAACCTGCTCGGCCCCGGCACGCCCATCATCTACTACGGCAACGAAGTGGGCATGACCGGCGCCTCGGGCACGGACCTGAACCTGCGCGGGCCCATGGACTGGGCGGCGGTGACCGCCCAGTCCGCCCAGCCGGATTCCATCCTGAGCTGGGTCAAGTACCTGAACCGGGCCCGCGCCGCCTACCCGGCCCTGCGGGGCGCCTACGCGACCCTCGCCACCGACCTGGGGCCTTCCAAGGTCCTCGCCTACATCCGCTCCGCCGGCGCCGAACGCGTGGTGGTGGTGGCCAACCTCACCGCGACGGCCCAGACGGCGGTGCTCACGGACCTCACCTCCAACGGCGTGGCGCCCGGCGCGGCGGTGGGCGCCATCCTGGGCGACACCAGGAACAATAATTCATTAAATGGAGCCCAGTACACCGTCAGCGCCCTGCCGCCCTACGGCGTGCGCGTGCTCCACGTGGCCGGGGATACCTTCAAGGGCACCATCCATGGCGATATCCAGTAGGTCCGAACAGTTCTAGACTCATTCCCGCAATCCCACCCTCCTTTCTCCTGGAAGCAACCTCATGGGCGATCTCCGAATCAAAGCACTGAAAAAGGCCTTTGGCGACGTGATGATCCTCCAGGGCCTGGATCTGGACATCCACGACGGGGAATTCATCGTCTTCGTGGGTCCCTCGGGCTGTGGCAAGTCCACGCTCCTGCGCTGCATCGCGGGGCTGGAGGAGATCACCTCGGGCGAGCTGCACATCGGCGGCAGGAAGGTCAACGACGTGCCGCCCTCCAAGCGCGGCATCGCCATGGTCTTCCAGAGCTACGCGCTCTACCCCCACATGACCGTGGCCGAGAACATGGCCTTCGGCCTCAAGCTGGCCGGCGCCTCCAGGCAGGAGATCTCCGCGGCCGTGGCCCGGGCCGCATCCATCCTCCAGATCGAGCCCCTCCTGGAACGCAAGCCCAAGGCCCTTTCCGGCGGTCAGCGCCAGCGCGTGGCCATCGGCAGGGCCATCGTCCGCAAGCCGGACGTGTTCCTCTTCGACGAGCCGCTGTCCAACCTGGACGCCGCCCTGCGCGTGCAGATGCGGGTCGAGCTCAGCCGGCTCCACCACGAGCTGAAGACCACCATGGTCTACGTCACCCACGACCAGGTGGAGGCCATGACCCTGGCCAACCGGATCGTGGTGATGAACAAGGGCCTCATCGAACAGGTGGGGACGCCCCTGGAGCTCTACCACAACCCCGCCAACCTCTTCGTGGCCGGGTTCATCGGCTCGCCCAGGATGAACTTCCTGCCCTGCACCCTGGCGGCCCCGGAGGACGGCTCCGCCCTGGTGAAGCTCACGGACGGCACCTCCATCCGGGTGCGGGCCCGGGCCCACGGGCTTGAGCCGGGCGCGCCGCTGACCCTGGGTATCCGCCCGGAACACCTCCTGGCCTCGCGGCAGGGCGCGGAGGGCACCGCCCCCGCCCGGATCCAGCTGGCCGAACACCTGGGCGACATCACCTACCTGTACGTGGCCGCCCCCAGCTGCCCCGAGACGCTGACCGTCAAGTCCGATCCCGAAAACCCCCTCACCACGGGCGACAACGCGTTCCTGGCGTTCCCCGCGGAGCACTGCTACCTGTTCGACGCATCCGGCAAGGTCCTTCCCCAGGACTGAGGCCTTCCCATCCACGCAGCATCCTCAAGGAGAACACCGTGAGCACGCACTCGAAATTCGCCAGGCTGGTCACCGCCGCCGCGCTGGTCGTGGCCGGCGGCCTCGGTTCCGCGCTGACCGCCGCCGCGCCCAGGGGCCCGCTGACCATCTGGATCAACGGCGACAAGGGCTACAAGGGCCTGCAGAAGGTGGGCGACGACTTCACGAAGAAGACCGGCATCAAGGTGGTGGTGGAGCACCCCGAGGACGCCCCCGGCAAGTTCCAGCAGGCCTCCAGCGAAGGCAAGGGCCCCGACATCTGGATCTGGGCCCACGACCGCGTCGGCGAATGGATGGCCGGCGGCCTCCTGACCGAGGTGCGCCCCAACAAGAAGTTCAAGGACGGCGTGGTGCCCATGGCGTGGGACGCCTTCACCATCCAGGGCAAGACCTGGGGCTACCCCCTGTCCATCGAGGCGGTGGGCCTCATCTACAACAAGAACCTGGTGCCCGTGCCCCCCAAGACCTGGGACGAGGTGTTCGCCATCGAGAAGAAGCTCAAGCCCCAGGGCAAGCACGCCATCCTCTGGGACTACAACAACACCTACTTCACCTTCCCCATGCTGCAGGCCTGGGGCGGCTACGCCTTCAAGCGCCGTCCCGACGGCACCTATGACGCGCGGGACACGGGCGTGAACAACGCCGGGGCCATCAAGGGCGCGGCCATCCTGGACAAGCTCATCAAGGAGGAGGTCATGCCTCCCGAGGCGGGCTACGCCGAGATGGAAACCGCCATGGCCGAAGGCAAGATCGGCATGATGATCAGCGGCGCCTGGGCCTGGGACAACGTGGCCAAGGCCAAGATCAACTACGGCGTCGCCAAGCTGCCCATGGTCGACGGCAAGCCCTCCCGGCCCATGGTCGGCATCACCGGCTGCATGATCCCCAAGGCCAGCAAGAACCCCGCCATCGCCAAGGAGTTCATCGAGAACTGGATGCTCGTGCCCGCCGGCCTCAAGAAGATCAACGCCGACGTGGCCCTGGGCGCTCCCGCCAACCTGGAGTTCTTCAACCAGCTCAAGGGCGACCCCCGCGTCCAGGCCACCATGGCCAGCGCCAAGGACGGCATCATCATGCCCAACAACCCCGAGATGGGGCGCTTCTGGGCCGCCATGCTGAGCGCCCTGGGCAGCATGACCGACGGCCGCCGGAGCCCCAAGGAAGCCATGGACGCCGCCGCCAAGCGGATCCTCGCCAAGTAGGCCCATCCAAGGGCGGGGGGCCCTTTGCCTCCCGCCCGTTTCCGCGGAAGCGACGAAATGACCATCCCACCCGCCATCCGACGCAACCTGGGCCGAGCCTTCCTGGCCCTGCTGGTCGTCGCCGCGCTGTTCCTCGTCACCGTCATCTACGCGACGGGCGAGGCGCTCCTGGCCGGCACCTTCCTGGTCATCATCGCGCTGGCCGCGTGGCTCTACACCTCCCAGAAGACCTACGCCTACCGCTATCTGTTCCCGGGAATCGCCGCGGCCATCATCTTCGTGGTCTTCCCGGTGATCTACACGATCTTCATCAGCTTTTCCAACTACAGTTCCAGGAACCTCCTGGAGTTTCCCCGGGCCACCCAGTACCTCCTGGACCAGACCTACCCGGGGGAGAGCAACACCTTCAGCTTCTCCCTCTTCCCGGACGGCGCGAAGTTCCGGGCGCGGCTGGAGGACTCCGAAGGGGGCGCGGCGTACCTCACCCCGGCCTTCGCCATGCCCGGCGACGCGCCCGTGGAGGTCAAGGCCGGGCCCGAGGCCGCCGCGGGGTTCACTCCGGGCGACCCGGTGGAACTGGGGGACGTCATCGCCCACGAGGAGAACCTCAAGAAGCTCACCATCGCCATGCCCAACGGCGCCAAGCTGGGCATGACCGGCCTCAGCGAATTCGCGGCGATGAAGCGCCTCTACGCGGCCCAGCCCGACGGCAGCCTCCTGAACAACCAGGACGGCACCGTCATCAGGCCCAACGTGCGCACCGGGTTCTACGAGACGGCGTCCGGCGAGAAGGTGCTACCCGGGTTCCAGGTGAAGATCGGCTGGGACAACTACACGCGCATCTTCACCGATCCCAAGTACCGGGAGCCCTTCATCCGGATCTTCATCTGGACCGTGGTCTTCGCGGGGCTCTCCGTGCTCTTCTCCTTCTCCCTGGGCATGGTGCTGGCGGTGCTCCTGAACTGGGAGGCCCTGCGCTTCCGAAGCCTCTACCGCCTCCTGCTGTTCCTGCCCTACGCGGTGCCGGGCTTCATCTCCATCCTGGTGTTCAAGGGGCTGTTCAACAACAACATGGGCGAGATCAACCTGATCCTGAACGCGCTGTTCGGCATCCGTCCGGGGTGGTTCTCCGACCCCTTCCTGGCCAAGGTGATGATCCTCATCGTCAACACCTGGCTGGGCTTCCCGTACATGATGGTGGTCTGCATGGGCCTGATCAAGGCCATCCCCATGGACCTCTACGAGGCCTCGGCGGTGGCCGGGGCCGGGCCCCTCACCAACTTCTTCAAGATCACGCTGCCGCTGATCAAGCGGCCCATGCTGCCCCTGCTGATCTCGTCCTTCGCGTTCAACTTCAACAACTTCGTCCTCATCTCGCTGCTGACCGGCGGTCGTCCCGACTTCCTGGACACCACGATCCAGGCCGGCACCACCGACATCCTGATCTCCTACGTCTACCGGAACGCGTTCGTGGACTCCGGCCAGCAGTTCGGCCTGGGGGCGGCCATCTCCACGGTGATCTTCCTGCTGGTCGCCGCCATCACCCTCGTCCAGATCCGGTACACCAGGATCGCCGACGACGAGAAGCGCTGAGGAGGGAACCATGGCCATCGTTACCAACAAATCCCAGCGCTGGAGGGTGCTCGCCGCCCACGTGTTCCTCGTGTGCCTTTGCGCCCTGGTGATCTTCCCCTTCCTCCTGACGATCTCCATCTCGCTCCGCCCCGGCAACTTCGCCACCGGGCGGCTCATCCCGGCCGAGATCAGCTTCGAGCACTGGCGCTTCGCCCTGGGCCTGCCCTCGGTGGGCCCCGACGGCACCCTCGTGTATCCCGACCTGCCCGTGCTGCGCTGGCTGTGGAACTCCATCCGGGTGGCCCTGGTCTCGGCCTGCATCGGGCTGCTGCTCAGCACCACCGCGGCCTACGCCTTCGCGCGCATGCGCTTCGCCGGCAAGAAGGCGGCGCTGACCGGCCTCATGCTCATGCAGATGTTCCCGTCGGTGCTGGCCCTGGTGGCCATCCACTCCATCTTCACGCGCATCGGCAACGCCTTCCCGCTGTTCGGCATGGACAGCCTCTGGTCCCTGGTGCTGGCGTACTCGGGCGGCATCGCCCTCCACGTCTGGACCATCAAGGGGTTCTACGAGACCATCCCCGCCGAGATCGAGGAGGCCGCCACCGTGGACGGCGCGACGCCCTGGCAGGCCTTCTGGCGGGTGCTGCTGCCCATGGCCCTGCCCATCCTGATGGTGGTGTTCCTGCTGGCCTTCATCGGGGCGATCATCGAGTATCCCGTGGCCTCCATCCTGCTCCACTCCCAGAAGAACCTCACCCTGGCCGTGGGCGCCAATTCCTTCCTCTACCCCCAGAAGTACATGTGGGGGGACTTCGCCGCGGCGGCCATCCTCTCGGGCCTGCCCATCACCATCGTCTTCATGCTGGCCCAGAAAGGCCTGATCGCCGGGCTCACCTCCGGCGGCACCAAGGGCTGATCCGGCCTTCCCCTTCACCCTTCCGAGGGCCGTGCCCTCGACCTCAACCCAGGAGCCCGCCATGAGCATCCGTTCCGCCCTCGTCAAGGTGTTCGCCGCCGTCGCGCTGGCCTTCGCCGCCGTTTCGCCCGTCCAGGCCCAGGCCCCCGCCCCCGCCGCCGGGCCCAACATCACCATCCACTACCACCGCGTGGACGGGAACTACGAGAAGTGGGGCATCCACCTCTGGAAGAGCCCCAACATGCCGCTGGAAGGCGTGGAGTGGCCCACCCCCATGGTGCCCACCGGCAAGGACGCCTTCGGCGTCTACTGGACCCGGGAGGCCGCCGAGTTCAAGACCCGCACCAAGATGAACGTCAACTACATCATCCACAAGGGCGACATCAAGGAGCAGGGCGGCAAGGACATGAGCTTCGACGGCATGACCAACAAGGAGGCCTGGATCTGGGAGAACGACAGCCGGATCTACTTCTCCCTCGACGAGGTCAAGGCCGCCCACCCCGAGTACAAGCAGTAGCAATCCTGGGCGTCCGGGGCCGGTGGCGACCGGAAGGCCGCCACCGGCCCGGCCCCTTTTCACGACCAGCGAGCCTCCCATGACCCTGCGCAGCACCTCCCACGCGTTCCGGCTGTCCCTCG
>DBMS01000270.1:224-2989 GCA_002297665.1 Holophagaceae bacterium UBA692 | reverse complement strand
TAGAGACCGACGCACAGACGGCGTGGGCCTGGGTCCAAACGCGCCCGGTCCTTTTCACGCCCGGCGACCGTTTCCACTATTGCCAGACCAACTACACCCTTATCCAGCGCGTCCTGAATCAGCTCGAGGGGCGGGCGCCTGATGCGCCTCTGGCCGAAGAACAGATCCGGGTCGCGGGGATGGGCCATACGGCCTATGGCGATGCCTATTCCGTCATCGCGAACCGCGCGCCGACGTACCGATGGAACCTGAACGGCCCGATGGTCGCAGGCTACCGCGCGCCCTCCCCCTCGGCACCCGCCACCCTGGCCGCCACTTCCGAGCGGTTCCTTCCTTTCCGGAGGGCCTCGTCGGGCCTGAACGCCACGGCCCAGGACCTGGCGAGCTGGATGATCGCGCTGATGGATCACCGGTTGCTGAAGGCCGAAAGCCTCGAAACACTCTGGACCCCCGTGGCGTTCCGGGACGGGCGGCCAGGCAAGTGGGGCCTGGGAATGGAGGTGCTGGGGCGGGGGACTCACCGTGCCGTGGGCATGACCGGCGGAGGCCGCGCCGCCTTCTCCATCTATCCCGAGGACGGGGTGGCCGTGGTCATCCTGACCAATCTTGCGGGCGCCTTTCCCGAGGACATGGTCGACAAGGTCGCCTCCATCTTTGCCCCCAGCCTGCAGCTTTCAGGCGTGCCCGCCCTGCGCATCCTGCTGGAGGAGCAGGGTTATGACCAGATCATCTCAATCGCCGCCGAGCTTGAGCGCAAGGACCCGGCCCTCGTATGGTCCGAACTGGAACTGAATGACTGGGGCTACCGCCTCCTCAGCACGGGCCGGGCTCCCCAGGCGCTGGCGGTGTTCAAGCTGGCCGCCGACCGTTTCCCGGGCAGCGCCAATGCTCACGACAGTCTGGGTCAGGCCTGCCGGGTCAACGGCGACAATGCCTCGGCGGCGATTCACTACCGAAGGGTCCTGGCGCTGGATCCGGGCAACCCCGAAGCCCTCCGCATCCTGAAGGAAATCGCGCCCCAGAACTAAAGGCGATTCACCAGCTCGCAGAGCCGCGCGGCGTAGGCCACCTCGTTGTCGTGCCAGCCGCAGACCTTCACCATGCGCCCGCCCACCACCCGGGTGAGGTCGGGGTCCATGACCACGCTCTCCTCCCGGCCGGTGAAGTCCCGGCTCACCAGGCCCCCCTCGCTCACGGCGAGGATGCCCCGGAGGCGCACGCGGGAAGCCTCGTCGTAGGCGTCGTTCAACGCCTCGGGGGTGACGTCCCGGGGCAGGATGGCGGTGAGGTCGACGAGGTTGACGTTGAGGCAGGGCACCCGCAGGGCCCAGCCGTCGAAGCCCGCAGGCAGGTGGGGAAGGGCGGCGCGCAGGGCGCCGAAGGCGCTGCTGGTGGTGGGGATGATGCTCATGAAGGCGGCCCGGGCGCGGCGCAGGTCCTTGTGGGGAAGGTCCAGGAGGCGCTGGTCGTTGGTGGCCACGTGCACCGTGCTCATGCTGGCGGTCTCCAGGCCGAAGGCCTTTTCCAGGACGTCCAGGATGGGGGCGGTGGCGTGGGCGGTGCAGCTGGCGTTGGAGATGACCCGGTGGCGCTCCGGGTCCAGGAGGTGGCCGTTGAAGGGATGGATCACCGTGAAATCGGCGTCGGGACTGGGCGCCGAGATCACCACGTGGCGCACGGGGCCCCGCAGGTGGCGCGCGGCGCCCTCCCGGGCCACGAAGCGTCCGGAGGCCTCCACCACCACCCGCGCCCCCAGGGCGTCGAAGGGGATGCGCGCGGGGTCGGTCTCGTGGAAGAGGGGATACTCCTTGCCCTCCATGACGAGGAAGTCCTGGTCCCCCTTGCGCAGGCCGAGCACGACGGGGTGGTCGTCCCCGTGGATGGAGTCGAAGCGCAGAAGGTGCACCACCGTCTCCAGGTCGGCGGGATCGTTGAGGGCGCAGAGGCGGTGGGGGCGCGCCAGGGCCAGGCGGCGCGCGGCCAGCCTTCCGATGCGTCCGAGTCCGTTGATGGCGATCATCGGGCCAGCTCCAGGCAGAGGTCCCGCAGGCGCGCGGCGTAGGCGGCCTCGTTGTCGTACCAGGCGAAGACCTTCACGAACCGGGGGGCGTGGACGCGGGTGAGGTAGGGATCCAGGATGCAGCTGGCCTCGCGCCCGCGCAGGTCCACGCTCACCAGGGGCGCCTCCAGGCGTTCCGCCAGGGCGGCGTGGACGGCATCCAGGTCCGCGTCCCGGCCCAGGCGCACGCCCAGGTCGAGGATACTCACGTCGGGGGTGGGGACGCGCACCGCCAGTGCCTCGAAGCGGCCCAGGGTCCACGGCAGCGCCTCGGCCAGGCACCGGGCCGCCTCCGTGGGCGCGGGGATCATGCTCATGCTCGCGGCCCGGGCCATGCGCAGGTCGGGGTGGGGCAGGTCCAGGATGCGCTGGTCGTTGCCGTAGCTCTCCACGGCGGTGGCCAGGCCGGCCTCCACCCCAAAGGCCGCGTGCAGGGCGCTCACCAGGTGGGCCAGGGCGTGGGTGGCGGGGCAGGCGGCGCTGAGCACCGCCTCCCGGGACCGGTTGACGCCCACCACCACCGTGGCGTCCGCGTCCGGGGACGGGGCGCCGATGACGACGTGGCGCACGGAGCCGCGCAGGTGCCCCGCGGCCTGGGCCCGGCGGGTGAAGCGCCCGGAACATTCCAGCACCACCTCGGCGCCCAGGTCCCCGAAGGGCGTCAGGGACGGCTCCGGCGCCGCGGACAGGGGCACCCGGCGGCCGT
>DBMS01000270.1:0-195 GCA_002297665.1 Holophagaceae bacterium UBA692 | reverse complement strand
TACGTCACCAGGTGGGCCAGGGTGGCGGCGTCGGCGGGGTCGTTCACGCCCACCAGCTCCAGGCCCGGCTCCAGGTGGATCCGGCGCAGCACCTGGCGTCCGATGCGGCCCAGACCGTTGATGGCGATGCGCATTCGATTCCCCAGAATGGAGAGAGCCGGCAGGGGTTCCCGCCGGCTCTCCTCCGGTCCCTTT
>DBMS01000283.1 GCA_002297665.1 Holophagaceae bacterium UBA692 | reverse complement strand
ACACCCCGTCCATTCCGATCCCGACGCCCGACGGCGACATCCGGGCCGACCCGCCGGGCTTCGACCGCGCGGCCTTCCTGGATCAACTGGGGGCGGAACTGACGGCATTCTTCGACCGGACGCTCTAGGTGTAGCTGCCAAATAGGTTGTTCACCCAAGTCTTCCTGGGATGCTTTTGTTTGCGGACAACAGCACAAGGAGGGCTTGGGTGAACCTTCATAGGAGAGCAAAGACTTGCCCACAAAGTCGAGGGCTTTTGGTGGAGCGTGTGCGTTCCGGCTGGACTGTGCAGGCTGCCGCTTCAGCCCTGGGGGTGAGCAGGAGGACTGCCTTCAAATGGTTGCGACGGTTCCGGGAAGAAGGTGAACCTGGTCTGCTTGACCGGTCTTCCCGTCCGAATCGAATCCCGCGGGCCACAGAGGCAGCCGTGGTCGCCAGGGTCCTCGATCTCAGGCGGACGCGGCTGCCGGCGATGGAGGTGGCCAGGCGCCTCTCGCTGGCCCGATCCACGGTGGGGCTGATCCTCAGGCGGAACCATCTGGCCCGATGGTCATCCCTGTTTGAGAAGGAGCCTGCGAACCGATATGAACACGAGGCCCCGGGAGATCTCGTCCACCTGGATACCAAGAAGCTGGCCAGGATCGTCACCATAGGGCACAGAATTCACGGAGACCGGCAGAAGCAGAGGCGGGGGGTTGGCTGGGAGGTGGCCCATATCGCCATCGATGATCATTCACGGATGGCATACGGCGAGGTTCTGCCGGACGAAAAGAAGGAGACGACCGCTGCATTCCTTCAGAGGGCTCTTTTGCACTTCGAGCAGCTCGGGATCCAGGTTCGAAAGCTGCTCACCGACAATGGATCTGCTTACAAGTCCAAGTACTTTGCGAAGGAGCGGGAAGCTCTTGGGCTGAATCACAGCTTTACCCGGTTCTATCGGCCTCGCACCAATGGCAAGGCCGAACGGTTCATCCAGACTGCCGTCAGGGAGTGGGCATACCAGGTGCCCTACAACACGTCAGAAGAGAGAAGCCAAGCCCTGGAGACCTGGCTTCACCACTACAATTACCATCGACCGCATTCATCCCTGGGCGGCAGGCCCCCGGCCTCCAGGGTGAACAACCTGCTTAGCCTCGACATCTAGGGCTTTCGGGGCGGCTCGAAGCATTAATCCACCGACTTCCGCCTGCGGGCCCCCTGGGCCCTTGGCGTGGTCATGATGGCGATCTCCAAATCGAGTCTTATCCCGGTTTTTGTACCGCGCTTCCTTAAGGGCCAGTTGCTCATCTTGCGTTTTATGCCACGCGGCGATTGCCGCGAGCGACTGGAAACCGCCCGTTCATCCAGGATTTCCCGAAGCACGCTCTCGTGGAAGGCCGGCCTGGCCCGAGGGGGGGAGAGACGCGAACCGCGTCATTTTTCGACGAACGACCCGGACCGCATGTATGAACGAGAGGCGGTCCGGATCGACCTCCCCCTTGAGGGCCGCCTCGTGCATAAGGCCACGGATGGCGAAGTGGGCCATCAGAAGACCATAAAACTCCTGGCGGATCAGGTCTGGAGTCTTGCTTCGTAAGGTAATTTGGCGGCCCCGGAGGTGGGTCTTCAACTCGTCAAAGGCGGACTCGATTTCCCATCGCTCGTGGTAGAGCGCGGCCAGTTCCTTGGCAGGCGCTGACTCGGGATCCAGGATGGTCGTCATCAGCCGGTAGCTTTCTTCCGCGTCCGGTATGCCATCCAGGGTGTATTCCACGATCCGCACGATGATTCCATCCCGATGGGCCCTGCGGTCCTTCCGGCTTGGGTGCAGCGTGCTCAAGTAGGACCCATCCGGCAGTTCCTTTTCGCGAGGAAAGACCAGGTCCTTTCGCAGTCGCCATACGAGATCTGCGCCTGTTTTCCGGGCCGAATCCCAAAGTGGGTACCCATTGAATCCCCTATCGGCTAGACAAAGCATGCCCGGCTTTAGAAGGGGGATGACTTCTTCCGCCAGGGTCTGTTCCCCGATTTCCATGGAGGCCATGCGGCTACCGAAGATCACATGGGTCCCGTTCTCCACCAGGCCCACGAACCGAATTTGAGGGAAGGCCGTCTCCCCGCGCCAGGCTTGGGATTTGCCGAAGGCTTCCTGGTTCTCCGCTTCGTCCGGAACGTCCAACATGCTCCCATCAAGGCTGACCAGCCGCCATCGTCGGTACCAGGCTCCCTTGGTGGCTTCCGTAGCGACCGGTTTGACGACCGCATCATGAAGCTTCATCAGGGGCTCCCAACCGAGACGGATCCGCGCCTGGGAGATGCTTGACCGCACCGCCACCTTCGATTCCACGGCCTCGCCCCTCAGCCACTGGACCCCCTCAAGCAAGGCCCGAAGGACCTCCCGGTAGGAAACCTGCATGTAGAGGGCCAACGCGATGACGTAGTACACGACGACATGTGCTGGGAGGTCACGTTGGCGCGCGCTCTCACGCCCTGTTTCCCGAAGGATTTCTTGGACCAGCGGCCTCGGGAATGTCCGAGCGACCACCCCCAGACTGATGTAGTCCGTGATCCGGCTCCCGTCCGTGAGCCGAGCTACCGTCCTCGCCATGGTCGCCTCTTCCTGCAAATATACGCAGGTTGGACGCTAGGTCAATGCTTGTACCGACAGTATTGGAACTAGAGCGCCTCCTGGTCCTGGTAGTGGCGCAGGATCTCGGCCGGGGTGGCGGTGGCGGTGCCCATCTTGCCCA
>DBMS01000056.1 GCA_002297665.1 Holophagaceae bacterium UBA692 | reverse complement strand
CCCTGCCCCCCGCCATCCCCGCGGGGCTGCCCTCCACGCTCCTGGAGCGCCGCCCCGACCTGCGGGAGGCCGAGGCGCGCCTGGTGGCCGCCAACGCGGCCGTGGGCGTGGCCAAGGCCAGCCAGTTCCCCGCGTTCAGCCTCACGGGCCTGCTGGGCGGCGTGGCCCCGGAGCTGAGCCGGATCACCGGCCCCGGCACCGAATGGACGGTGGGCGCGTCCCTGACGGGGCCCGTCTTCCAGGGCCTGCGCCTCCAGCGCCAGAAGGACGCGGCCGTGGCCCAGTGGGAGCAGGCCCGCCTGCGCTGGCAGGCCGCGGTCTCGGGCGCCTTCGGCGAGGTGTCCACCCTCCTGGTGGCCAGCCGCAAGCAGGCCGAGGCCGAAAAGGAGCTGGCCTCCGCCGTGGACGCCCTGAAGTCCGCCGTGGCCCTGGCCAACCTCCGCTACACCGCCGGGCTCTCCAACTACCTGGAGGTCCTGGATGCCCAGCAGCAGCTCTTCCCCGCCGAGAACGCCCTCTCCCAGGCGAGGCTGGGGCGCCTCCTGACGATGGTGCAGCTCTACAAGGCCCTGGGCGGCGGGTGGAACCTGGCGGACCCGGGGATCGTCAAGCCTCAGCCCCTGCCGGGAGCGTAGTTGGGCCGGCTCGCCGGCGCAGGCTTGCGGCGCTTGGGGGGCGGACCGTCCCGGTGGCGGATGTAGTCCGGGTCGTAGGTGAGGTTGCGGGACAGGAAGACGTGGGGCGTTTCCTGCCCGAAGCCCTGCTTGCGGAAGAAGCCCAGGGCGGCTTCGTTCTCCGCGTCGGTGTCCACCATGATCATTCGGGCGCCCAGCTTGATGAAGACTTCCGTGATGCGCTCGAAGAGGCGCGCCGCGATGCCCTTGCGGGCGATGTCCTCGTCCACGCCCAGCCACAGCAGGTAGCCGTAGCTCCAGGCGCTCCCGCGCTTCTCGAGCACCGTTCCCAGGGCGAAGCCCACGACGGCGCCGTCCAGTTCCGCAACCAGGCAGGTCTCGCCGTCGGAGGCGAAGTGCACGGCCAGTTCGTACTCGTCCCAGGTGCGGTAGAGCGCCGGCCACTTGTCGGCGGGGAATAGCCGCTCGCCCAGGGCGAAGACGCCGGGCAGGTCGGAAAGGGTCATCTCCCGGATGACGGCGCTGGCGGGAGAAGGACGGGACTTGGATCGGGCCGGGCCGGACATGGGAGCTTCCTCGCGGATGCTTCCATTATGACTTGCCTTTAACAGGTTGCCATGGGCGAATTTATCTGTATTTTACAAATCACGGATTCCCGAACAGCGCGACCGAGGACCGGCCGTCGCTCATCCGGAGGCCCCGGAACATGCCCGGCGTGTTGAAGGGCTGGGTGACGCGGCCCGCCGCGTCCATGGCCACGAGGCCCCCCTCGCCGCCCAGCTTGAGGGCGGCGTCCAGCGCCGCGGCGGCGGCCTTCTCCAGGGGCGCGCCCCGGTAGGCCATGCGCGCGGAGATGTCGTAGGCCACCACCGTCCGGATGAAGAACTCCCCCCAGCCGGTGCAGGACACGGCGCAGGTGCGGTTGTCCGCGTAGGTGCCCACCCCGATGAGGGGGGCGTCCCCCACGCGGCCGGGGAGCTTGTCCAGCATGCCGCCCGTGGAGGTGGCCGAGGCCAGGTTGCCGTGCCGGTCCAGCGCCACCGCGCCCACGGTGTCCTTGGTGGTGGGCCTGGCCTTCTCGCGCTCCTTCAGCTTGCGGAAGGACTCCCACTGCCCCGGGGTGCGGAAAAAGGCGTTGGGCACCGGCTCCAGGCCCTGGGCCCGCGCGAAGGCCTCGGCCCCCTCGCCGATGAGCATCACGTGCGGCGTCCGCTCCATGACGAGCCGGGCCAGGCCGATGGGGCTCTTCACGTGCATGACGCCGGCCACGGCGCCGGCCTTGAGGGTCCGGCCGTCCATGATGGCCGCGTCCAGCTCGTGGGTGCCGTCCCGGGTGAGGGTGGCCCCCACCCCGGCGTTGAAGAGGGGGTTCTCCTCCATGGACCGCACCGCGGCCTCCACCGCGTCCAGGGCCGGCCCGCCCTTCTCCAGGACGGCATACCCCGCCGCCAGGGCCTTCTCGAGCCCCGCGCGGTAGGCCTTCTCCGCTTCCGGCCCGATGCGCGCCGCGGTGACGTTGCCGGCGCCGCCGTGGATGGCGAGCCCGAACGGGGCCTGGGCGAAGGCGCAGACCGCGGCCAGGAGAAGGAAGGTGGTGCGCATCATGGGACCTCCGAATGCCGTTTCTATTTGGAATCAGGTCATTGGACCACCCATGATACGCCTCGGAATCACCCCGCAGCCAAGCAGCGAACCATGGGATGGAGACGGAGATTCCACTCAGACCATCTCCTTGATGAGGCTTTCCGCTGGAATCCCGAAGTCGGCATGCAGCTTACGGATCATCGCAAGCTCCTACAGGAACGGATCCCCCACGGTCCTGCCCGCGGCCGCGTGATTCAGCGCCCGCAGGCCGATGTCGCGCCGCCTCTGCATGCCGGGCCAGGTCACCTCGGCCGCGGCGGCCTCGACCCGGGCGCGGGCGGCCTCCAGGTCGCGGTCGGTGGCCACCAGGTTCAGCACGCGGCCGCCCGCGGTCACCCAGCCCTCGGCGGCCCTGCGGGTGCCGGCGTGGATGACCTTGACGCCTTCCGGGGCGCCCAGGGTGATGGGGACGCCCTTTTCGGCGCCCTCGGGGTAGCCTCCGGCGGCCAGGACCACGGCGATGGCGCAGCCGGGGCGGAGCTTGACGGAGCCGCGACGCAGGCGGCCCTCGGCCACCTCCAGCAGGAGCGAGGCGAGGTCCTCGTCCAGGAGTTCCATGAGCACCTGGGTTTCCGGGTCGCCGAAGCGCACGTTGTACTCCAGGAGCTCCGGGCCCCGGGCGGTCCACATGACGCCCAGGAAGAGCACGCCCCGGGCCCGCAGGCCGTCCTCGCGCAGTCCGGCCACGGTGGGCTCCACCAGTTCCCGGCGCAGCCGCTCCAGGTCGTCCGGGGAAAGGAAGGGGATGGGGCCGAAGGCGCCCATGCCGCCGGTGTTGGGGCCCCGGTCCCCGTCGAAGATGCGCTTGTGGTCCTGGCAGGGAGGCAGGACGGCGTAGGCGGCGTGGTCGCCGTCCACGTCCACCAGCACGTGGAGGGAGAGCTCCATGCCCGAAAGGGGCGCTTCCAGCACGACCTTTCGCGAGGCTTCACCGAACTGGCCGGCCATGAAGGCGCGCACGGTGGCCAGGGCCTCCTCGCGGCTCCCGGCCAGCACCACGCCCTTGCCCGCGGCGAGGCCGTCGGCCTTGAGGACGATGGGCAGCCCCAGGCCCCATTCGCGGATGGCCGCCTCCGCGGGCTCCAGGGCCGTGAAGGTCAGGCTCGCCGCGCAGGGGATGCCGTGGCGGACCATGAAGTCCTTGGCGAAGGCCTTGCTGCCCTCCAGGCGCGCGGTGGCGGCGTCGTGGCCGAAGACGGCGATCCCCTCGCGGCGGACGGCGTCGGCCAGGCCCGCCACCAGGGGGACTTCGGGACCCACCACCACCAGGTCGGGGCGGTTGCGGGCGCACCAGGCGGCGATGCCCGGCACGTCCTCCACCGCGTGGGGAAGGCAGGTGCCCAGCGCGGCCAGGGCGTCGCTGCCCGGCGCGGCGAAGAGCTCCACGGGGACCGGGCCGGCCTTGAGCTTCACGGCCATGGCATGTTCCCGGCCGCCGGAGCCGATGAGAAGGATCTTCATGCTTCACCCCTTACAAGAATCCTACTTCGACTGGGCTATCCTAGGGGCATGATCGGACGACTGCGCGGCACGCTCATCCACAAAAGCCTCAACTCCGCCATGGTTGAATGCGGCGGCGTCGGCTACCTCTGCTCCATTTCCCTGGGAACCTTCGGGCTCCTGCCGGAAGAGGGCCAGGAGGCCATCCTCCACGTGGAGACGCTCCTGCGGGAGAACGACCTGAGCCTCCTGGGCTTCGCCACGCGGGAGGAGAAGCAGCTGTACCGCCTGCTGGTGAAGGTGGACGGCGTGGGCCCCAAGCTGGCCCTGGCGGCCCTGGGGGCCCTCCCCCTGGCCGACCTGGTGCAGGCCATCCGCGCCCGGGACGTCAAGGCCCTCACCCGCGTTCCCGGCGTGGGGAAGAAGACCGCCGAGAAGCTCTGCTTCGAGCTGTCGGAAAAGCTGGGCGGAATGGGGGGCCTGGACGGGCTGGCCGGGGGCGGGGCCCCGCGGGACGCCTGGGAAGCCGACCTGGTCTCGGCCCTCACCAACCTCGGGTTCCGGGAGGACGCCGTGCTGCCCATCGTCAAGGACCTCGCCGCGGACCGGCCTCCCCTGCCCGAGGCCCTGCGCCGCGCCCTCAAGGCCCTTCAGCGATGACCGTCCGGATCCTTTCCACCTCGGCGCTGGCGGGCCCGTCCCTCCAGAGCCTGGGCGCGAGGTTCCCGGAACTTTCCATCGCGCCGTTCCGCTCCATCGCCTGGAAGATGAGCCTGGCCAATGCGGAAGCCCTGGTGGTCCTGCCCACCGAAGGCCTGTCGGAGGCCGACCTGGACTACGCCCCCAAGCTGAAGGTCCTGGGCACCTGTTCGGCCGGGGTGGACCACCTGCCCGTCGAGGCCTGCGCCCGGCGGGGCATCGCGGTGGCCACCGCCGGGGGCGCCGCCACGGACGCCACCGCCGACCTGGCGCTGGCCATGCTCCTGGCCCTGGCCCGGCGCCTCAAGGACGGCGAGGCCCTGGCGCGCTCGGGCGCGTGGAAGGGATGGGCCATGGACCAGGTGCTCGGCACGGGGCTGGCGGGGAAGGACTGCGCCATCCTGGGCACGGGCGCCGTCGGCAAGGCCTTCGCCCGCCGGGTCTGGGCCCTGGGCATGAAGCCCATCTTCTGGGACCGGGAGCACAAGGGGACGCCGGTGGACTTCGGCGCGGGCATCGCCCGGCGGCTTCCCCTCTCCGACCTCCTGCCCCGGGCGGCGGTGCTGAGCGTCCACTGCCCGCTGACGCCCGAGACCCGGGGCCTCCTGACCCTTCCCATCCTGCAGCTCCTGCCCCGGGGGGCCTTCATCGTCAACACTTCCCGTGGGGGCATCCTGGACGAGGATGCGGCCATCCAGCTGCTCCACCAGGGGTTCCTGGGGGGGGTGGGCCTGGATGTGTTCGAGGACGAACCTAACATCAATCCCGCATGGATGAAGGCCCCCCGCTCGGTGCTTTTACCACACCTGGGAAGCGCCACCGGGGACACCCGCGAGGCCATGTCCCGGGTTCTTTGCGATGGCATCGCCCGGACCCTGGAGGGTAAGCTTGGGTGATTCCGCTGGAGGTTCACTATGCCCCGTCAATGGCTCCGGCTGCTGGACCCTGAAATCCATGAACTGCGCCAGGAGGACGGCACGTCCCTCGCCGCGAGCCTGGCTTACGGCCGCGCCCTGAACGGACGCAGCCTCCACGAGGAGGCCCAGGAGGTCCTGGACAAGGCGCTGGCCGCGAACCGCTGCGACGGCGACCTCTGGTTCGAGCGCATCATGGCCCAGGGCGACCACGGCACCCTCGAGGACCTGGATGAGCTGCACTCCCAGCTGGAGGCCATCCGCACCGAACGTCCCGGGGACGCCGCGGTGCTGCGCAACATGGGCTTCGTGCGCATCCTGCAGCAGCGCTCCGAGGAGGCCGAGAAGCTCCTCCACCAGGCGCTTTCGCTCAACGGGGCCGACCCCAAGGCCCTGGAGCTCCTGGGGCTCCTGTGCATCCAGCGGGAGAATCCCCAGGAGGCCAAGACCTGGCTCCTGAAGGCCCTCAGCCTCCAGCCCCGGGATCCCCGTTCCCTGCGGCTCCTGGGCATCACGTGCATGGACCTGGGTGACGCGAAGTCCGCCGAAGTCCAGTTCATGGCCGCGCTGGAGCACGATCCCGACTATTTCTGGGGCTGGCACAGCCTGGGCGAGCTGCTCCTGAAGCGCGGCGACCTGGAGGAGGGCCTGCGGTGCATCCACCGGGCCCGCTGCATCCAGCCCCGGGAACCCGCCAGCTACTTCATCCTCGCCGAGCTCTTCTCGGAGCAGGGGCACATGGAGCTGGCCCAGGGCGAACTGCACCAGCTGACCTCCATGTCCGCCCCCACCGAGGTGCTCTCCGAGGCCTACTCCATGCTGGGCGAGATCCGGCGGGACCTGGGCGACGCCGAGGGCGCCACGAGCTACTTCTCCCTGGCCACCGAGACTGACCCCGAGTCCGCCGAACCCTGGGCGGCCCTGGGCGACATGGCCCGGGCCGAGTGCCACTGGGAGGAGGCCCTCCGCTGCTACCAGGAGGCCCTGGCCCGCCGCCCCGGCGCCGCCGACCTGCTGGTGCAGACCGGCTACGCCCACCTGCACCTGGGCATGCCCCAGGACGCCGAGGGGCTCTTCCTTTCCGCCCTGGAGGCCGATCCCGGGGAATACAGCGCGTACCTGGGCCTCTCCGAGTGCTACCGGAACCTTCAGCGCTGCGAGGACCAGCTCGCCATGGTGCGCCAGGCCATGGAACTGGCCCCCGAGGATCCCGACGTGTGGAATGCCCGCGGCGTCGCGCTGGAGGTGGCGGGCCAGGCCAACGAAGCCACGGAGGCCTACGAGCACGCCCTGGGCCTGGACCCCTTGCACCGCAAGGCAGCCAACAACCTGGGATTCCTGCTGGAGAAGCGCATGCAGGCCGGCGAGACGGACCTGCACGCGCGGGCCATGGACGCCTGGAAGCGACGGCTCCTCATCTGCAGGGACGAGGGCCAGAGCTTGAAGATGGCAACGGAACACCTGGTGAAGCTGGGCGTCGGGGAAGACACCATCCGACGTTGGCTTGAGCGTGACCCGGCCCTCGGTTCCTGATATGCTTTGGGGTTCGGAGTACCCATGAACGGATTGCTGTTGACTTTGCATGTGATCGTGAGCCTTCTGCTCATCGGAGTCATCCTGCTCCAGCCCGGATCCAAGGGCGGCGGGCTGGGGGCGACCTTCGGCGGCGGCGGCGCGAATTCGGCCTTCGGCGCCCGGGGCGCGGCGCCCTTCCTGGCCAAGTTCACGTACTACCTCGCCGCGGGTTTCATGGTCACCTGCCTGGTGATCGAGGTCCTCATCGTCCGGGACAACCGGTCCGTGCTGGACCGGACCTCCGCCGCGAAGGCCGTGCCCGCCAAGCCCGCGCCCGTGGTTCCCGTGCCCGCGCTTCCCGAGGCCCCGGCCAAAAAGTGAGGATTGACGGGTGCCGCAACCCGTGGCATCCTTAGTGTTCTGCCCGCGTGGTGAAATTGGTAGACACGCCATCTTGAGGGGGTGGTGGCCACAAGCCGTAGCGGTTCGAGTCCGCTCGCGGGCACCAGAAGGGAAAGCGCTCCGACGGAGCGCTTTTTTTTGTGCCCGCGGGGCGGGCCGGGGGCTTCGCGCCTTATGCTGGGGAATGCCCTTCGCCGACGCCGCCGTCCTCCTGGCCCCCCTCGCGCCCTGGTTCGATTCGCTGCGCAGGCCCATGCCCTGGCGGGCCGCGGACCTGGACGCCCCCCACCCCGATCCGTACGCCGTCCTGGTGTCGGAGATCATGCTGCAGCAGACGCAGGTGGCCACGGTGATCCCGTATTTCCGGAGGTGGATGGAGCGCTTCCCCGGCCCCGCGGCGCTGGCGGCGGCGACGGAGGACGAGATCCACGGCCTCTGGGCGGGCCTGGGCTACTACCGCCGCGCCCGGAACCTCCAGGCCGCGGCGGCGGCCATCGCCGCGGACGGCTTTCCGCGCACCCTGGAGGGCCTTCTGGCCCTGCCGGGCCTGGGGCCCTACACCGCCGCGGCCGTGGCGGCCCAGGCGTTCCAGCTGCCCACCCCCGCGCTGGACGGCAACGCCTTCCGGGTGGCGGCGCGAGTCCTGGCCCTGGAGGAGGATCCCCGCCGCCACGCCGGCGCCCTCAGGGAATGGCTGGCACCGGCCCTGGCTGCCCACGGGCCCTCGCGGCTCACCCAGGCCGTGATGGAGCTGGGCGCCACGGTGTGCGTCCCGGCCCCGCGCTGCGCCTCCTGCCCCCTCCAGGGGGCCTGCGCGGCCCGGGCCCGGGGCATCCAGCACCGCATCCCCCCCGCCCAGCCCCGGACGAAGGTGACGGAGGCGGAAATCCACCTCGCGGCCATCGCGTCCGGCGGGGCGTGGCTCCTGCGGCCTCCGGGCGCCAAGGGGCTCCTGGCGGGTCTCTGGAGCTGGCCGTGGACGGGCGCCGCGGCGGATACCCAGGGCGCCGCGGAACCGGCCTCCGCCTACGGCATCGAGGCGCGGGAGCCGGCGGGTTGGACGCAGGTGTATTCCCACCGCCGCGAGGCGGTGCGCCCCATCGTGGCGCGCGTGGAACCCGGAGCCGCGCCGCCGGGCCTGGAGTGGGTCCCCGAGGCCAGGCTCGCGAGTCTGCCCATGGGCCGGCGCGACCAGCGCCTGCGGGAGGCCGTGGACGCGCCCGGAGAGCCGCTCACCGTCGCAGGCCTTGAAGCGCTGCAGGCGATCCTCCAAGGCGTCAAAGCGTCATCGCCAGCAGCGCCTGCGCCAGGACGATCTTGAGGATCGTCGCCAGGGGGTACACCGCGGCGAAGCCCACGTTGGGCAGGTCGTTCTTCGACTGCTGCGTGGCGTAGCCCAGGACCACGGGCTGGGTGTGGGTGCCGGCCACGATCCCGAACAGCAGGCTCAGCGGGATGCGCAGCACGCGGTGGCCCAGCCAGTAGGCCAGGGTGTCGGCGAGGGTGGCCACCACCAGGGCCGCGGCCATGAAGATGGGCAGCCAGCTGATGTTCCGGGAGAGGATCTGGCGGAAGCCCTCGCCGGAGATCACGCCGATGCCGGCGGCGAACAGCACCAGGCCGAACTGGCGGATGGTGTGGTTGGCGCTGTAGGGGATGTTCCACACGAAGTGGCCCAGCTTGTGGAAGCGCCCCAGGACGAGCCCCACCACCAGGGGCCCGCCGGCGAACCCGAGCTTGAAGATGATGCCGTGGCCCAGGGGAATGGGGATCTGGCCCACGGCCAGGCCCAGGGCCATGCCCATGGCGAAGGTGAGGAAGCTGGCCTCGGAGAGTTCCCGGTAGCTGTCGCCGAAGAGCTCCTCCACGGCGGCGATGTTGTCCCGGGCCGTGGCCACGCGGATGCGGTCGCCCAGCTCGAGCACCGTGTCGGCGTCGGGCACGAACCACACGTCGCCGCGGCGGAGGCGGCTGATTATGCAGTTGTGCTTTTCGGGCAGCTGCAGGTCCCGCAGGGGGCGCCCGATGAGGTCGTGGTTGCTCACGAAGACGCGGGTGGAGTCGTACTCGCTGATGTCGTGCTGGAGCGCGATGTCGGACTTGCGGCCCAGGAAGGCCTGCGCCCGCTCCACGTCCTCGGGCGTGCCCACGACGACGAGGAGGTCGCCCGGCTCCAGGGCCAGGTCCAGGGGGGCGATGATGAACTCCTCGCCCCGCTTGAGGCGGTTGAAGACCACCTTGCAGTTGGCCTGCTCCCGCAGGTCCACGTGGGTGCGCCCCGCGCCCCGGGCCTCCACCTCGATGGTGCGGGCCTTCAGGTGGCTGGAGCCCGAGCTGTAGCCGTGGAGCGCCGCGGCCTCGCGCTCCAGGTCCACCTTGAAGATCCGCCGGCTCAGGGGAATGCTGAGCATGGGGACGAGGACGCCGATGGGGTAGGCGATGGCGCTGGCCACGGTGGGCTGCGCGATGACCAGGGCGTCCGAGGTGGTGCGCTTCAGGGCCTCGATGACGCCGGCCAGGGCGGGCATGTTCGTGAACGAGCCCGCCAGGAGGCCAGCGGCGTAACGGCTGTCGAAGCGCATTACCTTGGCGAGGACGACCACCACGCCGGTGCTGACGAGCATGACCACCGCCACCACGGCGTTCCTCTTGAGCCCCTCCTTGCTGAAGGAGGCCCAGAAGCTGTGGGCGATGGCCAGGCCCATGGCGTAGACGAAGATGGCCAGGCCCAGTTCGTAGATCAGCTTCATCTCCCGGGAGAGGTCCTTCTTGACGGCGGGGTCGAGCCCGGGGGTGACCACCACGGCGCCCAGCGCGATGCCCGCGAACAGGATGCTGGCGATGCCGAAGGACGCCCCGGCCACCTTGATCTTCGAGATGGGATAGCCCAGGGCCACCACCGCGAAGAGCATCAGCAGGGGGTTGTGGGCGAGCAGATGGGTCACGAAGGCCATGGCTACTCCTGCGGGGTCCGGGGGACGCCGTTGAAGGACGGGCGGCTGGCCAGGGAAGGTGCGCCCGTGGGCCATGCCGCAATTTCTTATGAGACCATCCTATCGCTGCTCCATTGGTCGTTCGTCACACCTGCCGGGCGGGATGCTAGTCCGCTATGCTTGAGGATTCATCCCGAGGAACACCATGACGGTCCGGCGCGTGGCCCGCTTCCGCCCCACCAGAGAACAGGACAGCCGGAATTCCGGCGCCTGGACCTTTCTGCGCAAGGGGGTGCTCCGGTTCCTGGACCTGGTGGCCGTCTCCATGGCCATCCTGCTGGTACTCGCGCCCTTCGTGTGGCGCAAGTGGAAGGCGGACAAGGTGGTGGATGCCTGGTCGCAGCCCATGATGAGCGAGATCTCCCGGGTGGAGAAGGACTGGATGACCCTGCCCCGCCTGCCGGACTTCACCCGCGGGGATGAACCCGCCGTGAAGGAGTTCCTCAGCACCGAACCCCTCGTGCTGGCGTTGCGCAGCCGGTCGGCTCCCCGGACCCTATGGATCCGCCGGGGCGGCGCCCTGGTGCGGGGCGAAGACGCTCCGGAGGCCGCCCTTCTGAACACCTGGTTCTCCAAGGCCGAGGCGGACCAGGTATTCATCACCCTCCCCACCGAGATGTTGCCGGGCGAACACCGCAGCGGCCCCAAGGTCGTCCTCCAGGGAGACCGGTGGGCCGTGGCCAAGGCGTGGCGGGAAGGAAGTCCCGAAGTGGAGCAGTTCCTGCGCAACCATTTCGGTCCCACCCGGAACTTCCGGGTGGTGATGCTCCGGGACGGCGACGAGGGGCGCAAGGACCTTTCGCCCCAGCCCTGGGGCGCCGAGCCCCACCTGCAGGGCGACCCCTATTGGGGGATCCATTCGGCCTTCTCCATCCAGCTCATCAGCAACGAATTCCCGGGATGGACCTTCACGGTCATCCCCTTCAGGGCCGAAGGCCGGGCCATCCAGCTCAGCCTGCGCTGGCAGTTCGCCCTGGCCTCGCTTCTGGCCCTGTTCGTGGGACTGTCCCTGGTGCTGGCCCTCTACCTGCGGGCCCGGGCGCGGCGGAAGGCCACGCTGGACGCGGACCGCATGGCCTCCATGACCCACAGCCTCAAGACCCCCCTGGCCATCCTGAAATTCCGGTGCGACACCCTGCGCCTGGGGCGCCTGCCCCCCGACCAGTTGGATTCCCAGTTGATCCAGATCGGCGAGGAGGCCGACCGCCTTTCCACCATCATCGAGAACGCCCTGATGGCCATCCAGGGGCCCGCCGAGTCGGGCCCGCAGCAGGAGGTGAGCCCCCAGTGGATCCAGGGCGTGGCCGAGGACCTGGCCCCCGCCTTCGAGGCGGAGAACCGGCGCCTGGTGCTCACCTGTTCGGACCAGACCGGCAAGGCCGCCCTGCCCTCCCTCCGGGCGGCCCTTTTCACCCTGGTGGAGAACGCCCTGTACCACGGCGCGGGCACCGTGACGGTGGAGACCACCCGCGCCCGCAAACGCTTCCTCATCAAGGTCAGCGACCAGGGGCCGGGCCTGGACTCCATGGACATGCGGACCCTGGGGCGCCCCTTCATGCGCCTCCGGGAAAGGGGCAAGGAAGGGTTCCGAAAGGATGGCCAGGGCCTTGGCCTCAGCCTCCTCATCAAGGTCGTGGAACGGGAGGGCTGGGGGCTCACCTTCGCCTCGGAACCCGGGCGCGGTCTTTGCGCGACCTTGGAGATCCAGCTCGCATGTTAAAATTTCATGGTTCCGGAGACAAGCCTTGGCACACCTCCTTGTAGTCGAGGACGAAATCGAGCTTCAACAACTGCTCGTAACGAATCTTGAATTCGAAGGATTCTCGGTCGAGGTGGCGGGCGACGGAATCCCCGCCCTGGCCGCCCACGACCGGCGCCGGGCCGACCTCATCCTCCTGGACCTCATGCTGCCCCACCTCGACGGGTTCAAGGTCATCGAGGCGCTGCGCAAGGCCAACGACGACGTGCCCGTGCTCATGCTCACCGCCCGGGGCGCCGAGGCGGACCGCGTCAAGGGGCTCAGCCTGGGCGCCGACGACTACCTGGTCAAGCCCTTCTCCGTCCTGGAACTGGTGGCCCGCATCCGGGCCATCCTGCGCCGCACCCGCGCCGCCGAACCGCCCAAGGTGCTCGCCAGCGGCCCCTACCGCTTCGATTTCGCCGCCATGACCGCCACCCGGGACGGCCGCAACCTGGAACTGACCAGCCGCGAAATGCGGATCCTGGAAATCCTGGTCACGTACCCCGGCCGCACCCACAGCCGCTCGGACCTGCTGCGCCTGGCCTGGGAGGCCGATGCCAGGCCCTCCCCGCGGACGGTGGACGTCCACGTGGCGAACCTGCGCAAGAAGCTGGGCGACGACGACAAGCACCGCCACATCGCCACCGTGGGCGGCGAGGGCTACCGCTGGACGGACCGGACCGGGTAGGTCCCTGGGGTCAGAACCCCAGGTCGTCCAGTTCCTGCTTGGCGGTCCGGGCTTCGGGCGTGCCCCGGAAGCTGTCCGTGATCTCCTTGAAGGCCTTGATGGCCGCGGGCTTGAGGCCCTGCTTGAGGAGGCACTGGGCCCGCTTGAGCTTGGCGGGAAGGAACTGGTTGGAGTTGGGGTACTCCTTCAGGATCCGTTCGAAGGAGGGCTGGGCCTTGTCGTACGCCTTCTGGTTGTAGGAGGAAAGCCCCAGGTAGAAGAGCGCGTCGGGCGTGCGCGCGCTCTGGGGATGGGCCTTGATGAACAGGGCCAGGCCGTCGGCGGCGAGGGCGTAGTTGCCCCGGTTGTAGTCCAGCACGGCCGAATTGAAGGCCTTCTCGTCGTCGGAGGCTGAGGCGGCGGGGGCCTCCTCGGCGGGCTGGGGCCGGGCGGCGGGGCGCCGCGGAGCCGAGGCGGCGTCGCCCAGGCGGTTGTTGAGCACCCGCGTGCTGTCCTGGAGCTGGCGCATGGTTTCCTGGAGGTCGGCCTGGAAACGCCGGTCCTGGGTCCGGGACACCTCCGAGGCCTGGCGGTCCTCGGCGGCCTTCTTGTTGGAATCTTCCATCTGGCTGCGCAGCTTGAAGATCTCCACCTTGAGGTCGGTGACCTGGTCCTCCACGTTCTTGAGGCGCTCCTCGGATGAGCACCCGACGCACAGCAGCACGCCCGCGAGCGACAGGGTGGAGAGCATGGCCCGGTTCGTCATCGGAATCTCCTGAAAGGCAAAGAGCGGAGGAACGCGTTCCTCCGCTCTTGGATGTCACATGGTCGGCTTCCCGCTACTGGAGCTTGAACTCGTCGCGGCGGTTCTCGAGCCAGCTGGCTTCGTCCTTGCCGACGACCAGGGGCTTCTCCTTGCCGAAGCTGATGGTCGTGAGGCGGTCGGAGGCGACGCCGAGGCCCACCAGGTAGGCCTGGGCGGCATGGGCGCGGCGCTCGCCCAGGGCGAGGTTGTATTCGACGGTGCCGCGCTCGTCGCAGTGGCCCGCGACCTGCACCTTGGCCTGGGGATAGGCCTTCATGAAGTCGGCGATCGCCTGGAGCTTGGCCTTGTCGGCCTCGCGGATATCGGACTTGTCGAAGGCGAAATTGATGTTCTTGAGGGCGGCGGCGGCAGCCCGCTGGTAGGCGGCGGCCTTCTCGGCCTCGGCGGCGGCGGCGGCCTTGCGGGCGGCCTCGGCCTCCGCTTCGGCCTTGCGGCGGGCAGCTTCCTCAGCGGCGCGCTTCTGGGCATCGATCTCTTCCTGGGTCGGGCCGGCGGGCGCGGCGGGCTTGGGAGGCTCGACCGGAGCGGGAGCGGGCTTCTTGCAGGCCACGCCGATACCGAGGGTCAGCACCACGGAGAGAGGAATGAGGTTTCGAACGAAGCGCATGATAGGTTCCTCCAACACGCATTGAGTTTAACGCGACCCGGAACACCCGGGCACGAAATATTTCCTTATCTGGACCGCGTCCATTTAGGGCTTTGACAACCATCCAAGGCAGTGAGCTTTCTAAGCGTGTTGCCGGAAAGGTCGGTGGTGTAGAGCTGCATCCCGCCGCGGCTGCCGCTGGTAAAAACGATCCGCCTTTCGTCCGGGGACCAGGAGGGGGATTCCGAACTGGCCACGCCGGTGGTGATTTGGTAGGACTTTCCATCTCCGAGCTTGTAGACGAAAAGATCGAATTTTCCCTCGAAACGGGAAACGTAGGCGACCATGGAACCCGACGGGCTCCAGGCGGGGCTGCCGTTGTAGTTCCCTTCCCGGGTGAGGCGGCGGACGTTGGAGCCGTCCTCCTCCATCAGGTAGACCTGGGGACCGCCCTCGCGGTCCGAGGTGAAGGCCATCTGGGTGCCGGCGGGATTCCAGGACGGGTCGGTGTTGATGCAGTTGCTGTCCGTGAGGCGCCGGACCTTTCCGGTGGCCACGTCCAGGACGATGATGTCCGTGTTGCCGCGCCGGTCGCCCTGCACCAGGGCCAGGCGCCTGCCGTCCGGGGACCACACGGGGCAGAAGCAGTGCCCCTCGACCTTGCCGGCCACCGGGTAGAGCCGCACGTGGGGCCCGCCCGCGACCTTCTGGCCCCAGATCTCGGGGGCGCCGCCCTTGTAGGTGACGTAGGCGATGCGTCCGTCGGGAGCCACGGTGGGCGAAATGGTCAGGCTCTTGTAGCTGGTGATGGGCGTGAGGTTCGCCCCGTCCCGGTCCATCTGGTAGATTTCCTTGATGCCGGGGCTGAGCTGGCGCACGAAGACGACCGAGGTGGAGGCCACCCCGGGCTGGCCCGTGAGCCTGGACATGAGGTCGTCGGAAAGCTTGTGGGCCATGCGCCGGAGCGCGGCCTCCCTGCCGGTGTAGCGCTTGCTGAAGACGGCGGTGCGGGCCTTCCGGTCCTGGGCGGCCTTGACGTCCACCACCTGGGCCACCACCTCCACGGATCCGTCGGCGGCCCGCGTCAGGGTGGTGGTGAGGAGCCACTCGGTGCCCGCGTCGGCCCAGCCCTTGTAGCTGGAGGGGTCCGTGGCGGCGGGGACGTGGCCCTTGATGACGGCGAAGGAGCCGGCTTCGTCCAGGTCCCGGACCAGGACCTCGTGGAAGTCCCCGGTCGCCTTGGCCTCGGCGAGGCCTGAGACCTGGGGCCGGGGGACGGCTATGCCGAGCTTGGACCCCGCGGATGCCTCCAGCACCACCTCCTGCGCCTGCTGGGCCTGGATCCGGGCGGCTGGGGAGAACATCAGCCCCAGGCCGAGAACCACCCGCGAAACCACGTTTCCAATCGAGCCAGAACAGGTCATGCCCCCACTATACCCCCACATTCCGCGCTTTACGGCTCAAATTTGCACATTGCATGCTTATTTCAACGCATATCTAAGGTTGGTGGGCAGCCCGGTCCAGAAGGGGCAGAAGCCGCAGGTTGGCCGCGGGCATGGGCAGTCGCGCCATTTCCCCAGCGGTGAACCAGCCCCACGCAAGCGGCGCGTGAAGGAGCGGCGGGGCCTCGCAGAGGAAGACGTGGAGCCGCACCTGGAGGCTTCCGTAGTCGTGCTCCACCACGGCCAGGGGCAGCGCGCGCTCCGGCGTCCACGCCAGTTCCTCCCGCAGTTCCCGCCGCAGGGCGGCCTCGGCGGATTCCCCCGGCTCCGCCTTGCCTCCGGGGAATTCCCACAGGCCCGGAAACCGCGCGGCGCCGGGGTCCCGGCGCTGGAGGAAGAACCTTCCCTCCCGGCCGATGGCCGCGATGGCGACCCGCGCCGGCTTCATTCGCCGGGCCCGGCGAGAAAGGCCAGGCGCTCGGCGTACCGGGAACGCAGGGCCTCGATCCATTCCAGCTTCAACCGGCCGTACGCGGGGCGCAGGGCGGCCTCCACCCAGCCCTGGAGCTCGGCGACGGACCCGCAGGCCTCCATGGCCTCGGCCAGGGGCGCGCGCAGGCCCTCGTCGGGGCGCTGCAGGGCGGCCACGGGCGCGTAGCTGATGCGGTGGGCGCGCGAGGGCCCCAGCTCCGCCAGGGCCTTGCGGTGGCCCGCGGTTCCGTAGCCCTTGTGGCGGGNNACGAAGCCGTAGCCGGGAAGGGCCTCGTCCATTCCCGCCATGAGCTCGTCCCGGTGGGTCTTGGCGAGGATGGAGGCGCAGGCGATGGCGCAGCTGAGGGCGTCGCCGTCCACCACGAGCCGCTCCGCGAGTCCCGTGCGGGGGGCGCGGTTGCCGTCCACCAGGAGGATGCGCGGCTTCGTCCCGCACAGGGAGACCGCCTGGCGCATGGCCATGAGGGAGGCCTCCAGGATGTTCTCGCGGTCGATGGCCATGTTGTCCACCTCGGCCACCGCCCAGCAGGGCAGGACCATCTTCAGCTCGGAGGCCATGGCGGCGCGCTTCTCGGGGGGGATGAGCTTGCTGTCCCGCGCCTCGCGCAGCACGTGGCCCCAGCGGGCCGCGGCCTCCCGGTCCAGGACGGCGCAGGCGGCCACCACGGGGCCGGCCCAGGCCCCGCGCCCGGCCTCGTCCACGCCGCCCCAGGAGATGCCTCCCGGAAGGTTTCCCAGGTCCCAGTCCAGCGGGTTCATGCGCGCCGCGCCGGGAAGGGCTGGCCGGTCCAGGCCTGGAAGGCGGCCTTCTGGGCCGGGGTGGCCTTGGGGTCCGCGACGATATGGACGGCGCGCTGGGGGTTCTCGGCCAGGGTCAGCGGGAAGGTCTCGATGCGCCCGCGCTCCGAGGCCAGGATGCGCACCTGGTCCCCGGGGCCGGCGTCGCCCAGCCGGCCCTGCACCTCCTGGGCCGAGGCCGTGCGCCAGCCGTCCACGGCGAGGATCTCCATGCCGTAGCCCAGGCCCGCCTTCGCGGCGGGGGAGCCGGGGACGACGTTCTGCACCAGGGCGGCCCCGCCCTGGAACGTCAGGCCGGCCCAGACGCGGGCCCGGCGCAGGGCGTCGGGATCCTCGGCCTCGGATGCGGGCAGCGCCTCCCAGGGGGCCCGCGCGTTCAGCCTCAGGCCGTAGGCCTTCTCGATTCCCGCCGCGTCCAGCGGCGCGCGGCCCTGGATGTGGGCGGCCCAGAAGGCCTGGGGATCCCGGCCCAGGAGGTCCCGGCAGGCCTCGCGCACGTCGGCGTCGGTGACCGGGCCGTCGCCGTGGCGCTCCCACAGGAGCGCGAACAGCCCATCCAGCCCCTTGGCGCCGCCCGTGGCCAGCCGCAGTTCCGCGTCCAGCATCCAGCCCACCATGGCGCCCATGTCGTAGTAGCTCACGGTGCCGTTGGCGGAGAACTCGGTGGGCTTGTAGTGGCGGATCCAGGCGTCGAAGCTGGCCTCCTCGAGGCTCTGCTCCAGGCGCCCGGCCCGGGTGGTGTTGTCGGTCCAGGAGGCGGCGAGCTTGCGGGAGACCCACGACCAGGGCGCCACGCCCGCCTTGAGCACGAGGTCGTACTGGATGAAGCTGGTGAACCCCTCGTGGAACCACAGGAGGCGCGAAGGGTTCTCGGCCTGGTAGTCGAAGGGCCCCAGCACCGCGTCCCGCATGCGCTTGACGTTCCAGACGTGGAAGAACTCGTGGGCGATGAGGGTGAAGAGGTCGTAGTAGCCCTCGGCCCGCTCCAGCTGCTGGGGATCGGCCAGGAGCGAGGTGCAGTCCCGGTGCTCGAGCCCGCCGCGTGCCTTCGGGCTGAAGGTCAACAGGAACAGGTAGCGCCGGAACGGGAAGCCCCCGAAGATCCGCGCCGCCGCGCCGACGATGGCCTCGGCGCCGTCCATGATGCGCCCTTCGTCCCCGGGGTGCTGGCCGGTGATGGCCACCTGGAATTCGCAGCCCCGGGCGCGGAAGGTGTGCATCCGGAACGTGCCCAGCTCGAACGGCGAATCCACCAGGGTGTCGTGGTCCTCCGCGAGGTAGCTCCCCTCGCGCCGGGGCAGGCTGGTGGCCACGCGCCAGCCCTTGGGCCAGCCTTCGAACCGCACCTCGTAGGGCCGCGGGGCCTGTCCCTCCACGTAGAGGAAGGTCGCCGCGCCCACCAGGTGGGCATGCTGGGCGTCCACGTGGTTGGTGCGCACCGTCAGGTCGTTGCAGAAGAGCCGGTAGGTGACCTTCAGGCCGCGGGCGGAGCCCTCCACGCGCCAGCGGTGCGTGCCGGCCTTGCGGACCGGGCTGGGCTGGCCGGCCCCGTCCGCCACCTCGAGGCGGTCCAGGAACCGGGCATAGTCGCGCACCAGGTACGACCCCGGCGTCCACACCGGGAGCGCCAGGACCGCGCCGCCTTCCACCGCCTCGGCGGGGAAGACCAGTTCCACTTCGATCTCGTGCATGGTGAGGCTGATGGGGCGGAGGGTGGCCAGCACCGGCTCCAGGGGGATCTGTTTCACTGCCATGGTCGCTCCAGTCAAAGATCGCCGAGTTCCAGGAAGACGTCCTTCCAGCCCTCGGGCAGGGCCGCCGCATCCCGCTCGACGGTCGCCGCGTCGCCGCGGGCGAAGGGGCCGGTGCGCCCGGCGGCGCCGTGGGCCTCCACGTTGCGCAGGGTGGCCTCCGCCAGGGGGGC
>DBMS01000217.1 GCA_002297665.1 Holophagaceae bacterium UBA692 | reverse complement strand
CGGGGGCGGCACGGGGGCGGGGGCCGGGGCGACGGACTTCACCACGCGCACGGGCGCCTGGACCGCGGGGCGCGGCTGGGCCGGGGGCTCCTCGTGGGCCCGGGGCTTGTTCTCGATGACGCGGCGCACCGACTGCACCTGGTCGTCCGTGAGGTTCGAGCTGTGGCTCTTGCCCTGGATGTTCAGGCGCTTTTCGAGGGCGTCGATCACTTCGTGATTACTCACGCCGAGCTCTTTTGCTAATTGGTTGATGCGCAACATGAAGGGGCTTACCTCGATAGGTGGAAGGGGCGGAGGAGATGACGGGAAGGAGCCCAGGATCTACTCTCCGAACCGGGCGTGCACGGCGTCGATGAGACGGAAGGCCAAGTCCTGATCCATGCCTTCGATGGCGAGCAGCTGCTCTACGGTCATAGTGTACAGGGATTTGATATCCAGATGGCCGGCGGCCGCGAGGTTTTCGACGATGGCTTCGGTCAGGCCTTCGATGGGTCCCAACTCCTCGAGGATCTTGGACTTGGGCGCCTCTTCCACGGAGGGGGCCTCGGAGAGGGCCTGGCCCATGGCCGCTTCGGTGTCCCGGCGCTTCTCGGCCTCGCTCCGCACGTCGATGTTCCAGCCGGTGAGCTTGGCGGCGAGGCGCACGTTCTGGCCCCGCTTGCCGATGGCGATGGAGAGCTGCTCGTCGTCCACCACCACTTCCACCCGGCGGTGCTCCAGGTCGGTGACGGTGACCCGCAGGGCCTTGGCGGGGTTGAGGGCGTTGGCGATGAAGCGGCTGCTGTCCTCGTCGAAGCGGACGATGTCGATCTTCTCGTTCTTCAGTTCGCGGATGATGGCCTGGACGCGGCTGCCCTTGAGGCCCACGCAGGCGCCCACCGGATCCACGTCGGGGTCCAGGGAGTGCACGGCGACCTTGGCGCGGTCGCCGGCTTCCCGCACGCAGGAGCGGATGACCACCGTGCCGTCGTGGATCTCGGGGACTTCCTGGTCGAAGAGCTTGATGAGGAGCCGGGGATCGGTGCGGCTCACCTGCACCTGGGGGTCCTTGGCGGACTTGTCCACGGCGGAGATGACGACCTTGATGCGCTGGCCCTTGTCGAAGCGGTCGCCGCGCAGGGCCTCGGAGCGCCGGAGCATGGCCTCCACCCGGTCCACCTCGAGGATGATGGCGCTCTTCTCGAAGCGCTTGACCTCGCCCACCACCACCTCGCCGATGCGGTCGGCGAAGTCGGTGAAGATGCGGTCGCGCTCGGCCTCGCGCACCTTCTGCACCAGGACCTGCTTGGCGGCCTGGGCCGCGATGCGGCCCAGCTGGCTGGTGTCCTGGGGCAGCCAGAGGGTGTCGCCCTCGGCGGCGTCGGGGTTCAGGGCCTGGGCCTCCTCGAGGCTGATCTCCAGGTCCTCCTCCTCCACGACGGGCACGACCATCTTGAGGGCGTACACGTGGAACTCGCCGGTCTCCCGGTCCATCTGGGCCTGGAAGTTGCCGTAGAAGTCGAAGCCCTGGAAGTACTTCTCCGCGGCCTTGACGAGGGACTCCTCCACCGCCTTGAACACGTCCTCCTCGGGGATGCCCTTCTCGGCGGCGATCATCTTCACGGAATCGAAGAAACTGGTTGCTACGAGTGCCATGCGGTCTCCTTGCCGGCGCTTTTCTCTACGCGGGCAGCTGTCGGTTGTTCCGGCATGTGCCGGGGTTTGGGGGCCTTGTCCTCGTCGAAGGGAGCGAGGCGGGCCTTCTGAACGGCTTCGAAGGGCACGGTCTTGAGCGCGTTGTCCTCTTCCAGGACGACGCTCTCATCCGTAACCCCGGTGATCCATCCCTTGAAGCGCTTCTGGCCGTTGATGGGGCTCGCGGTCTGCACGCGGCAGAGCCTGCCCAGGAACCGGCGGAAGTGGTCGGGTCTGGTGAGGGGACGCTCGAGGCCCGGGCTGGAGATCTCCAGGTTCATGGTCTCCCGGAGGCTGGGGAACTCCACGTCCAGCCAGGTGACGAGGCCGTCGTTGGCGGCCACGCAGTCGTCGAGCGTGATGGCCCGGTCGTCTTCGGGCCCCCGGTCGAGGTGGTCGATGTAGAGGCGCAGGATGTCGTCCCGGCCTTCCTTGGCGGTCTCCAGGCACACCAGCTCGAAGCCCAGCAGCGCCAGCTGCCGTTCGAGGGGGTCCTTGAGTTTCTTCAGATCCATGGGGGATGACCTTAAAAGCTGTTGGGGCGGGCTGAACCCACCCGACAAGGCTTTCCGAAGCTCTGGGTGCAGCGGCCGGGTTCCACCGATTGCCCTGGAGCCCGGAAAAATCCAGGCCGAATTCAACGGAGAAGAATATCGTCCTTCGGGCCGCATAACAAGCGAAATATCCTTGAGGCACAAACCATCCCGGCCCCAAGACAAGGTCGCCGATTGAGGGCACCATGGAGTCCGGGAGCGCCGCCATGACCACGATTCTCGACGGAAAGGCCCATGCGGAACGCATGCTGGACGAAGTGACCCGGGCCGTGGAGGCCCGGGCGGCCCTCGGCCTGCGCGCCCCCTGCCTGGCGGTGGTGATCGTGGGCGACGACCCGGCCAGCCATGTGTACGTGAGGGGCAAGGTGGCCGCCTGCGCCCGCACCGGCATCCGGTCCGTGGAGCGACGCCTGCCGGCGCACACGCCCCAGGCGGAACTGGACGGGGTCATCGCCGGGCTCAACGCGGATCCCGGGGTGGACGGCATCCTCGTCCAGCTCCCCCTGCCGGCGGGCCTGGATTCCAAGCGCGCCCTCCACGGCATCGACCCCGCCAAGGACGTGGACGGGTTCCACCCGGTCAACCAGGGCCTCCTGCTGGAGGGCCTTCCGGGGCTTCGCCCGTGCACGCCCTCGGCCTGCATGAGCATGCTCGGGGCCTACGGGGTCGAGCTCAAGGGGATCCGGGCGGTAGTGCTGGGCCGCAGCGAGATCGTGGGCAAGCCCATGGCCCTCATGCTCCTGGAGCGGCACGCCACGGTCACCATCGCCCACAGCCGCACCCGGGACCTGCCGGCGCTGTGCCGGGAGGCGGACCTGCTCGTGGCCGCCGTGGGCCGCCCGGGCATGGTCGAGGGATCCTGGATCAAGCCCGGCGCCGTGGTGCTGGACGTGGGCATCAACCGCGTGGAGGACCCGGCCCTGGGCGAGGTCATCTTCGCCTCGGATCCCGGCAAGCTCAGGACCCTGCGGGAGAAGGGCGGCGTGCTCTGCGGCGACGTGCGCTTCGCCGAGGCCGCGGCCCTGGCCGGCGCCATCACGCCGGTGCCCGGGGGGGTCGGGCCCCTGACCATCGCCGGCCTCATGGCCAACACCCTGCAGGCCTGCCAGGCCCGCTAACCTCACGGAGCAACCATGTCCTACGTCCGACGGGAGGCGTTCCTCCCCTTCACCCGGCCCATGGTGGGCCAGGAGGAGATCGCCGAGATCATCGATTCCATCGAGTCCGGGTGGATCACCACCGGGCCCAAGTCGGGCCGCTTCGAGGAGGCCCTGCAGGCCTACAACGGGGTGCCGCACTGCCTGGTCATGAACAGCGCCACCACCGCCCAGGAGATCACCATGCAGTGCCTGGGCATCCGGCCCGGGGACGAGGTCATCACCACGGCGCTCACGTGGGTGTCCACCCTGAGCACCATTCTCCTGCAGGGGGGCGTGCCGGTGCTGGTGGACATCGACCCGGTCACCCTGAACCTGGACCCTTCGAAGTTGGAGGCGGCCATCACCCCGCGCACCCGGGGCATCATCCCGGTGCACCTCACGGGCCTGCCGGCTCCCATGGACGAGGTCTGGCGCGTCGCCCAGGCCCACGGGCTCTGGGTGGTCGAGGACGCGGCGCAGGCCATGGGCGCCAGCTACCGGGGCCGGAAGATCGGCTCCGATCCCCGCTCGGTCTTCTCCGTCTACAGCTTCCACCCCAACAAGAACATGACCACCGGCGAGGGCGGCGGCATCGCCTTCCACGACGGGTCCTTCGAGGCCCGCATCAAGCGCCTGCGCTTCCACGGCATCGAGCGCGACGCCTGGAAGCGCCAGTCCAAGGAAGGCAGTCCCCACTTCGACGTGACCGAACCCGCCCGCAAGGCCAACTTCATGGACCTGCAGGCCGCCATGGGGCTCCACCAGATCCAGAAGCTGGACGGCTTCAACCGGCGCCGGGGGGAGCTCTTCCGAAGGTACCTGGAGCTGCTCGGCGACGTGGAGGCCCTCGTCCTCCCCGTGCCCGGCGACGACGTCCACCAGCACTGCTTCCACCTTTTCGTCGCGCGCATCCGGCCCGAAGTGGCGGGCATGGACCGGGACGAATTCGTGGCCCGGCTCAAGGAGGAGAACATCGGCACCGGCATCCACTACCGGCCCGCCCACGTGCACAGCTTCTACCGGGACTTCTACCGGGAGCACCCCGGGGCCCTGCCCGCCGACGGCCTGCCCCACACGGAGTGGAGCGGGGAGCGGCTCATGAGCCTGCCCCTGTGGCCGGGCCTCACCGAGGCGGACCAGGACCAGGTGGTGGCGGCCATCAGGCACATCCTGACGCATTAGCGCACATAAGGTCATGCACGCCGCCCTCCTTCTCGCCGCCTCCCTGGTTCTCCAGCCCGCCCCCTCCACCCGGCCAGCCTGGGTGGAACGTCTCCCGGAAGCGCCCGGTCGCCTGTATGCCCTTGGCACCGCCGACCTGGCGGTCCAGGAAGGCCAGGCCATCGCCCGGGCCTCGGACCGGGCGCGCCTGGAGGTGGTCACCCGGCTCCGCGCCACGGTCCAGGGCCGGACCCGCGTCGCCACCCGCACCGCCGAGGTGAAGCGGGAGGGCCTGGCCGCGGGCTCCGGGGAGCGGGTGGTGCGGGAGGAGGTGAGCGTGGGCGCCCGGGCGGAGGACCTTCCCGGCCTGGTGGTGGAGCAGACCTTCACCGACCCCGGTGCCCGCACGGTGTATGCCCTGGCCTACCTGGACCTCGCCCAGGCCCGCGCCAGCCTTGCCAGCCGTCTTGAACGCGTCCGCGAGGTCCGCGCCCGCCTGGGCCAGGAGTCGAGCCGCAAGGCCCTGTGGAAGCTCCGGAAGCTGACCCTGGACCTGGACCGGCTGGACGAGTCCATCGCCCTGCTGGCCCTGACGGGCGTCGGGGCGGACCTCCGCCCCGCCCTCCAGTCCGAGCGAACGGCCGTCGATCTCCGCCTGGATCAGGTGAACCGGGCGGACCTACCCCCGTTGGATTTCTCGAAGATGGCCATGTCCGTCCGCTCCAACGTGGACCTGCCGCCGGGGGTGGCGTCCTACCTGAAGTCCCAGGTCACCGCCTGCGGCGTCATCGCCCGGGAATGGGACCCGGACATGGTGCTGGACCTGGCCTTCTCCGGGGGCAGCAAGGGGCCCGAATTCATCTTCAGCGACATGGACGTGTACCGTGGCGTGACCTACCGCATGGAGGCCCGGTTGACCCTCACGGAAGGGGGCGGCGCGCCCCTGACCCGCACCGTGCCCATCGTCATCGTCCAGGGCGATTCCCCGGAAGGCATGGTGAATCAGTTCCGCCGGCAAATCGAACGCTGGCTCCCGAGGCTCCTGGGAGAATTCAAGGCCGAGGTGAAGTAGGCGCTATTCCAGGACCACCCATACGCGCCGGCTGTCCTTTACGCCCTGGACGAGGCTCATCATGGCCTCGGAAAGCTGCTTGCCCTTGGAGGACCCGTCGGCCAGGTCCACGACCATCACCACGTCCTCGCTTCCGGCGGGCAGGCTGACGCTCCGGGGGAACTCCCGGTCCACCTTGGCGGATTCGGGATGGGACGGGGGGTCGGGGATGCGGAATCCCGTTCCCTCCTCCAGCGCCTCGGTGCTGGTGCGGAACAACGAGGCCAGGGCCACGATGGCCGAACCGGAGGGCTTGATCTTGTCCCGTTCCCAGAAGGAGATCGAGGCCTGGTCCACGCGCAGGGCCTCGGCCATCTCTTCCTGGGACCATCGCCAGGTGAGGCGGACGGCCTTGATGCGGTCTCCAAGCGAGGAGACGGAGAGTGGGGCGTCGGAATTGGAATCGAATCGCTTCAATTTGATCACTCCTATCTGTCGTCCTAAGATTGACTTAAATGCCCCACATTATGCAACGGCACTCCCCTTTGATGAAAAGAGATGATGCTTTGTTCCAAGGCCGGCAAGAACGTCCCTGTGAAAAACTAGTCAGATCCGTTCATGCGGGAGTGTCGGCACCGGTGCATAAAGAGCGGTGGAGGGATCTACCAGGTACAGATTACTGATTCGCCCGGTATAAGCGCAAGCATACGTTTGAATTTGGTCTGCGAAACGGGTTTGTTCATACCCATCGCGGAAAATAGACCCCCATCGGGTGTTGAAGGTGGATTCCAGCCGGGCATCCAGGCTCGCAATTTCCAGGGCCTGGATCCGGGTGGTGGTTTGTGAAGCGTCAATTTCGCTTTTCATTGCCCTGGCTTCCAAGTCCAAGGCTTGTAGAGCCTCAGGGGAGAGCCGGGGGGCAAGGAGGTGCCGATGTTCCCTGTTTCTTTTATATAAGTTCTCCAGGAGGGAGGCCCGGATCTCCGATTTACGCCGGGCGGACTCCAGACGAAGGAAATCCTGCAATTCGGTTGCCTGTTCTTCCAGTTGCTCCAACTGCCATGCCAATTCGGGGATGAGCAGCATGGTATGCCAGGAAACATTCTTCTTGGACCGGAGGATATCGCCGTAGATATGGTCGCCCACGTAGAGGATCTCCTCCCCTCTGGCGTCCAGCAACTCCTCCATCCAAAGCGCATTACCGCCTGAAAAGGCCGCCTTTTGCCCGGGAAGCGGCTCGGCCGGTGGCGTTTCCAGGAAAAAAGCGGGCTTCCGCGAACTCACGACGACCAGGTCGAAGTAGTCGGTCCACAGGGGGCGGGCCGGGTCCTGGCCGTCCAGGAGGAAGCTGAGCACCCCCTCCGTGAAGGTCCATTCGCTGTTGCTGACCACGAACAGCTTCTTGCCGGCCCGTTTCCACCGGTCCAGGGCCGTGGGCAGGTCCGGGTCGCGGAGGATGTACAGGTCGCGGTTCGCCAGGATCTCCGCCTTCATCCGCCCGTTGCGGTGGGCGGAGTCGATGGCCCAGCGCACGTCGTGGAAGACCTGGAGGAAGTCCAGGCCCGGGAGCTCCCCCCCGTCCAGGGCGTCCACCAGGGTCGCGTACAGGTGGGCCTCGGGGATCTCGAACAGCGTGTCGATGCTTCGGAAGGCCCCGGCCCGGGACACCAGGCGCCTCCGGCCGTAGATGGCGTCCACCTCGTCCCGCGCCAGGGGACGGCTGCCGTGGCTGGCGCGCACCACCTGCCGGGCGCTGTCCAGCTTCAGGAGGTTGCCCCGGGCCCCGTCCAGCATCAGGCCGCGGATGGCGAAGTCGGGATCGAAGTGGGTGTCCAGGAGCCGGGCGGGGTAGCCCTTTTCGGCCACCAGGAGCCGCACGGAATGGCAGTAGGCCAGTTCCTCGATCTCCGGGGACTTGTAGTGGCTCAGGGTGTAGTCCATGTCGAAGCCCACCGCCCGCACGTCCCTGAAGTGGATGTTCCGCAGGGGGAAGACCATCCGGGCATGGGGGAGCCGGACCTGCTCCCCCTGTTCGATGAAGCGCGGAACGGGGAGCAGGGACGGGATGACGTTCTTCATCAGTCCACCTTGATGGGGAAGGGCTTGAATCCGTGGGTCTTCAGCTTCTGCATGGAGGCGTCGGCGGCCTCCCGGGGCGTGGGGGAGGCCAGGCGGACCTTGAAGAGACCCTTCTCGGCGAGGGTGTCCGTGCGGAAGCCGGCGGCCCGGGCCTTGGCCGCGATGGCCTTGGCCTCCGCGGCGTCGGGGGTGGAGATCAGCTGGACGGTCCAGCGTCCCTCCTCCTTCTTCGCGGGCTCGGGCTTTTTCGCCTCGGGCTCGGGCGCCTTCGCCGCGGGCTTGGGGGCCTCGGGTTTGGCGGCCTCGGGTTTGGCGGCTTCCGGTTTGGGCGGCTCGGGGGCCTTGGCCTCCTGGGGCCTCTCGAAGCCGGCGCCGGAGCCGGACTGCTCGAGGGCCTTGAGTTGCTCGGCCATGGTGGCGGGGAGTTCCTCCAGCTCCTCGCCGGTGTCCCGGGAGAGGGGCCGGCGAAGGGCCGCGCTCTGCTTGCCCACCTGGACGCCCAGCACGTAGCAGAGGGTCAGGAGGCCCACGCCCACCGCGGTCACCAGGAGGATGGCCTGGCGGCTCAAAACGACGGTCTGGGAATCGCGGGAGGCCATGGGGGGGATTATAACGAGTACCGGAGCCAATATCCGGAGGATGACGCTATGATCTCTGAGGCGCCACGCCGCCCCGGAACCCACCATGACCGAACCCGTATCGTATTTCCTGCCGATCCTGCTCCTGCTCATCCTCTCGGCCATCGTGGGGGCGGCGATCCTCGTGGTGTCGGGCAGGATCCTGCCCGGGCTCATGAAACCCCTGAACCCGAAGGCCCACAAGCTCACCCCTTACGAATGCGGGGCGCCCCCCCTCCAGGCCGGGGCCCGGCACCGCTACAGCGTCAAGTTCTACCTGGTGGCCATGCTCTTCATCCTGTTCGACGTGGAAGCCGCCTTCCTCCTGCCCTGGGCCGTACAGTACAAGGCCCACCTCTGGACCTTCTGGGCCGGGGTGAGCTTCGTGGCGACGCTCCTGGTGGGGTACGTCTACGCCTGGGGCAAGGGCGCCCTGGACTGGGAGCGCTGACATGGCCGCCATCAACCTCGACGATTCGGTGATGACCACGCGCCTGGACGCGGTGGTGAACTGGGCCCGCAAGAACAGCCTGTGGCCGCTGCCCTTCGGCACGGCGTGCTGCGCCATCGAGTTCATGTCCATGATGGCCTCCCGCTACGACTTCTCGCGGTTCGGGGCCGAGGCCCTGCGCTTCTCCCCCCGCCAGTCCGACATGCTCCTGGTGCTGGGCACCATCACCAACAAGCAGGCCCCCATCCTCCGCCAGGTCTACGCCCAGATGGCCGAACCCAAGTGGGTGGTCTCCGTGGGCGTGTGCGCCTCCTCGGGGGGGATGTACCGCACCTACGCGACCCTCCAGGGCATCGACCGCGTGGTTCCCGTGGACGTGTACGTCCCGGGCTGCCCGCCCCGGCCCGAGTCCATCATCTTCGGCGCCATGCAGTTGCAGAAGAAGATCGAGAAGGAGACGCTCATGGCCCGCCGGGAGCACATCGAGCAGTTCTATGCGTCCATGGACCGGCAGGAGAAGCTCCAGCTGGAACGGGGACTGACCAACTACCAGGTCGTCCGGGAGATGGTGCTGGCGGCCGGCGAGAACGGCGAACAGAAGATCTGGTGAGCGCATGGTGATCGAACGCATCGACGAACAGCTCCCCGGAGCCATCCTTGACCGGCACGCCTTCCGGGGCGACCAGACCATCGTGGTGGACCGGGCCGCCCTCCTGGGCGTGGTGGACTTCATCTACCGGGAAGGCTTCCAGCAGCTCATGGACGTCACGGCCGTGGACGGCGGGCAGCGGGATCCCCGCTTCGACGTGGTCTACCACTTCCTGAACCTCACGAGCCAGGAGCGCCTGCGCCTCAAGGTGCGCGTGGCCGACCAGGAATCCGTGCCCAGCCTCACGGGCCGGTTCAAGTCGGCCGACTGGGCCGAGCGGGAGGTGGCCGACCTCTTCGGCATCCCCTTCGACGGCCATCCCGACCCCCGGCGCCTGATCATGTGGGAGGACTACCCCGGGCACCCCCTGCGCAAGGACTACCCCCTGGACGGAGGCGACGCCTTCTGCAGCCAGGACATCGGCGCCTCCTACGCCCCCGACGCGAGATCCCTCAATGGCTGAGCTGAACGTGGAAACCCCCCGCACCTCCGACGCCGATCGCATGATCGTCAATATGGGTCCCTCCCACCCGGTGACCCACGGCACCCTGCACATCGTCCTGGAACTGGAGGGCGAGGTCATCGTCAAGGCGACGCCGCAGATCGGTTATCTGCATCGCGGCGTGGAGAAGCTGGGGGAGAACCTCACCTACCAGCAGTTCATCCCCCTCACGGACCGCCTGAACTACTGCAGCTCCCTCATGAACAACGTGGGCTACACCCTCGCGGTGGAAAAGCTCCTGGGCATCCAGGATCCGCCCCGGAGCCGGGTCCTGCGCGTGCTGTGCTCCGAGCTGGCCCGCATCGGGGACCACCTGGTGTGCATCGGCATCAACGCCGTGGACATCGGGGCCTTCACGGCCTTCCTCTACCTCTTCAAGGAGCGGGAGACCATCTACGACCTGTTCGAGATGATGGCCGGCCAGCGCCTGCATTCCAGCTTCACGCGCATCGGCGGCCTCTTCCGGGACATCCCGCCCGAATTCGTGCCCCTGTGCGAGCAGTTCCTGGAGAGCTGCCCCCGGGCCGTGGACGAGATGGAGCGCCTGCTCACCCACAATCCCATCTGGGCCGACCGCACCAAGGGCGTCGGCGCCATCGCCCCCGAGAACGCCATCAACTGGGGCTACACCGGGCCCTGCCTGCGCGCCGCCGGCGTCGCCCAGGACCTGCGGGTGGCCCAGCCCTACCTGGACTACGAAACCTACGACTTCGACGTGCCCGTGGGCACCACCGGCGACGTGTACGACCGCTACCTCGTGCGCACCGAGGAGATGCGGCAGTCCCTGCGCATCGTCCGCCAGTGCCTGGACAAGCTCAAGGAGATCGGCCCGGGGCCCGTCATCGTCGACGACTACAAGATCGCCCTGCCCCCCAAGGAGAAGGTCTACACCCGCATGGAGAGCCTGATCCACCACTTCAAGCTCATCATGCACGGCATCGACATGCCGGTGGGCGAAGTGTACAGCGCCACCGAGGCCGCCAACGGAGAGCTGGGGTTCTACCTGGTGTCGGACGGCACCAAGGCGCCGTACCGCATCCACGTGCGGCCGCCCTGCTTCCCCATCTTCAGCAGCTTCGACGAGCAGGTGAAGGGGAGGCTCATCGCGGACGCGGTGTCCATTCTTGGGGCGATGAACATCATCGCCGGCGAACTGGATCGGTAGCCAGGCTCGCGCCTGGAGCCCGTCCTCCAGGCCGTCCAGCCCAATCCGCAGAGCCCGTTCGATGACCGCGGAGGTCACATCCGCCAGACGGAGCCGTTTCACCAGGATTTCGATCTTGGCGAGGGGGTGCCAGGGTTTGCGCATTAATATGATTCTATTTATGCGCAGGACAGGAGGGGATTCCCTCCTTCAGGCCCTGCCTTCGAACGTCCCCGCCGGGAACCGCACCGCGAAGAACCACGCCCCCACAACGCATCCGAAGCCCCCCAGCGCCACCGTCGCGGGGGCGCCGATGCGGGCGGCCAGGAGACCTTCCAGCAGCGCCCCGATGGGCATGGCGGCGGTGAAGACCATGGCGTGGAAGGCCATGACGCGGCCCCGCATCTCATCGGGAATCAATACCTGGACCAGGGTGTTGTTGCTGGTCATGTGGGCCACCATGGCGCCGCCCACGGGGACGATGAGGATGAGGGACAGCCACAGGGTCTTGGAGTAGGCGAAGGCGGCCAGGGCGATGCCGGTGGCGGTGGCGCCCAGGTAGGCGACGCGCTCCAGGCCGTGGATCCGCCTGCGCCCGGCCAGCAGGGTGGCTCCCAGGACGGCGCCCACGCCCGACCCGCCCATGAGCAGGCCCAGGGCCTTGGGCCCCCCGTGGAGGATTCCGTCGGCGAAGATGGGCATCAGCACGGCGTAGGGCATGCCCAGGAAGCACACGACGCCCAGGAGGAAGAAGAGCAGGCGCAGTTCCCGGTGCCCATGGACGTACCGGATGCCTTCCAGGATGTGGTCCAGCACGGGCGGGTGGTCCTGCCGGGAGACCCAGGGGGGCAGGTCCATCCTCAGGAGGCCGGCGATGGCCGCCAGGAAGCTCAGCCCGTTCACCAGGAAGCACCAGCCTTCGCCGATGGCCGCGACCATCAGGCCGGCCACCGCGGGCCCGACCACCCGCGAGCCGTGGAAGATGGAGGAATTGAGGGCGATGGCGTTGGGCAGGTGCTCCCGGTCCACGGTGCTGGCCACCAGGACCTGTCGCGCGGGCAGGTCGAAGGCGTTGACGATCCCCAGGGCCGTGGCCAGGACGATGATCTCCCAGGGCCGGATCCAGCCGGCCAGGGTCAGCGCGGCCAGGAGGAAGGCCTGGGCCATCTGGAGGGTCTGGGTGAGGACGAGGATGCGCCGGGGATCCACCCGGTCCGCCAGCACCCCGCCGAAGCTACCCAGGAAGAAGATGGGGGCCTGGCTGGCGAAGGCCACCAGGCCCAGCAGCGTGGCCTGGCCCGTGAGCCGGTACACCAGCCAGGACAGCGCCACGCTCTGCATCCAGGTGCCCACCAGGGACACCAGCTGCCCGGTGAAGAACAGACGGAAATTGCGGAACCCCAGGCTGCGCAGGGACTCGGAAAGGCGGGACATGGGGCTCCAGGCGGCGGTTCATAAATTATAGAGTGACGGAGGTTCCTGAACCCCGATATTTCAGGGTCTCCCCCGGCGGATGTAACCTGGAGCATGATTAACTAAACGGAAGATTCGGTCCGGGCGTTTACTTCAGGTGGGCCCAGGTCCAGGAGGACGTATACATGAAGCCGAAGCAGATGTGGATCCTGGGCGGGGGGCTGGCCGTCATCGTGGCCTTGGGAATCGCCGCGAGCCGCGGCGACAAGGGCGTTCCAGTGCAGGTGGCCACCGTGGCCCGGGAAAACATCCAGGCCAAGGTCAGCGCCAACGGCAAGATCCAGGCGGTGATCAAGGTGGACCTCACGGCCAACACCATGGGCCAGGTCACCGCCCTCAAGGTCAAGGAAGGGGACCACGTCAAGAAGGGAGACCTGATCCTGGAGATCGACAACGTCCGCTCCAAGGCGACGGTGGAGAGCCTTCGCTCGGCATCCCAGGCCATGGCGCACGACTTCGAGACCGCCAAGGCCCGGCTGGAGCAGGCCCGCAAGGATTTCGCCCGGGCCTCGGCCAACCACAAGGCCGGCATCATCTCCCAGAGCGACTTCGACCAGGCCACCACCGCCCTGCGCACCGCCCAGACCGCGTTCGAAAGCTCCCAGCAGCGCGTGGCCCAGTCCCGGGCCGATCTCGCCGGCGGCCAGGACGCCCTCAACAAGACGCGGATCCTGGCGCCCATGGACGGCGTGGTCACCGCCAAGCGCATCGAGCTGGGCGAGACGGCCGTCATCGGCCTGCAGAACCAGCCCGGCACCGTCCTGGTCACCATCTCGGACATGAGCCGGGTCGAGGCCGAAATGGAGGTGGACGAAGCTTCCATTCCCACCGTCAAGACCGGCCAGACGGCTCAGGTGCGCATCGACGCCTATCCCAACCAGGTCTTCGACGGCGTGGTCACCGAGGTGGGCGGATCCCCCATCGTCCAGACCAACGTCAACGAGGCCATCAAGTTCAAGGTGAAGGTGATGATCAAGAACCCGCCTTCCACCATCAAGCCCGGGCTGTCCAACCAGGCCGACATCTTCACCGGCAGCCGGGACCAGGTGCTGGCCATTCCCCTGCAGGCCCTGGTCATGCGTGACATCAAGCCCAAGAAGGGCGAGTCCCTCGCCCCCGGCGCCCCGCGCGAGGAGGAGGGCGTCTACGTCATGGAGGGCGGCAAGGCCGTTTTCCGGGCCCTCAAGACCGGGCTCATGGGCGAGCTCAACGTGGAGGTGCTTTCGGGCCTCAAGGGCGGGGAGAGCCTGGTCATCGGGCCCTTCAAGGCCCTGCGCGAGCTCAAGGGCGGCGAGGACATCCGCGTCGAGAAGAAGAAGAAGACCGACAAGAAGGAAAGCTGAATGCAGCTCGGCGAGCTGTTCCTTTCCGCCCTCCGGGCCCTGCGGGCCCACAAGCTGCGGAGCTTCCTCACCCTCCTGGGGGTCATCATCGGGGTGACCACCATCGTGGGGGTGGTGGCGGTCATTTCCGGCCTGGACACCTACGTGAAGGAGAAGGTGATCCGCCTGGCGCCCGACGTCTTCATGGTGGACCGGTTCGGGATCATCCAGTCCCGCCATGACTTCCTTCTGGCCTTCAAGCGGCCCCTGCTCACCTGGACGGACTTCGAGCGCATCTCGGGGGCCAACCTGCCCCACGTGTCCCGGGTGAGCACCCGGGCCATCAAGTCGCTGCGGGTGGATTCGGGGCCCCGGCACCTGAAGAACGTGACCGTGGTGGGCTCCACCGCGAATTTCGCCGGGCTCTTCAAGTTCGAGTTCGAGGAGGGGCGCTACTTCAACGAGAACGAGAACGACCTGGCCGCGAACGTCGCGGTCATCGGCATGGACGTGAAGGAGGAGCTGTTCCCCGGGCTCGACCCCATGGGCCGGACCGTCCTCATCCGGGGCCTCCCCTTCCGCGTCATCGGGCTGTTTCCCCGCCAGGGACGGTCCCTCGGCTTCAGCCGGGACAACATCGTGTGCATGCCCATCCAGGTGTTCCGGAAGAACTTCATGGGCGCCAAGGACTCCCTGAACATCCAGGTGGAGGCCCGGGGCGGGGTGGCGGGCCTGGACGACGCGGTCTCCGAGGTGCGCTCGCTCCTGCGGGCCATGCGCCACACCGCCTACAGGGACCCGGATCCCTTCGGCATCATGACCCAGGACTCGCTCCAGGAACTGTGGAAGCAGATCAGCCAGGCCGCCTTCGTGCTCATGCTCCTGGTGTCCTCCGTGAGCCTGGGGGTGGGCGGCATCGTGATCATGAACATCATGCTGGTGAGCGTCGTGGAGCGCACCACCGAGATCGGCATCCGCATGGCCATCGGCGCGCGCAAGCGGGACATCCGGAGGCAGTTCCTCCTGGAGGCCTCGCTGCTCAGCCTGTGCGGGGGCATCGCGGGGGTGATGATCGGGGCCCTGGTGGCCTGGCTCGTGCGCACCGTGGGCGGGTTCCCCGCCCAGATCACCCTGGGCATCGTGGTCTCGAGCGTCGCGGTTTCGACCCTGATCGGTCTGGCCGCGGGCTTCCTGCCCGCGCGGCGCGCCTCGAACCTGCCCGTCATCGACGCCCTCCGGGCCGAATAGGAGGGGCGCATGCTCGACTTCATCAGGAACAGCGCCCTCGTCCACGCCCTGGGCAAGGAGAACATGCTCTTCGCCTTCAGGGCCATCATCACCCAGAAGCTGCGGAGCTTCCTGACGCTCCTGGGCATCGTGGCCGGCGTGGCCACCGTCATCGCCATGGTCAGCTTCGTGGCGGGCTTCAACGAGGCCATCACCGGCGCCTTCTCGACCTTCGGCACCACCCTGGTGCAGTTCCAGAAGTTCGAGCCCCGCTTCGGCGGGCCCCCGGAACTGATCCCGGAGGAGCAGCGCCGCAGGCGCAACCTCACCCTGGGCGACGCCGCGGCCCTCAAGCGCCTGGCAACCCTGGCCGCCGCGGTGTCCCCGGAGCGCTACCTGGGCGCCTCCTCGGCCACGACCTCCGTGAAGAACCGCCAGGGCGCCGAGGCCAACGGCCCCACCATCGCGGGCGTGGTGCCGGACTACCTCCTGGCCAACAACTCCACCCTGGAGGACGGCCGGTTCTTCTCGGAAACCGACGTTTCCCACGCCTCCCACACCTGCGTGATCGGCTACGACGTCGTCAAGGCCCTCTTCCCCGGCCGGGATCCCGTGGGCCGGGAGGTGCTGCTCCAGGGCGTGCCCCTGCACGTCATCGGCGTGCTGGAGAAGAAGGGCTCCCAGATGGGGGGCAGCGCCGACAACTTCCTGCTCATCCCGCTCTCGGTCTTCGACGAGATGTTCCCCGAGGTGAAGAACGGCAACGGGGACACCCTCCACATCGCCACGGTGCCCAAGGACCCGGCCTTCGTGCACGAGATGACCGACCAGGAGGTGGCCATCCTGCGCCAGCACCGGGGGCTGCGGGCCCACCAGCCCAACGACTTCGCCATCTTCACCAGCGAGGAGTCGCTCCAGACCTTCCAGCAGGTGACGGGCTCCATCGCCATCGCCATGATCTTCATCGCGGGCATCGCGCTGCTGGTGGGCGGGGTGGGCATCATGAACATCATGCTGGTGAGCGTCACCGAGCGCACCCGGGAGATCGGCGTGCGCAAGGCCCTGGGCGCCACCCGCAAGGACATCGCCGCCCAGTTCCTGGTGGAGGCCGTGACCCTCACCTGCTGCGGGGGCGCGCTGGGCATCGCCGTGGGCTTCGCCGTGGCCTTCCTGGTGCGCTTCACCTTCGATTTTCCCGCCGCCGCCCCCATGTGGAGCGTGGTCCTGGGCTTCGGCATCAGCACCGCCATCGGCCTGGGCTTCGGCATGTGGCCGGCCCTCAAGGCCGCCAAGCAGGATCCCATCGAGGCCCTGAGATACGAATGAACCGGCGTCTCAGGGCCTGGGCGGCCTGGCTTCCGCCACGGCCTTCCTGCGCGGCGTGCCCTCGGCCCCCGCGAAATAGTGCCGCACGCCCTGGGTGATGGCCTGGGCCGCCTTGCGCAGGAAGGCGGGGTCCCTCAGCTTGGCCTCCTCCCGGGGATTCGAGATGAAGACCGTCTCCACCAGCACCGCGGGCATGGCGGCGCCCCGGAGGACCACGAAGGGGGCCTGCTTGACCCCGCGCTGCCGGATGCCGCCCAGCTTGTTGAGCTGGCCCTGGATGGCCACGGCCAGGCGCTCGGAGTCCCGCAGGTAGGCTTCCTGGCTCAGGGTGTCCAGGATGCCGGCCACCACGTGGTCGGGGTCGACGTGGCCGGCGCGGGCCTCGGGCCCGTTCTCCTGGGCGGCGATCTCCGCGGCGGCCCCGTCCCCGGCGCCCAGGGTCAGGAAGTAGACCTCGGAGCCCTTGGCCTGGCGGGCCCGGGCCGCGTTCAGGTGGAGGCTGATGAAGAGGTCGGCCCCGGCCTGGTTGGCGAAGCGGGCCCGGTCCCAGAGCCCCACGAAGGTGTCGTCCTTCCGGGTGAGCCGGGCCTCCATGCCGCTGCGCTCCAGTTCGCGCACGAGGGCCGCGGCCAGGTCGAGCACCGCGTCCTTCTCCTTGAGTCCCCGGGCCCCCTTGGCGCCCACGTCCTCGCCGCCGTGGCCCGGGTCCACGCACACCAGGAGGCGGCCCTCCCCGGAAGGAAGCTTGGGGGATTGGGCCAGTGCCAGTAGGCTAGGGAACAGGAGCGGCAGGATTCCGTGGAGTTTCAAGATGGCTCAATCCGTCAAAGGCACTCGTGATCTGTTTGGTGGCGAACTGGACTGGTTCCAGCGTATCGAGGATACCGTAAGGCGCGCCTTCCACCGGCACGGCTATTCAGAGATCCGCACGCCCATCCTGGAGGAGATCGAGGTCTTCAAGCGCAGCGTCGGCGAAAGCAGCGACATCGTCCACAAGGAGATGTACGACTTCTTCGACAAGGGAAAGCGCCACGTGGCCATGCGCCCCGAGAACACCGCCGGCGTCGTGAGGGCCGTGATCCAGCACCAGATGCTGGCCACCAGCGACCCCCAGCTCCTGTACTACATCGGCCCCATGTTCCGCTACGAGCGCATGCAGGCGGGAAGATACCGCCAGTTCTGGCAGATCGGCGCCGAGAGCTTCCAGGTGTCCACGCCGGAATCCGAGGCCGAATCCCTGGTCATGCTCTACGACTTCCTGCGCGAGCTGGGCCTGACCCAGCTCACGTTCAGCATCAACTCCGTGGGGACCCCCGAATGCCGTCCGGCCTTCCACGAGGCCTTCCGGGCCTTCTTCGCCGACCGCGAGGCGGAGTTCTGCGAGGACTGCCACCGCCGCATCGGGGAGAACCCCCTGCGGGTCCTGGACTGCAAGAACGCGCGCTGCCAGGCCGCCCTGGAGGGCCACCCGGTGCTGGTGGACTTCCTGGACCCGGCCTCCCGGGAGCACCACGAGCGCCTGAAGGAGATCCTCACCTCCCTGGGGCTGCCCTTCGAGGAGAACCCACGGCTGGTGCGCGGGCTGGACTACTACACCCGCACGGCCTTCGAGGTCCTGTCCACGGACCTGGGGGCCCAGTCGGCCCTCCTGGGGGGCGGACGTTACGACGGCCTCGTGAAGCAGCTGGGCGGCCCCCAGGTGGCCGCCTTCGGCTGGTCCATCGGCCTGGACCGCCTGGTGACGCTCATGCAGCAGCTGCACGGCAAGGCCCCGCGGCAGGCTCCGCCCGTCCTCATCCCGCTGGGCCCGGCGGCGACCCTCAAGGCCCTGGAACTGGCACGCGCCTGGTGGGCCGCAGGCTTGGAGGTGGTCCTGGAGACCCGGGGCGCCAAGCTGAAGAACGCCCTCACCACCGCGAACCGCCAGGGGGCGCCCCTGGCGCTGATCCTCGGCGACGGGGAACTGGAGCAGGGCGTTGTGGCGGTGAAGGACCTGGCCGCGGGAACCCAGGAGACCTGGGCCCTGGCCACCGTCCAGGAACGCCTGCTGGATCGCCGCTGAAGCGGGCCGGCCGTCCCTGACGAATAGCAGGTTAATGGTCACGATGGGGCATGCCGGAGGCCTGGATGGGCACGACCGTTGAAATCATAAAAACAATATTATAATCAAATAATAACAATATATGATTCAACCTCGGCTGCCCCGGGGTCGGCCTTCCGGGCGCGGTCGCGCGTGGAAGGACTGCAAGATGAAATATTCTACAAATTGCAATTCGACTGAGACTCATGATGAATCGAAGATGGCTCAATTTAGCAATAGGCAATCGGGGATAGTGGGTTAATCGTTGCCGATCTCAATTTAATTAAGAGGATTTGGAATCTCAATGATGAATTCTCCCTGGAGGCCGGGTAAATTTTACCATTAAAATTTCATTGACACGGGTCCGTTTGGGAAGACAATTTAGGACGTTGGATCCCTCATCAATGGGAGGTTTGGGAAATGTCTAACTCATCGGAAATTGGACTGGCGATTTCGAACATCGGAATGCTGATCGTAGCGGCCCGGCGCTCCATCCGACAGCTCGTGGCGGGCAAGGTCGTGCCGCTCGACCTCACCCCGCACCACTTCTGGATGCTCCTGGTCATCTCCAGGGCGGCGCCCCTGTCCCTGGGAGAGTTGGCCCGGGCCATGTGGATGGACAACCCCACCGTCTCCCGCATGGTCCAGCAGATGACCCAGCGGGGATACCTCACCGTGGGCCCCGATCCCAACCACGGCCGGCGCATCCGCATCCGCCTCACCCCGGGCGGCCTCACCCTGTGCGAAAACCTCGCGGAAATCGGCGAGGGGCTCCGGGGCCAGGCGGAGAAGAACATGACGGAGGAGGAGACCACCACCCTGCGGGACCTTCTCTGCAAGTACATGCGCAACCTGGACGCCATGGTCGCAAGCGACCTGCCAGGCGTCCCCATCCGGCCCCCGCACGCCGC
>DBMS01000086.1 GCA_002297665.1 Holophagaceae bacterium UBA692 | reverse complement strand
GGGGCCGGCGCCTGGGGCACGGGGGCGGCCACCACCGCAGGAGCCGGGGCTTCCTGCTTGGGCGGAGGCGGCGCCTGCGGCGCGGGCTGGGGCGCGGCCTTCTGGGCGCTGAGGGCGATGGTGTTGCCCTGGTTGGTGAGTTCCTGCTGCTTCTTCAGGGCCTCATCCTTCTGCCTGGCCAGTTCCTGGGCCTTGGCCTTGGATTCCTCCAGATCCTTCTTCGCCTTGGCGCGTTCCTCGGCGGTCTTGGCCTCTGAGGCCTTCTTGGCGAGCTGCTCCTGGAGCGCCTTCTGGGACTCCTCCTGCTTGGCGATGTCCAGGAGCTTGTTCTCGTTGGCGGCCTTGAGCTGCTGGAGTTCGGCCAGCTTGACCTGGATGGCGTTGTTCTCGGACCGCAGCTCGCGGTACTTGTAGCCGAAGAACCCGAGGATGGCCACGGCGGCGGCGCCGGCGTAGACGAAGTACTTCACCCGGCTCTGCCCGTCGGCGTTGACCAGGACGCTGCGCGACGCGCCTTCGGAAGGCAGGAACGGGGTGTAGTCCATGCCCTGGTCCGCCTTCATGGCCTGGCTGTCCTGCTCGGCCTCGTCCCGGAAGAGGGTGTGCATGTAGAAGGCCATGTTGAAGGTCGTGGGGCTGTAGTCGCCGTCGTAGAGGACGCGCTCGAGCTCCTTGTTGAATTCGCCCATGGAGGGGAAGGCCGAGGCGTCCAGCAGCAGCCGGCTCAGGAGGCCGGAGATCTCGGCGGGGACCGGGCCGTCCTCCATGGCCGCCTTCAGCGTGGCCCGGGAAAGCGCCGCGGGGATGGCTTCCGGGGCCGGGAGCTTCTCGAGGGTGAGCATCTCGAAGAGCACGGCGCCCAGGGCGAAGAGGTCCTGCTGGAGCGGGTTCCTGGATTCCGGGGCGCGGTAGGGGGCGAGCTCCTTCTCGAGTCCCTTGGCCTTGGGAAGGAGCCCGGCCAGAGCGGCCGCGTAGGGGGCGTCGATGACCTGGGTGGCGCCCTCGAAGCTCACCCAGATGCTGTGGGGGCTCAGGGCGCCATGGTGGAGGTCCTTGGCGGCCAGCGCCATGAGGGACATGGCCAGCCCCTGGATGACCGAAAGGGAGTGGTCCACGCCCAGGGGGATCTGCTCCTCCCGGGTCTTCTTCAGCACCTGCGCGAGGCTGCGCCCCGGCACGTAGTCGCACACGATGTGGGGCGCCCTTCCGGCCTCGGCGTGGTAGTTGGTTCCGAAGCCGCGGCTGCCGGCGAGGATCCCCGCCACCCGCGTGGCCTCGGCCATGCGGCCGCCGATGCCGGCTTCCACCAGCTCGTCGGAGAAGGTGCGCAGCAGCAGGTGCTTCTCGAAGGCGCTTCCCGCCAGGGAGAGCCCGCGCTGGATCCTGCCGACGGGATCGGCCGTGAGTTCACTGGAAAGCAAGTACGAACCGAGCCGGGTATACGAAGCCATTCCTGTCTCCATGGTGATGATAGGAAGATATCGAAAAGACTACTCCCTGGCCAGATTTTCGTCGCCCGGGGCGTCCCATTGGTCGCCCACCGCCCGCCACAGCTGGATCCAGATGTTGGCGGTGGCGTTGATGCCATTGGAATAGGCAAGCTGGAGCTGGGCGAAGGGCACGGAAAGTTCGTCCCACCCGCCCTTCCTTCGCCCGGTGGCTTCGTCGAAGCACGCCTGCAGGGCCTGGTTCCGATCGAACTTGACCTTGGCCCATTCCACCAGCCTGGGCCTCGGGTCCAGGGGGGACGTCACGGCCCAGAAGGGCTCCCGGCTCAGCACCAGCTTGGGCAGCTTCTCGTCCCCGTAGGCCTGGAAGGACTCCCGGAGGGACGAAACGCCCACCACCGCCGACGGGTCCATGAGCAACTGGACCTGGTGCGCCAGGACGCCCAGTTCCTTCGCGATGCGTTCGGGGCGCTTGCGTTCCTCCGTGAGGGCGACGACCCGGCGGAACTGCTCCTCCACGTCCTCCACGGTGGGAACCTGGTCGTTGGCCTGCCCCCGGGCTCCGGCGAGGAGGTCCCGGGCATGGATGCCCAGGAAGGCCGCCATGCGCCTGGGCAGGAGCCGCGAGGCCCGGACGGTCTGCACCTCGTGGAAGGCCGGGCTCCAGGCGCCCAGGGAGGCCCACCCCACGGCGAGGCAGACGGCAAATGGGAAAAGGTGGTCGCTCTTCACTTGGAATCCCGCATGAATGGCCATTTTCACATGGATCGACCCCGAGCGTAGACTCGCGCCATGCTTTCCCGGGATGAACTCTGGCAGCGCCTGAGCGGCGACGGTTTCTGGGCCCTCCCGTGGGCCCTGGCGGCCGCGTGCGCCGTTCCGTGGGCCCTGCCGGAGGCCTGGGACGGCAGGCTGCCCCTGGCGGCGCACCTCGCGGGCTGGGGCGCCATGTTCCTTTCGCTTCCCTTGGCGCCGCGACGGCGCTGGACCTGGCTCCCCCTGGCCATCGCCCTGGCCTGGGGCACCCTGGGCGGGCTGGCGCGCCTTGCCCGG
>DBMS01000239.1 GCA_002297665.1 Holophagaceae bacterium UBA692 | reverse complement strand
AATACGTGGACAGCCTCCTAGGGCCCAGACCTGGGGCTCAGTGCCCGCAGCCGCAGCCCTCGTCCCCGCCGCAGCAGGAGCCCGCGGCCTCATCCTCCCCGGCGCAACCGCATTCGCCGCCGCAGCAGCCGCCCTCGGGCTCGGCGCCGCCGGTGAGGTAGCCCTCGGCCATCTCCACCAGGTTGCGGTGGGGGGCCATCTTCACCTGGAGGGCGATGTTCACGGCCTGGATGCGGTCCTCCCGGGGAATGCCCAGCTTGTGGAGGCGGAAGTTGTGGCGCTGGAAGGCCTCCTCGTTGTTGGCGGCCATGGCTGCGCCCAGGGCGATGAGCTCGGCGACGGCTTCGGTGACGAGGGTGGCTTCGGTTTCGGGTCTCACGGGGGCTCCTGGGCGGTCCGGCCGGGGGCGGCCATTCTTTGATAGTGGAGGAAGGAAAGGCCCCTGGCTACCACCCGGGGGGAAAATGCGGAGGCGGTCACAGGGGGGTAGACTCATGCCCATGACCCCGCCGCCGGAACCCCCGGACCTGCTGTTCTACGACGGCGGCTGCGGGCTGTGCCAGGCCCTGGTGCGCTTCCTGGCGCTCCGGGAAGGCCGCTGCCGGTTCGCGCCCCTCGGCGGGGCCACCTACCGGGCGCATTTCCCGGAGGGAGACCCCCCCGCCAGCCTTGTGGTCCTCCACAGGGGCCGGGTCCTGCTGCGGTCCGGGGCGGCGCTTCACCTCCTGCGGGGCCTGGGCGGCGGGTGGGCCCTCCTGGCGCGTTTGGGGGCATGGGTGCCCCGGGGGCTCCGGGACGGGCTCTACGACGGGGTGGCCCGCATGCGGAACCGGGTGTTCGGGCGCCCGGGAGGGGCCTGCCCCCGGGTGCCGCCTTCCCTCCAGGAACGTTTCCTGCCTTGAGCCGGCGGCCCGGCGGAATTTCTGGCACTATGGAAGGCGATTCGAGATTCCATGCTTTTTCCCATGCTCCTTGCCACGCTTCTCCACCGGCCGTCCCTGGCGGACGAGGGTCCGACCCTGGACACGGCCGCCGTGCTCCAGCAGTTCCCCCTCAACAAGGGCGCCTCGTGGACCTATGCGGGGGAAGCGGAGTGGACGGTTCACGACACCCGCAAGGTGCGCACGGGACGGGTGCGCACGGTGATGGAGGTGCTGCAGTTCATTCCCGGCGAGGCGGGCTTCGCCGCGGTGGTGCGGGGCTTTCCCATGGACCTGGCCTGGTACGAACCGGGCCGGGGCAATTCCATTTCCGTCCTCATCTGCAAGCGGGGGCGCCTGTACCAGGAATCCTCCCGCAGCCCCAAGGGCGCCGCGGCCAAGGCCCGCCAGTTGCTGGCGGACCGGGCCTACCCGCCCCAGGGCGCGGAGCCCTTCCTGGACCTGCCGCTGCGCCCGGGGAAGAGCTGGGCCCATGTGCCGGGCCGGGACGACAACATGTATGCCTGGGTCGTGGAAGGCAGCGAACCCAGGCCCTTCTCGGCCCCCGGGGTGGCCCGGGGGGCGTCGTTCCCCGCATTCACGGCGTCCTTCAGCACCAACCCGGATCTGCGGACGCTGGAATTCGCGCCCGGGATCGGCATCACGGGGTTCGCCTACGAGCACCACGGCGCGGTGGCCCGCACGCGGGTACGCCTGGTCGCCTACCGCCCCTGACCCGCTAGCGGGCTTCCCGGAACCGCTCCATGGCCTCCATCATGCGGGGGAAGCCCGCGGTGGGGGCGATGAGGAGGATGGCGTGCTCGATCTCCTGCGCCGTGCAGCCCGCGGCCTGGGCCTTGGCCATGTGGGTGAGCTGGGCCTTGGCGAGGCCCTGGGCGGCGGAGACGGCGAGCTTGATGAGCCAGCGCGTCTTTTCGTCAAGGGGGCCGCCCTGCTCGTGGACGGCCTTTCCGTACCGCTCGTAGGCTTCGTAGATCTCGGGGTGGGTGGCGATCAGGGCGTCCAGGTTCTCGCGGATCTTCATGGCGGCCTCCTGCGACAAGGTACGACTCTTCGCCGGTTCAGTCGACCCGTTCGTAGGCGGCCAGGGCCTTGCGGAACTGGGCGATGACCTCGTCGCGCAGGAAGGCCGGCGCCAGGACCTCGGCCGCGGCGCCGAACTGCATGATCCAGCGGGAGGCGCCGTTGGGGTGGGTGGCCTTGAAGGCCACGCGCGCCGACGCGCCGTCCTCTCCCGGAAAGGTCTGGAAATCGGGCAGGGCCGGGGGGGCCTCCTTGAACGCCTGGATCCAGTGGGAACCCCGGACGAGGGCCTCCACCTGGAAGGGCGGCTCGGCGCTGGTCCAGCCGCCGATCTGGTACCGGGCGGCCCGGGCCATGAGCTCTTCCGGAAAGGCGCCGGCGCGGGCCGTCACCTTCACGCTCACGATGCGGTTCTGGCGCAGGTGCTTGGGCAGGCGGCGCGCGGGGTCCCACACCAGGAGGAAGGTGCCGCCGGAAAAGAGGTCGTGGGTGAGGGCGTAGGGCACCACCCGGTGCGCGGTGGCCGCGTCGGCGCCCGCGGCCTGGTATATCACCTCGGTCTCCCTGCGGCCGTCCAGGGCCTTGAGGATGGGTTCGAGGATGTCGGGCGCCTCGATGGGGTCGTCCACGCCGCCCTGCACCCGGACGGCCTTCTTGAGGTTCTCGAAGAGCCGGCGGTCCCGGGTGGACATGCGCTCGCTGGCGAGCCGCTCCAGGGCCTCGAGCTTGTCCTGCCAGAGCAGCGTGCCGCACTGGGCCAGGGAAAGCCCCGCCACCCGCAGGGCCATGCGGGCCTCGCTGGACACGTGCTCGTCCCAGGAGGGGCCCTTCTTCAGCACGAAATGGATCACCGGGGGGCTGCCCCGGCGCACCCGGTCGAACCGGGCCCCCTGGGCTTCCAGGACGAGGATGGCGCGGTCCACCGTGCGCAGGCTGAGGCCGCCCATCCGCACCCGCAGCTTCTCCCGGCCGATGCCCTCCGCGCCGGCCTCCCGCAGGAGGGCCAGGGCCTCCCTGAGCCGGTCGGAGCCCACGAGGCCCTGGGTCTGGATGGAGGAGGACGGGGCGGACGGCATGGCGCCTCCGGGCGGAAAGGGTTGCGGCTGAGGAACGGGGATCGGCCCCCAGCATGGCACACGGTGGCCCGGCTCGCCAGCGCCTGTCAACCGCGGATCCGCGGCCCCGCCGCGGGCCGAGGGTTTCGCTGGTATCCTGGGGCGATGGAACGCACGCACCTCCTGGTCCGGACCCGCCGCCGCATCCACCTTCGCTTCGCCCGGCTTCAGGTCGGGCCGGGCATCCGGCTGGCCCTGGCGGGTTCCCTGGGCCTGGTGGCCGGCCGGATCCTCGGGCTGCACGCCTTCTACTGGTCGGGCATCAGCGCCATCGTGGTGTCCACGGGAAGCGCCAGCGGCAGCCTCAAGGCCGGCCTCAACCGCACCGCCGGGACCCTGGTGGGCCTGGGGGTGGGCGTGGCGACGGTGCTGCTGGTGGGCCACACCCTGCTGGCGGCCAGCCTCGCGATCTTCGTGGCGATCCTGGGCTGCCAGCTGCTGGGACTGCGCAAGGCCTTCAAGGTGGCGGCCCTGACCACCCTGTTCCCGGTGACCCTGGTGGCGGAGCGGGCGGGCCTTTCGGCGACCGTGGCGACCTCCCTGTCCCGGGCGGCCAACGTGCTGGCCGGCAGCATGGTGGCGCTGGCCCTGGACGCCTGGGACGGCCCGGAGCGGGTGGCCGCGTGCCTGCAGGGGTGGTTCGCCCGTGCCTGACATGAACGAGGGGAGACCGCGCGGTCGCTGCGCGAC
>DBMS01000186.1:22030-42470 GCA_002297665.1 Holophagaceae bacterium UBA692 | reverse complement strand
AATACGTGGCCAGCCTCCTAGAGCACTTCGACCGTCAGGATCCTCGTTCCCAGTTCCAGGTTATCCAGGATCGGCAGCGCCGCGGCCGGGTCCTCCACCTCGCCCACCCGGGTGTAGCGCCCGGTCAGGTGCGGCGCGGCGTTGGTGGTGATGAAGAACTGGCTTCCCCCGGTGTCCTTGCCGCTGAGGGCCATGCCCACGCTGCCGGGGCCGTACCAGGCCAGGCTGTCCTCGCAGCGCACGGTGTAGCCGGGGCCGCCGTCCATGGTGTCCACGGGGCTGCCCATCTGCACGACGAAATCGGGGACCACCCGGGGCACCAGGCGGCCGTTGAAGAAGCCGCGGCGGGCCAGCAGCACGAGGTTGGCGACGTTGATGGGCGCGTTGACGGGGTCCAGGGCCAGGACCACGCGGCGGCCGCGGTCGAAGGTGATGCGCAGGCGCACGGGCTTGGCGGCCCGGGCCAGGCGCAGGGCCTCGTCGCGGATGAGATCTTCCAGGAAGGGAGGCTTGGGGGCGGCGGGCCAGGGCGTGGAGGGGTCGGCCTTGGCCAGGAGGGTGTAGGCGTCGAGGCGGGCCGTCCAGCAGGGGTGCTCCAGGAACCTCGCCAAAAGCTCCCGGCGCTGGGCCTCGGGCAGCTTCCAGCGTTCGAGGGCGGGCAGCAGGGTCTGGACGGCGTCGTACATGGGCGTCGTCCACAGGCGCTTGACCAGGGCCTCCAGGTTGGCGGGGGGCCGGGGCAGGTCCTCCAGCGCCGCGGCCACGGCCAGGGGATCGGCCGAACCCAGAAGGACGGCGCCGTAGCGGTCCGCGTCCTTCGGCGCGTGCCTGCGCAGGGCCGCCAGGAACGGCGCGGACAGCGGACCGCCGTAGTTGAGGAAGGCGTGGCGCGTGAGCGTGGCCAGGGCCTCGGGGTCCAGGGTCTCGGCCTTGGCGAGATGCTCCAGGGCGGCGATGCGCACCTGGATATGGCCGGAGCCGAGGGCCTTCACGGCCAGGGCGTCGGCGGCGGCGCCGGGCGCCGCGGGCAGGCCTTCCAGGAGGCGCTGGGCGGGGCCGGGGTTGGAACCGCCGGAAACCAGGGCCCCCGTAAGGAGCTGGAGGTGCTCCTTCGCCCGCTTCTCCCAGGGACCGCGGTTCCAGGCGTCCAGGTAGGCCAGATGCGAGGGATCGCCCATGCGCGGCTCACCCTTCTCCTTCCCGGCGAGCACCAGGCGGAGGTGGGCGGCGCCGCCCCGGATGGGGTCGGTCTTGCCGGCCTTGAAGAGGGCTTCCATGAAGGCCACCACGGGCGGCCCGGCCACGGCGCCGTTGAGGAGGGCCGTGGCCAGGGGACCCTCCAGGTGGAGGTGGGCCGGCCAGGTGGCGGCGTCGGCGGGGGTGAGGCTCTCCAGGGCGGTGAGGGCCTTGGGGGACTTCAGGCGGTTGAGGAAGTGGAGGGCGGTGACGCGGTCCTGGGGGGTGACGGCCTCCAGGGCCTTGGCCTCCCAGACCTGGACGGTGGGCTCGGCCAGCCACGGGGGAAGCAGGGGGGGCGCGCCCGGGGCGCCGATGCGCTTGAGCGTCAGGTCCAGCCGGGCCCGGTCCGCGGGGGGCAGGGCGGCCAATGCTTCGGGGGCGAGCACCGGGGGCTTCCGGTCCCATTCGGCCTTCACGGCGTCGACGGGCGTGAAGGCGGCCTGGACCGCCGGGGGCGCGCCCGGGCTGGAAAGGGCGGCCGCCAGGGCCAGGATGGAGCTGCGGGCGAGGGGGAGGGGCATGAAATGATCCTTGGTTCAGGTCTTATCTTACGCGAGGATGAAGGCTGGAGGCTGATGTGAACGACGCGGTGCCCATGGGGGCCCACTGGGTGCGTTTCCCGCGTTTCTTCGGAGACGCGATGATGATCCACGCCGCCATCGCCCCGCTTCGCGCCGCCGGCCTTCCCCTGGTGGCCTGGGGTCCCGCCTGGATCGTGGACCTCTTCGACGGGGCCCCCGGGTATCTGGCCGCGGTGCCGGATCCCGAGCGGAAGTACAGCCCCCTGAAGGCCGCCCGGCTCCTGCGCGCGCACCGGCCGGCCTCGCTCATCAACTTCCCCAAGAGCAGCCGCCCGGGGGTGGCGGGCCTCCTGGCCCGCGTGCCCCTGCGCCTGGGCTGCGGGGACGGGGGAGCGTTCATCTTCTACACCCACAGCATCGCCTTCTTCAAGCAGGAGACGTCCTTCGTCGACCGGTACCGTACGGTGGTGGCCCGGGCCTTCCCGCAGCTTGCCGAGCCCGCGTCCTTCATCCCCTTCCGGCCCCGCCCCGGCGCCCTGGCCGAGGCGGCCGCCGGCAAGGCCTCCCTGGGGCTGGACGATTACGTGGTGCTGGCCCCGGGGGCCAACTGCGCGTGCAAGCGCATGTCGGTGGATTCCTTCGCGGCCCTGGGAACCCGCCTCGTGGCCGCGGGGATCACCCCGGTGATCCTGGGGGCGGGCCCCGTGGACATGGCGCTGGCCGGGCAGATCCAGGCCCGGGTCCCCGGCGCGGTGGACCTCACGAACCGGGGCGGCTTGGCGTTCTCCGCCGCCTGGATCGCGGGCGCGCGGGCCCTGGTGGGCATGGATTCCGGCCTTTCGCACATCGCGGCGGGGAGCGGGATCCCCACCCTCGCGATCTTCGGGCCCACGCGGCCCGGGTTCTCGACCCCCTCCGGCCCCAGGGTGCGCACCGCGCGCAAGGAAGGCCTTCCGTGCCTGGAATGCATGGACGTCGTCTGCAGGGTGGAAGGCAATCCCTGCATGACCACGCTCGACGACGACTACCTCTGGGGCGAGCTGCAGGCCGTTTTGCCTTGAACCGGCGCGGGTTTTGGCGCATCCTTCGATGGCAAAGCATGCTCGAGGGATGCCGATGTCGCAGCGCGAGGTTTTCCTGGCGGCCCAACGAACCATCGCCATGGTGCTCGCGGGGGGCCGGGGAAAGCGGCTCAAGGACCTGACCCGCCGGCTCTCCAAGCCGGCCCTGGCCTTCGGGGGGAAGTACCGCATCATCGACTTCACCATGTCCAACTGCGTGAACTCCAATATCCGCAAGATCCTGGTGGTCACCCAGTACAACTCCCACAGCCTCCTGGAGCACCTGCAGTTCGGCTGGACCTTCCTGAACGGAAAGTTCAACGAGTTCATCCACGTGCTTCCCGCGCAGCAGAGCATGGAAAGCGACGCGTGGTACAGCGGCACCGCCGACGCCGTGTACCAGAACGTCGAGACCCTCGCAGCCCGCCGTCCTGAGAACATCCTCGTGCTGGCCGGGGACCACATCTACAAGATGGACTACCGCCGGTTCCTGGAGGATCACCTGGAGCAGGACGCGGACGTGACCATCGCCTGCCTGGAAGTGCCCCTGGACCAGGCCCGCGGCTTCGGCGTCGCCCAGGCGGATGCCACGGGCCGCATCGTCTCCTGGGTGGAGAAGCCCCAGAACCCCACCCCCGTGGCGGACCGGCCGGGATACGCCTTCGCGAGCATGGGGATCTACCTGTTCAAGGCGGACTTCCTGTACGGGGAGCTGGCGCGGGACGCGGCGGATCCCACGTCGTCCCATGACTTCGGCAAGGACGTCATCCCCTACCTGGTGCCCCGGGCCCGGGTGTTCGCCCACCGCTTCGAGCGCAGCCACATCCCCAACATGGACAAGCCGGCCTACTGGCGGGACGTGGGCACCGTGGACGCCTTCTGGGAGGCCAACATGGACCTCACCACGGTGGACCCCGACCTGAACCTCTACGACTACGAATGGCCGATCTTCACCCACCAGGAGCAGTTGCCGGCCGCCAAGTTCGTCCACAGCGATCCCCACCGCAACGGCGTGGCCATCAGCAGCCTGGTGTCGGCGGGGTGCATCATCTCCGGGGCCACGGTGCACCGCTCCCTGCTCTCCAGCAAGGTGCGGGTGCATTCCCACGCCTACCTGCACGAAGCGGTGGTGCTTCCCGGGGCCGACATCGGCGAGCACGCGCGCCTGCACCGGGTGGTGGTGGACCGGGACTGCCGGGTTCCCGGCGGGCTGGTGGTGGGGGATGATCCGTTGGCCGACGCCGCCCGCTTCCATCGCACCCCGGGAGGTGTAACCCTGATCTCCCAGCGGATGTTGGACCAACTGCAGGAAGGCCGATGAAGATTCTCCACGCTGCAACCGAACTGTTCCCATACGTGAAGGTGGGGGGGCTCGGGGACGTGATGGCCGCCCTTCCGGTGGCCCAGCGGGCCCTGGGGGCCGACGCCCGGGTCTTCCTGCCGGGCTTCGGCGCCCTCCTGAACGGCATCCGCGACCTGGAACCCGCGGGCGGTTTCCCGGACCTCCTGGGGCAGGGGGAGGCCCGCCTGCTGCGGGGCCGGACCGACGACGGGGTGCCCGTCTACCTCCTGGACCACCCGGGGCTTTACGACCGCGCCGGCGGACCCTACGAGGAGTACGGCGACAGCCACCTGCGCTTCGCCGCCTTCGCCTGGGCGGCCTCCCAGGTGGGCCGCAACGGCGACTGGGCCGGTTGGCGCCCGGATGTGCTCCAGGCCCACGACTGGCAGGCCGCCCTCATCCCGGCCTACTACGCCCAGGATCCGGGACGGGTTCCCCTCACCGTGACGACCGTCCACAACCTTTCCTACCAGGGGATCTATCCCGCCCCGCTCCTGCCCGGGCTGTGGCTGGGCCCGGCCATCTTCCACCCCGAAGGGGCGGAATTCTACGGGAAGGTCAACTTCCTCAAGGCCGGCCTGGCCTTCGCCGACCGCATCACCACCGTGAGCCCCACCTACGCCCGGGAGATCCAGCAGCCCGAGGCGGGCTGCGGCCTGGACGGCCTGCTCACGCACCGCAGGCGCGACCTCGCCGGCATCCTCAACGGCGTGGACAACGCCATCTGGAACCCCGCCGCCAGCCCCCACCTGGAGCACCACTTCGACGCCCGGCACCTGTCGGGGAAAAAGCTCAACAAGAACCTGCTGCAGCGGGAAACCGGCCTGGACGAGTCGCCCGGGGACCCGCTCTTCGGCGTGGTGAGCCGCCTGGCCGAGCAGAAGGGCCTGGACCTGGTGCTGGAGAACGTGGCCTACCTGCTCCAGCTCAACGCCCAGCTGGTCGTCCTGGGCACCGGCGACCCCGTGCTGGAACAGGGCTTCGCCGCCGCCGCCCGTGCCCACCCCGGCCGCGTGGCCTGCGTGCTGGGCTACGACGAGGGCCTGGCCCACCGCGTCCTGGCCGGAAGCGACGTGATGCTCGTGCCCAGCCGCCAGGAACCCTGCGGCCTCACCCAGCTCTACGCCCTGCGCTACGGCGCGCTGCCCCTGGTGCGCCGCGCCGGAGGCCTGGCCGACACCGTGGTGGACACCAACGCCCACTCCCTGGTGGATTCCACCGCCACCGGCTTCGTCTTCAAGGAACCCAGCAGCTGGATCCTGGGCGAGACCATCGGCAGGGCCTGCGGCCTGTACCGGGAGGATCCCCGCACCTGGGCCCGCATCCAGAAGCACGCCATGGCGCAGAACTTCACCTGGAAGGCCAGCGCGAAGGAATACCTGGAGCTCTACGAGGGGATGATGCGGAAGGCCAGGGGGGAATAGGTTCCCGTCACGGGCCCTGATCATCAGCAGGATCTTCCCCCGCCAGGGTCCGGCCTCCACGGGGCCGTCCCCGTGGGGAACCTACCGGCCCTCGGAACGCATCAGGGCATGCGGTTCCCAGCGCTTCCGGGAAGGCCACGGCGAGGGTTCAAATGGATAGGCCCTTGACAGGCGAATAAAACGTATTACGTTTATATGGGCAACCCAATGGAGTTTCTTTGGGATGACAACAATACGGCACATATCGGATCGCACGGCGTATCCCAGGGGTTGCTCGAACGAATATTCTGGGCCGGGATCGATGACATGCGGGCCTCGCGGGTGCGCCATCGGTACGTGATCGAGGCCGAAGTGGATGGGCGGCCATACCGCCTGGTTTTCGACGTCAGCGCGTCCGAAACCGTCTATCCCGTCACTTGCTTCCCCCTGTAAGGAGGTGCCCCATGGAAACGTTGCTGCCCCTCGGGAAGAAGACCACCCTGGACGAAGCCCTGAAAAAGGCCAAACGGGACGGCCACTCCCACGACGAGGTGCAATCGAACTATGCCCGCGAGGCGCGAGCGGTTGAGGCCGAGCTTGGGCCGCATGTGCCGCCTGTACTCACGCCTCAAGGAAGGCCCAGGAAAGGGCAGGCCGTGGAAGCGGCGGAGGTTCATACCCTCCGGGTGAAACCCTCCATTTGGTCCGATTTCGTCTCAAAGGCCAAGCGCGCAGGGCTCACGCCCAACGCGGCGGCGCAGCTGGCGCTCCTGGAGTGGGCCAGGCATTAGGAAGAACAGAATCCAGGGCTTCCGGTTCAGGGCTACCGGGAACCCTCCGCCCCAGGGGGACACCGAAGGGATGGGGCCATCCATCCGAGGGCATCCCGGCGAGTCGGGGGTCACGTCCATTGAATGCCATGACTGCAGCCATTCTCAGGGCAGCCGCGCTTTCGGTGGGGCTGGTTGCCCAGGTTCCGGCGGTAGGCCAAGTCCCCGCGGGACCTGGAGCGCCAGAGGCTCCCATGGCTTTCTGGGATGAACGGCCCCGTTTCGGCGCCAACTGCATGAACGACGAACCCCCGTCCCTGGATTACCTCAAGGCCGCCCGGGGCGAGGGCGTCCGGTGGATCCGGCTGGCCTGGGACAAATGGAAGGGGTCGGGCCGGGACTTCCTGCTGGGGAACGCGGACCGGTACGAAGGCCTGGCGCCGGGCGACGTGGAGATCCTGAGGGCCGCCCTGGACCGGGCCCAGGCGGCGGGCCTGAAGGTGGTCGTGGTGCCCCTTTCCCTTCCGGGAATGCGGTGGCGCCAGAACAACGGCGGCGCGTTCGACGGGAGGATCTGGCGGGACAAGGCCTGGTGGGAGCAGGCGGCCAGGTACTGGCGGGATCTCGCCGCATGCCTTAAGGGGCATCCGGCCCTGGTCGCCTACAACCTCGTCAATGAACCGGCCCCGGAGGCGGGAACCGGCCTGGAGGAGGACGCTCCGCCCGGGCGCATGAAGGCCTGGTACGGGGGCGTGCGCGGCACCGCGCGGGATCTCCCCGCGTTCAGCCAAAGGCTGGCGGCGGCCTACCTGGAAGACGTGCTGTCAGCCCTGGACGCCCGGCGGTCCCACTGGGCCTTCTATTCGTTCCGGGAACCCTACGACGGCTTCGATTACGAATTGGGAACCCGGAAGCTGCCCTGGGGGTATTGGAAGGCCCAGGCGGAAGGCCGGAGCTGGCCATTGGAGCGCGGCGCCAATCCGGTGTTCCATCCCATTTCCCGCCGGCTGAAAAAAGGCGAGTGACCGGGGCCGGCTCACGCTGCCGGCTGCAGCGGCCGCGCGAAGACCCCGAAGTTGTTCCCGTTGGACCGTTGCTGGGGCTCTCCGCCGGCAGGGCTGGTGGAGCCCAGGGCCACGCCGCTGGGGCGGCTCACCAGTTTGGGCTGGCCGTCCACATCCCGCACCAGGGCGGTGGAGCCGCCCCCGTCCAGGTTCAGGCCGTCGGCGGCGCCGAAGCGCACCAGCCAGTCCACGACCTCGTCCATGGTGGCGCCGACGCTGTAGCCCTCCTGGCGGCCGTCGATGACCAGGAGGATGAGGTGGCGGCCGTCGCGGGTTAGGCCCAGGGCGGTGCGGGGGTGGGTGGCCTTGTTGAACTTTATATCCGAAACCGTCCGGCGGCCGTCCACCAGCACCACTTCGGTGCCGGCCACGGCGGTCCAGAGGCCGCTGGTGCGGAAGTCCTCGCCGGTTTTCAGGATGGTTGCGAAGTTGTCCCGGGTGGCCACGAAGGCGGCGGTGCCGATGCCCTTGGCCACGGCGGGCGAGACCACCTCGCCGCCGGACATGGCCAGGCCCAGGAGGTCCTTGTCCCCGGGGGTGCAGCAGGGGTCGTAGAAGTTGGCGTTGATGGCCACCTGCAGGCGGTGGTGGGCCAGGAACTCGCTGGTGGTCTCGCTGGTGGTCTCCCGGGGCCCGGCGTGGGGGGTGGTGAAGAGTTCCACGCCCGGGGCCCGCAGGTCCACGCGCACGGCGTAGGCCTTCTGCCGGCGGGGCTCGGGGGCCTCGCCGGTGGCGATCTCCACGCCCTGGTAGGCGGGGACCCAGGGGCCCGCCTTGAGCTGGGCCCGCAGGGGGGCGAAGGCGACGAGGCAGGCGATGGCCCAGCGGAGGTTCATGGGGGGCTCCGGGTCAGAAGGTCAGGCTGAACCCCACCGTCAGGGTGGAGACGGTCAGCTTCTCGAAGGCCACCTCGGCCGGGGTGGACAGGCCCAGGGGCTTGAGATCCAGCCTCCGGGTCTGGGCCTTCATGGACGTGGACTGGTAGCGGGCCTCCAGGGCCAGGGACCGGGTGATCTGGACGCCCAGGCCGCCGCAGAAGTAGGGGACGAAGTTGTTGGCGTCGTAGTTGCTCCGCACCGGGCCCGCCGAGGCGGCCGTGAGGTCGAAGGTGCCGGTGCGGTTGGCGGAGACGTAGGCGACCCCCAGGCCGGCGAGGACGTAGAGCCGGGCGGGAAGCGTGCGCACGTACTCGGCGCCGTAGGTGAACGCGTAGGCCTCGTTGGTGGTGTCGGCGGGGTAGGAGGCCGGGGCCCAGCCCGGCACCGTGAGGGTTTCCGGGTTGCGGTTGCTGGCCTTGAAGGTGAAGTACCCGAACCGCATGCGCACGGCGTCCTGGCCGCCCAGGCTGTAGGTGTCGGTGACGTCCAGGGCGGCGCCCACGGTGGAGCCCACCCACTGCTTGGCGCCTCCGGAGGGCTGGGCCATGCCGACCTGCACGCCCCAGATGCCGCTTTCCGCGTGGAGGGCGCCGCAGGCCAGCAGGGCCGCGGCGGTGGGGACGATGGCGCGCAGGGAGATGCCCATGAAGGTTTTCCTTTTTGCAACAAGGCGATGGCCCATGCATGCAGTGTAAGCCATCCCGTGCCGGGAAGCCACGCCGCCGCCTGCCCCGGGCGGGGCGGACGGATGCGGAATTCAAGTCGTCCGGATCAGGCCGTGGGCATCTGGCAGGAGGCGGCCACGGCCGCGGGCAGGTAGCAGTTGCGCACGTAGTCCATGACCATGCGGTCGGCGTTGAAGCGCCAGGCCAGGGTGCGCATGGACCGCTGGATGGCGTGGATCCACTGGCGGGGCACGCCGTTGGAGTCCTGCCGGTAGTACATGGGCACCACCTTCTCCTCCAGGAGGCGGAAGAGGGCGTCGGCGTCGCGCTTGTCCTGAACCTCGGTGGAGGCGTGGATCTCGCCGTTGCCGATGGCGAACCCGTTCTCGCCGTCGTAGGCTTCGGCCCACCACCCGTCCAGCACGGAGACGTGGAGGCCGCCGTTCATGACCACCTTCATGCCGCTGGTGCCGCAGGCTTCCAGGGGCCTCCGGGGGTTGTTGAGCCAGGCGTCCACGCCCTGGTAGAGGTTGCGCCCGATGTGGATGTTGTAGTTCTCCACGAACAGGATGCGGTTGCGGAAGCGGGGGTCGGCGGTGAGCTGGCCCACCTTCTGGATGAGGGCCTTGCCGGGGCCGTCGGCGGGGTGGGCCCGCCCGGCGAAGATCAGGTTCACGGGGCGCTGGGGGTTGTTCACCAGGGCGTCCAGGCGGTCCAGGTCCGTGAAGAGCAGGTCGGGGCGCTTGTAGGGCACGAAGCGCCGGGCGAAGCCGATGGTCAGCGCGTCGGGGTCCAGGGGCGCGGGCTCCAGGGGCGGCAGGCCCTGGCGGGCGCGCATCGCCGTCTGGCGCTCGCGCACGAGCTTGAGCATGCGGCGCTTGAGGACCTTCTTGATCTCCCAGATCTCGGCGGGGTCGATGGCGGCGATCTTGGTCCACAGGTCGGGGCGGACGATGCCTTCCATCCAGTTGACGCCCAGGTGGGTGGTCATGAGGGTGTTGAGCTCGGAGGAGAGCCAGCTGGGCACGTGCACGCCGTTGGTGATGTGCCCGATGGGCACGTCGTGCTCGCTGCGGGTGGGCCACAGGTGCTGCCACATGGACCGGGCCACCTTGCCGTGCAGGGCCGAGACGCCGTTGGCGCGCCGGCAGTGCTTGAGGGCAAGCACCGTGGGGAGGAAGGGCGAGCCCAGGTCGCCGGGGTTGGTGCGCCCCAGGCCCAGGACGTCGTGCAGGGGCAGGCGCAGGCCCTCGGCCAGGGCGCGCAGGTGCTCCTCGGCGAGATCGGCGGGGAACTTGTCGTGGCCGGCCTCCACCGGGGTGTGGGTGGTGAACACCGTGCCCGACGCGGCCTCGGCGATGGCGGCCCAGGGCTCCATGCCGTCCTGCTGCACCCGGTGGCGGGCCCATTCCAGGATGGCGAAGGCGGAGTGGCCCTCGTTGAGGTGGATGACGCTGGGGGTGATGCCCAGGGCCCGCAGCGCCCGGGATCCGCCCACGCCCAGGAGGAGCTCCTGCTGGATGCGCATGCGGTTGTCGCCGCCGTAGAGGTTGGCGGCCAGGGCCTTGTCCTCGTCGCTGTTGGCGTCGTCCCGGGTGTCGAGCAGGATGAGGCGGATGCGCCCCACCTGGCACTCCAGCACCTTGGCCCACACCAGCCGCCCCGGAAGCTCCACGCTGACCCGCGCGGGGGCGCCGTCGGCGCCGATGGCGGGGTAGACGGGCAGGTCCTCGAGCTCGAAGGGCTCGCTCACGTCCTGCTGCCAGAAGCTGGCGTCCAGCATCTGGGTGGTGTAGCCGCGGTGGTACATGAGGCCCACGCCCACCAGGGGCACGCCCAGGTTGCTGGCGCCCTTGAGGTGGTCGCCCGCGAGGATGCCCAGGCCGCCGGAGTAGATGGGCAGGGACTCGTGGATGCCGAATTCGGCGCAGAAGTAGGCCACGGGGCGGGACTGCAGGCTCCCGGCGTGGATCATGCCCCAGGTGGTCAGGGGGTTCAGGTACTCGTTGAGCTGGCGCAGGGCGCGGTCGGTGCGGGTGGCGATGTCCACCTGGTCGGCGCGCTTCTCCAGGAGCTCGGGGGTGATCTCCTTGAGCACCCGCACGGGGTTGCGGTGCGCCTTGTGGTAGATGTCCAGGTCCAGGTCCCGGAAGATGGCGCGCACTTCGGGGCGCCAGGTCCACCAGAGGTTGCGGGTCAGCTTCTGGAGCTTCTGTTGCAGCGTATCCATGGGGGCAAGCCTTTCCGGGGGAGGCGGGTTGAGGGAAGGACCATCTTAGCCGAGTCTGAGCACCAGGGCCCCCAGGGGGGGCAGGGTCAGCGCCAGCGACTGGGGGAAGCCGTGTGCCGGCAACGGTTCGGTTTCCACGGCGCCGCCGTTGCCCATGTTCTGGCCCCCGTAGGCGGCGGCGTCGGAGTTGAGCGCCTCCAGGTACCGGCCCGGGGCGGGGACCCCCACGCGGTAGCCGTGGTGGGGCAGGGCCGTGAAGTTGAGCACGGCCACGGCGAACGAGCCGTCGCCGGCCTTGCGCATGAGGGCGAGGATGCTGTTCCTGCGGTCCTCGCAGTCGATCCACTGGAAGCCGTCGGGGGCGCAGTCCCTTTCGTGGAGGGCCGGCAGGCCGCGGTACAGGGCGTTGAGGTCGCCCACCAGGCGCCTTACGCCCTGGTGCTCCTGGAATTCCAGCAGGTGCCAGTCCAGCGCCTTGTTGTGGTCCCATTCGTGGTCCTGCCCGAACTCGCAGCCCATGAAAAGGAGCTTCTTGCCGGGGTGCAGCGCCTGGTAGGCCAGCAGCAGGCGCAGGTTGGCGAACTGCTCCCACCGGGTGCCGGGCATGCGCCAGAGCAGGGACTTCTTGCCGTGCACCACCTCGTCGTGGGAGAGCGGCAGCATGAAGTTCTCGGTGTCGTTGTAGAGCATGCTGAAGGTGATCTCGCCGTGGTGGTGCCTGCGGTGCAGCATGTTCCGGCCGAAGTAGGCCAGGGTGTCGTGCATCCAGCCCATGTTCCACTTGAAGCCGAAGCCCAGGCCCCCCACGCTGGTGGGCCGCGAGACCATGGGCCAGGCGGTGGATTCCTCGGCCACGGTGCAGGTGTCGGGGAAGTGGGCGTAGACCACCTCGTTCAGCCGGCGCAGGAAGGCCACGGCCTCCAGGTTCTCCCGGCCGCCGTACCGGTTGGGCAGCCACTGCCCCTGGGCCCGGCTGTAGTCCAGGTAGAGCATGGACGCCACCGCGTCCACCCTCAGGCCGTCGATGTGGAAGCGGTCCAGCCAGAACAGGGCGTTGGCGATGAGGAAGTTCTGCACCTCGGTGCGCCCGTAGTTGTAGATGAGGGTGCCCCAGTCCATGTGCCGGCCCTTGCGGGGATCGGCGTGCTCGTAGAGGTGGGTGCCGTCGAATTCGCCCAGGCCGTGGGCGTCGCCGGGGAAGTGCGCCGGGACCCAGTCCAGCAGGACGCCCAGGCCCGCCCCGTGGCAGCGGTCCACGAAGGCCTGGAAGTCCCGGGGCGAGCCGTAGCGGCAGGTGGGGGCGAACATGCCCAGGGGCTGGTAGCCCCAGGACGCGTAGAAGGGGTGCTCGTTCACCGGCAGCATCTGGATGTGGGTGAAGCCCATTTCGGCGACGTAGGGGATCAGCGCGTCGGCCAGCTCCAGGTAGCTCATGAAGCCGCCGTCCTCCCGCCGGCGCCAGGAGCCCAGGTGCACCTCGTAGATGCTCATGGGGGCGTCGAAGCGGTTGCGCTTCCACCGCCCGGCCATGTAGTCGCCGTCCTGCCAGTCGTGGCCGGCGGGATCGTGCACCACCGAGGCGGTGCCCGGGGCGTGCTCGCACTGGAAGGCGAAGGGGTCGGCCTTGAGGGGCAGCACCTTGCCGGCGGCGCTCTTGATCTCGAACTTGTAGAGGTCGCCGGGGACCATCCCGGGGATGAAGAGCTCCCACACGCCCGAGGACGCGAAGGGGCGCATGATGTGCCGGCGTCCGTCCCAGTTGTTGAAGGTGCCCACCACGCTCACGCGCCGCGCGTTGGGGGCCCACACGGCGAAGTCCACCCCGGCCACGCCGTCCCGCTCCGAGGGGTGGGCGCCCAGCTTCTCGTAGAGCCTGAGGTGGGTGCCCTCGGCCATGAGGTAGATGTCCAGGTCGCCCAGGGCGGCGCTGAACCGGTAGGGATCCTCCATCTCCATGGGCTCCGGGCCCCAGCCGTGGACCCGGAAGTGGTAGGGGAACCACTTGCGGAGCCGCGGCAGCACGGTCTCGAAGATCCCCTCGGGGTGCGTCATGCGCAGTTCGGCCACCACCTCCCCGGCGGGTTCCTTCACCAGCTCGACCCTCGTGGCCCGGGGCGCGAAGACCCGCGCCTCCAGGCCCGAGCCGGCCCGGGGATGGAGGCCGAAGACGGAGGCGGGGTTGGAGCAGTCCCCGTTCAGGAAGCCCTGTGCGTCAAAACCTTGATCAGCCATTCGGTTTCCTCGGGGGGTGTGCGTCCAGTGTAAGCCATACGCGCAAGGCCTCGGTGGCGCTCCAGGCCTGGGCGTCGCAACCCCTCTGGGCATGGGGGGCGTCGCCGTCCAGGATCTCCGGGAGCTGGCCCAGGCAGCCCGAGGCCAGCAGCCCGTCCAGGGAGCCCAGGAAGGCCCGGGCGGCCTCAACGGCCTGGGGCTCGAATCCGTAGGCCGCGGCCAGGGCCTCGCAGAAGGTGGGCAGGAGCCACACCCAGGCGGTGCCGTTGTGGTAGGCGGGCTTGCGCCGCGTGTCCTCGTCGCCCTCGTAGCGGCCCCAATAGGGGTGCATGGGATCGTTCAGGAGGCCCGAGGGACCGTGGATGGGCAGGGGGGTCAGGACCGGCAGGGGCGCCAGGGTGCGCACCCCGCCGGGCACCAGGAGGTGCCGGGCGCAGGCGGCCACGGCCCGCCGGGCCCTTTCCCCTTCCACGAGGCCCAGGCTCACCAGGAAGAGCTGGTTGGGCCGCAGGTGGCCGTCGCCCCGGGCCAGGGCGGCGGGAACGCCCTCCCGGGCCTCCAGGTGGTCGTGGAACCAGCCCAGCTCCTCGTCCCAGAAGAGGTCCAGCGAGGCCGACGCCCGGGCCTCGAGCCCGGCCCAGTCCGGGCCCAGCCGGCGCAGGAGGCGGATCCACAGGGCCTGGATTTCCACCGGGTAGCCCTGGCGGGGCGTGCCCGCGGGGTAGTTGGTGTCCATCCAGGTGAAGTGGGAAGGGCTCCACACCAGGCCCGAGTCCGGGTCCACCTTGATGCCGTTGGGGGTGCCGTCGCGGTAGCCCCGGGCGATGGCCTCCAGCACGGGCAGGAGGTCCTCGGCCCCGGCTTCCTCGGCGGCCAGGGCGAACCACAGGGGCGCGTCCGAGGTGTCCCGGTCCGCGGTGGAATCCGCCGAGAGGGCGTTGGGAAGGGTGCCCCGGTCCTCGAAGGCGGCGAAGGTGCGCAGGATGCCCCGCACCTCGTCGGCCATGCCGCCGGCGAGAAGGCCCCGGGCGGCGATGAAGGTGTCCCGGCCCCAGTCCAGGAACCAGGGGTAGCCGGCGATGACGGTGAGGCCTTGGCCCCGGCGGGCCAGGAAGGCCCGGGAGGCCTCCCAGAGCTGCTGGCCGAAGGGGTCCCGGGCCAGGGCGGAGCGGCCCAGGGCCTCGGCGCGCAGCTGGGTGAACCGGTGCAGCTCGGCCGGGGCCGGCTCGTCGGGGTCGGCGCAGAGGGCCAGGGTCACGGCGCCGGGGCGGTCCAGGGGCAGTTCGAACCAGCCCGGGCTCCAGGCGTCGCCGCGGTCCGCCATGCCCCGGGAGGCCTCGACCGGGTGCGGGATGCCCAGGCTCCACTCGGGTTCGGGCGTCCAGCGGCCCCGGTCCGTCCAGGCCGCGAGGCGCCGGCCGGGGCCGGGCTCGAACACGAACCCCATGCCATCCTCCCGGGACCGGGTGCTGGCGTTGAAATGGCGGTCGAGGCCGTCGTCGGCCCGGGTCTCGCCGTGGAAGCCGCGGTCCTCCAGGTCCAGGCGCACGGTGAGGACCACGCGGGCGCCCCCGGGCAGGTCGGTGCCGATGGGCGGGGGCCCGTCGGGGCGGCGGAACCGGGCCACCACGGTGTTGCGGTCCGGCAGCAGGTCGAGGGTCAGCTCCACCTGCGCCACGCGGCCGTCGCCCGCGGGGGCCGCGAAGACCCAGCGCGCCGGGGGCCCGGGGGCGAAGTGCACGAGGTTCCCGCTGTCCAGCGGCGTCAGGAAGCCGTCGGCGTTCACCCAGGCCCGCAGGCGCTTGGCCAGGACGTGGCGGTCGCAGGGGACCTCGGGGTGGAGGTTGGCGCCCAGCAGGCAGTCGTACTTGGAGGCCACCGTGCCCAGGTCGGCCCGCAGCCGGGCCATGCCGCCCCGGCCGTTGGTGAGCAGGCAGGAGCCTTCCTTGGCGTGGCGCGCGAAGCCGGGTTCTTCCGAAAGGAGGCGCACCTTGCCGGGCGGCGGCGTGCGGGCCTCCTTGAAGCGCTCCAGCTGGATCTCCGCCTCCAGGGGGCGGGGGGCCCGGGCCAGGAGGGACGGGGGGAAGGCGGCCATGTGGCCGGCGTCCCAGGGGACGCTGCGCAGGTGGATGGGGTCCTGGCCCGGCACCCGCAGCGACACGGCGAAGGGGGCGGCGTCCTCCACCAGGAGCCAGTGCCCCGGCGGCAGGGGCGTCACCCGGCCCAGGTCCCCCAGCCCCCACCGGATGACCCTGGGATAGCCGTTCCGGGCCGCGCGCAGGGCGGCGGGGAGATCGGCCCGGGCCGCGGCGGGGTCCAGGTGGGCCAGGGACGCCAGGAAGCCGGCGGGGTCGGCGCCGGCCAGGGACGCCAGGTCCTCCCAGGACGCCGGCCCCAGGGTCTCGGCGGGAAGCACGGTGGCCAGGGCCTGGTAGGCCCAGGCCGCCTGGGCGCGCCGCGCCCGGTACGAGGGCCCCGGCAGCCCCCGGGGGGTGCGGGCCGCCGACAGGCAGTGGGCGGCCCAGGGCCGCAGCACGAAGGTCACCGAGCCGCCCGGGTTGTGGCGGAGCCGGGGGAAGGCCTGGCCCAGGAGGTCCGAGGAGGGCTGCTCCAGCTCCTCCCAGGCGGGGGCGGTGAGCAGCCACTCCTGGGGTTCCATGGTGAGGTTCACGAGCACCAGCACCTGGTCCCGGCCGTCCCACGAGACGCGGCGCAGCGCCAGCACGGGCGATTCGCCCGAGCTCAGGCGCTCCAGGCGCGCCCCGTCGAAAAAGCACGGGTGGGAACCCAGCAGGTGGTTGAGGGCCGCCAGCTCCTCCACGAGGTTCTCCGAGGCGCCCCAGGCCATGCCCCGGGCCTGGTGCACCTCGATCTTCTCGGTGGCCAGCCACTCCACGCCGCCGGTGAACCCGAAGGCGCCGCAAAGGCTGGCGAGGGCGCACAGGCGGTTGCGGTGCAGGGACCAGTCGGCGCCGCGCCGGGCCAGGCGGTCGTTGTCGTGGGTCTCGCTGTAGTGCACCAGGGGGCCGATGCGCTCGCCCTGGCGCAGGGCGTGGTCCAGGTACGCGGCCACGTCCCGGGGGGCGTGGTTCTGGAACAGCTCCGAATAGGCCCACTGCATGCCGCCTTCGGTGAGCAGGGTCTCCGTGAGCTCCCAGGCGCCGCCCAGGCCCTCCAGCAGGAACACCGCGTCGGGGAACTCCTGGCGCACCCGGGCGACGATGTACTGCCAGGCCGGCAGCGGCACCATGTAGCCGGCGTCGCAGCGGAAGCCGTCCACGCCGCGCCGGCACCAGGTGAGGAGGGATTCCGCGATCACGTCCCACAGGTGCGGCTGCCGGTTGTCCAGTTCCACCAGGTCGCCCCAGGTCACGCCCCAGGCGCCCGGGCTGTGGAAGGTGCCGTCGGGGTTCCGGTGGAACCACTGGGGCCGGCCCTCCATGAGCCGCGAGCCCCAGCCGGTGTGGTTGACCACGATGTCGAGAAAGACCTGGCCCGCGCGCAGGTGCACGGCGTGGGCCAGTTCCTGGAACTGCTCGACGCCCGTGGTGCGCTCGTCGAACTCCACCAGGGCCGGATCGATGGCGGTGAGGTCCTGCTGGGCGTAGGGGCTGCCGAAGCGCCCGAAGCGCGCGAAGGTGGTGGGGGTGGGCCCCAGGGGCAGCAGGTGCAGGATGCGGCAGCCCAGCGTCTCCAGGATGTGGGGCACGCAGGCGGTGAGCTCGCGCAGCTTGCCCGAAGGGGGGATGACGGTGAAGCCCCGCTGGTCCAGGGTGTTGAGCTGCTCGTCCAGCACGGGCTCCCGGGTGCTGCGCCCCGTGCGGCCGGCCCCGAACATGCGGGGGAAGGCGCAGTAGATCGTGTTGCCCGTGCGCAGGTGGTCGGGGTGGACGGAGATGCCGACGTCCTCCCCTTCGGGCCAGTGCTGGGCGCCTTCGGCGTCGAGGCGGTAGGCCTTGGCCCGGAAGTGGCCCACCTCGGTCAGGGGCAGGTCCAGTTCCCACAGGCCGTCCCGCCGGGTCAGGGGGATGTCCCGCCACGAGGCCCCGGCGAAGGTGCGGGCGGCGCTGGTGGCGGCCCCGGAGAGGGCGATGACCTCCTGGCGGGCCTGGGCGCCCCGGGTGAGGTTGGTGCGCAGGAAGGCCGGGCCCTCGCCCTCGAGCGTGAAGCGCACGCGGTCGCCCACGTAGCGGACGATGCGGCTGCCGGGTGCGGGGGTCATGGCGGGCTGGGTCAAGGGCACCTCGGGGACGGGATCAGGACGAGGAGGCTGTCCATGTGTTGTTCGGGGCCGAAGAATGCATGGACGGCCTCCCGGTTTCGGCCGCCGGAAGCCGGAAGGTGAAGGTGGCGCCCCGGCCCGGCTCACTCTGGACGTCCACCTCGCCGCCCATGAGGACGGCCAGGTGCTTGACGATGGAGAGGCCCAGGCCGGTGCCCGGCACGCCCCGGGTGGCCGGGGCCCGGAAGAAGCGCTCGAAGATCCGGGGCAGGTCCTGGGAGCCGATCCCCGGCCCCTGGTCGGTCACGGAAAAGGCCAGGACGTCGCCCTCCAGGCGCGCGGCGACGCGCACCTCCGATTCCGGCGGCCCGAACTTCACGGCGTTGGACACCAGGTTCTCCAGGAGCTGGCCCAGGCGCATGGGGTCGGCCCGGAAGGCCAGGTCCAGGGCGCCCGGGTCCACTTCCGGCCGGATCCGCACGTTCCGGCTCCGCCCCAGGGGCTCGACGCTTTCCAGGAACTCGGCCATGAAGGGGCCCACCGCCAGGGGCCGGGGCTCCAGGCGCAGGGCGCCGGTCTCGATGCGGCTGAGTTCGGAGATGTCGTCCAGGAGCATGACCATGCGGTCCAGGCTGCGCAGGATGATCTTCAGGCTGGTGTCGCCCTCGGGCAGCACCAGGCCGCCGTCCTGGAGGTTCTCGACCGCCACCCGGATGCCGGTGACCGGCGTCTTCAGCTCGTGGCTGGCGTTTGAGATGAACTTCTGGCGGGTGGTTTCCAGGGCCTCGAAGTGGGTGATGTCGTCCAAAGTGACCAGCACCCAGGTGCCCTCCTGGGCGGGGGCCGGGAAGGGGACGGCCCGCAGGCGGATGGTGCGGGGGTTGCGCTTGAGGGTCCACTCCCGGAAGGCGCCCGCGTAGGCGTCCTGGAGGTTGCGCAGGCTCTCGGGTTCCCGGAAGGCCGACACCAGGGATTCGCCCTCGCCCAGGTGGCTGGAGGCGCCCAGGATGGTCCGGGCCTTGGGGTTGAAGAGCCGGATCTGCCGGTCCAGGCCCAGGAGCACGATGCCCGTGCGCAGGTTGGCCAGGATCTGGCGGCGCACCTGGTCCTCGGCCTCCACCTCCGTGGCCAGGCGTTCCTTTTCGGCCTCCAGGGCCGCCCAGGCCCGGGGCAGGTCCCGGAACAGCTCCTCGCCCTTCCCGGGCAGGGGGATGACCGCCAGGAGCCGGGCCATGGTCTCCCGGTGCCGCCTCATGGCAAGGGCCAGGGCGGCCCCGCCCCCCGCGGCGGCCAGGAACCCGGCGACCCGCAGCACCGGCTCGATGTCGCTGGCCATGACGGCCCCCCCGGCCACGGCCAGGGCCCAGGGCAGGACGGGCAGGGTCATCCGCTGGGAAAGATCCGGATGAGCGTCGGGCATGGTCTGGGGGCTCCTTGGGTCCATTGTCGCGGCTATGGGCCGGGGCTCAAAGGGTTTCCAGGGGGTCGCCCACCGAATGTTGGATTCATAGGCCGGCCGCGTTCCGCCCGGCGATCCGCCCGAACACGATGCATTCGGGGATGGCGACGCCGCCCAGCCGGCAGGCCCCGTGAACCCCGCCGGTGACCTCGCCGGCGGCGTGGAGGCCCGGGATCGGCCGGTGCCGGCCCAGGTCCAGGACCCGGGCGCCCGAATCGATCTGGATGCCGCCGTTGCAGTAGTGGAGCTTGGGCCGGAGGCGCACCAGGTGGTAGGGCGGTTCGATGCGGTAGCGCTCCTGGGTTCCCAGGGGCCGGCCGAATTCCTCGTCGACGCCTTCGTCCAGGGAACGGTTGTAGTGCTCCAGGGTCGCCGCGAGCGCGGCGGAATCGATGGCCTGGTCCCGGGCCAGCTCCTCGAGCGTCCCGTAACGCTTCACGGCGCCCCGCTTCAGGCACTGCGCCAGGTTGGGGTACTGGCGCGCCGCCACGCCGCCCACGATCAGCATGGGGTCCCGGCCCGCGGCGACCATCTCCTGGGAGCGGGAAAGGCGGTCGGCCAGTTCGTTCACGAAGCGGCGTCCCGTGCAGGCGTCGATCATCACGCCGTGGCGAAGGCCCACCAGCACCGAGAACATGGTGCTGACGCCCCAGCCCTCCTCGTCCCGGGACGTCCAGGGCCCCATCTGGAACCAGGAGAGGTGGACCGGGGTGGCGCCGATCCTAAGAGCGCTCACCAGGCCTTCGGCCGTGGCCCCGGGGTGGTTGGTGGTCTCCAGCGCCGCGCCCAGGCCGGGGTCGTGGACCTTGCGGAACTCCACGTCCTGGCAGTAGCCGCCGGTGGCCAGGACGACCCCGCGGGCCGCCCCGATCCTCCGCACGGACCCGCTGCCCTCCCGCGGGAAGATGTAGTCCGCGATCACCTCGGCGCCGACCACCGCGCCGCCGGCATCCTGGATGAAACCCTTCATGGCGGTCTGCAGCCGGATGGGGATCCCCAACTCCCGGCACTTCACCAGCATGGCCTGGAGGATCACGGAGCCCGAGCAGTTGGCGGGGCTGTAGATGCGCGGGACGGAGTGCCCGCCGCCGTGGTGGAGGCTGTCGGCGAAGACCACCCCGAGGTCGTCCCGGCACCACAGGAAGGCCCCCAGGGACCCTTCCGCCACGGTTCGCACCAGCTCGGGGTGGTTGAGCCCGTGGCCGGCCTTGAACATGTCCTCGGCCATCAGGGCGGGCGAGTCCTCGATGCCGTCGGCGGCCTGGAGGGGGGCGTTGGCCGCCGCGAACAGGCCGCCGCTGAGGGCCGAGTTGCCCCCGGGCAGCTTCATCTTCTCGATGACCAGCACGGACCG
>DBMS01000186.1:0-22018 GCA_002297665.1 Holophagaceae bacterium UBA692 | reverse complement strand
AGGACGTCAAAGGTCTCGTCGAACATCGGCACTCCCTGGGGTCGTCCGGAACGGGCTTCGGTCATGCGCCCACCGCCACCTTCCTGCTGTTGAGGTATCCGTGGAGGCTGACGCCCGCCGAGCCCGAGAGGCCGAGCTTTCGCCGGATGTTCTTGCGGTGCGTCTGGACCGTGTCGAAGGCCAGGTTCATGGTGGCGCAGATCTCCTTGGTGCTGAACCCCGCCAGGATGAAGTTGCATATCTTCATCTCCGTCTTGCTCAGGCGGTGGAGCGCGAAGTCCATCTGCGGCCCCGCGCCCCGGGTGAGGGAGGCCAGGAGTTCGCCCAGGAAATCGATGTAGCCGTTGCGGACCTCGGCGGTGGGGGCCGACCGGATCTTGTGCAGGATGGGCACCAGGTCCCCCGTGATCCGGCGGGAGAGCTTGGCCGAATGCTCCTCCTGCTCGAGCTGGATGCTCTTGAGGACGTTGCGCAGGGCGATGTTGGCCTCCTCCGTCTGGACCTTGCCGGTCTTGAGCTGCTGCTCCATCTCCTTCTGCCTGGAGATGTCCTCGGTGATGATGATCCAGAGCCTGCTGCCTTCGACGGTGATGAGGCTCACGGTGAAAACGGCGGGAAAGCTGCTCTTGTCGAAGTAGAGGGCGGTGACTTCCGCGCTCATCACCTGGTTCTCGACGATGGTGTCGAGCATCCCCAGGACGGCCTCCTGCCCGGGCCCGTCGCAGAGGGAGCGGATGTGGGCGCCCTGGATGTTCTCGGGGTGGATGCCGAAGGTCTCGCAGGCCTTCTGGTTGGAGCCGATGACTTCCATGTCCTCGTCCACGAGGATGATGCCCTTGCCCACGCCCTGGAAGACGGTCTGGAGCATCTTCTGCGAACGGGCCAGTGCCTCGGCCCGCTCCTTGACCTGGCGCTCCAGCTCCGTGCGCTGGAGGAAGGGGCCGGTGGTCTCGCTGAGCAGGACCAGGAAGCCGGGGGCGCTGCCGTCCCCCAGCGCCACGAGCCGGATGGCGAAGGCGGCCTGGAGGGCCTCGCTGGTGAACCGGGGCACCTGGGCGGCGCAGACGTCCAGGGCGCCCCTAAGCGTGTCGCAGGGCAGGCCCAGGCGGACCCAGAAGGGCAGCCCGAGGGTGGGGGCGTCCGCGAGGACGCGTCCGGCCTTGCGGTTGGTGCGGAGGATGACCCCCTGGGGATCGGTCACCAGGATCAGGTCCGAGGTCGCCTCGAACAGTTCCTGGCCTATGGAGGCGTCGAAGGACGCCCATCGCTGCTCCATGGCAACCCCCATCCGCGGCGCTTGAACGGCAGGAAGGGAAGGCCCGCCCTTCGCGCATCGGGATGATCCGATCATTGTCCTGCCCCGGAGGGATGTCAATCGCGAGTCGGGTATACCCGGCGCCCAGGGGTGGGTAATAGTTGACAAGGGCTGTTGAATCAAGAGGTTTGTGGCCCAATCGGGTAGGCGATCCTACCCGAAATTGCCCCGACTTCTCACCTTTGAGGCTTCCGGGCCGGGGGCCTACTGTGGAATGGATCCATAGGGTATTCATCCACTGCTCAGGTCGCTGCGGGACCCGGCTGCGAGGGCCTCGCCCTGCACGGCCATCACCCCAACCAGGGAAGGAGAATCACATGAAGAATCCGGACAACCTTGATGCCAAGGGGAACCAGGACGACGGCCTGGGCGAAGCCCAGGGATCCGACCGCAGGGGCTTCCTGAAGACGTCGCTCGCGGTGGGCCTGGCGGCCACGGCGGGGACCTTCGCCCTCAACCTGGGCGCCGCGCCCGCCCCCGGGACCGCGCCGGCCAAGAAGAAGCTGCCCACCAAGTGGGACGAGAGCTACGACGTGGTCGTCATCGGCTCCGGTTTCGCGGGCCTGGCCGCCGCGGCCGAAGCCGCCGGCAAGGGCTGCACGGTCATCGTCCTGGAGAAGATGCCGGTCTACGGCGGCAACTCCATCATCAACGGCGGCGAATACAACGCCTGGACCGACAAGCTGCATATGCGCGAGAAGTTCAACCTCGGCAACGACAGCTCCGACATCCACAAGAACGACACCCTCAAGGGCGGCGACTACTTCGGCAGCCCCGAGCTGGTGGAGATCCTCACGGCCGAAGCCCCCAAGGCCCTGGACTGGATGATCGACGAGGGCGGCCTGGAGCTGCGCCAGATCCTCAACCGCACCGGCGGCCACAGCCAGTACCGCACCCACACCTGCATCGAAGGCGTGGGCAAGGGCTTCACCGAGGCGCTGCGCAGGATCGCCGAGAAGCGGGGCGCCAAGATGCGGCTGAAGGCCAAGGTGAGCTGGCTCTGGCGCAAGGACGTCGAGAGCCCCGTGCTGGGCGTCGAGCTCGAGACCGGCCGCGGCCCCGTCAACATCCGCGCGCGCAAGGCCGTGGTGCTGGCCTCGGGCGGCTTCGGCCGCGACGTTCCCATGCGCATGATCTACAACCCGACCCTGAACGCCGGCTACAACTGCACCAACCACAAGGGCGCCACCGGCGAGATGATCCGCTACGCCCAGGCCGTCGGGGCCGACACCCTCCACATGGCCTTCATCCAGCTCTATCCCTACGCCGACCCCGAGACCGGCATCCTGGACGCCCCGGCCGTGTACCCCTTCCGCGGGCCCGGCTACGGCATCGTCTACGTGAACGAGAAGGGCGTGCGCTTCGTCAACGAGCTCGAGCGCCGCGACGTGGTCTCCCGGGCCGAGATGGCCACCGGCGGCAAGAAGACCTTCTCCATCTTCAACGAGGCCATGATCCCCAAGATGGGCACCCTGGAGGAGGCCAACAAGGCCGTCGCCGCGGGCCGCTTCGTGCGCGCCGCCACCCTGGCCGAGCTGGCCACCAAGATCGGGATCGACCCCGCCGTGCTCACCGAGACCATCCGCAAGCACGACGGCTACCTCAAGGACAAGAAGGATCCGGAATTCGGCAAGAACATCACCCCGGTGATGGTCTCGCTGGAGCAGGGCCCCTACTACGCCATCGCCCAGTGGCCCGCCGTGCACCACACCATGGGCGGCCTGCGCGTGAACAAGGACACCCAGGTCCTCGACATCTGGGGCAAGCCCATCCCGCGCCTGTATGCGGCCGGCGAGATCACGGGCGGCCTCCACGGCGCCAACCGCCTGGGCGGCAACGCCACGCCCGACGCCACGGTGTTCGGACGCATCGCGGGCCTCAAGGCCGCGGCCGAGAAAATCTGACGTGAACGAGGGAGGACCGCGCGGTCGCTGCGCGACCTCTCCGTCCCCCCTCGTGCTCCACCACGTCTGACGGTTCCATCACCCCCGCGGTCCCCGTTCATGCAGGGACCGCGGCCCCGGAGGAAGCTCCCGATGAAACGATTTCCCGAATCCTGGCTGATGGCGGCCCTGCTCCTGGCGTTCGCGGGGGGACTGGGCGCGGCCCCGGCGAAGGCTCCCGCGGCCTGCGGCGCCTGCCACCCCGACTTCAAGAAGGTGCTGGGCGACGCGCATCCGGCGGTCAAGGGCCGGTCCATCGCCGAGTGCCTGCCCTGCCACGGCAAGCCCGCACCGGACGCGGGAAAGAACGCCTTCGCCGTGCGGATCCACCGCGGACACGCGGCCCCGGAGAGCGGCGTGCCGTGCTCAGCGTGCCATGAATTCAAGGCGGGCAGGTCCTTCACCGTCAAGGGCGGCAAGCGGAGCCTGGGCAAGCCGGACGCCGCCGATTTCGCGCGAACCCGGGAGCTCATGCCGGTGCCGGGCGCCGCCACGTACCTTTCGGGCCACCATGCCGCCAAGCAGGTCTCCTGCGCGGGATGCCACGGCCCCGCCTTCCCCCTGAGGGGGGGAGAAGTGGCGAACCCGCGGTGCCTGGCCTGCCACGGTCCCATGGAGGCCCTTGCGGAGAAGACCAAGCCCAAGGAAGCCCACGGCCTGAATCCCCACAAGTCGCACTACGGGGACATCGCCTGCACCGCGTGCCATTTCGGGCACCAGCCATCGGTGGTCCTCTGCAAGGACTGCCACCCCAAGACCACCCTCGTCGCTCCCTTCGACAAGTGAGCGGCGAGACCATCCGAACGAACTGGAGTGAACCATGGGCAATCTCGGAATGACTGAAATCCTGCTGATCGGCGTCTGCCTGCTGATCTTCTTCGGGCCCAGCAAGCTGCCTGAACTGGGCAAGTCCCTGGGCAGGGGCATCCAGGAATTCAAGAAGGCCAGCAAGGAATTGACGTCCGGGCTGAAGGACTGACCGGAGCGGGCGGTCCGGGTTCCATAAGGATCCCGATGCCCCGCTGCTGGACCAGCTTGACCTAGGCTTGACGCAGCTCGCGGGCCAGCGCATTCCCGTGGCCTTTCCCCAGAAAACCCGGCCCCAATTCAGGCGCCGCCCTGAAGCAGGGGCCGGTGATCTGTGTTCCGGTATACCGGGCTTTCATTCGACGGGGACGGACGGCGATGAAGGCCCCGCTGAAGGCTCCCTGGACGGGATCGCCCGTTCGCTGCGGGCGATGCCCCTTTGGCTGCAACCGGAGGGGGCCGGCCTCATCCCGCGCGATCCTTTTCCGGGCGGCCATGCGCCAAGGGCGCAACCTCCATCCGCCGGTTCCCGCCTGGCCGGGCCACCCGCAGGAATGGGCGAGGACCCCTTTTCCCACGGGAGTTGAAGCATGAAATCCCTGCTCACGGTCCTCGCCCTGGCGCTCGCGGCGCCCCTGCCGCCCCTGGCCGCCACCCCTCCGTCCACGGAGGCCCCGGCCCGGCCGGAGCTGGCGGCCCAGGTGGATGCCTACCTGGAGCCCCTCCTCAAGCGGGATCTCATCAGCGGTTCCGTCCTGCTGGCCAGGGGAGGGGAGGTGCTGGTGGCCAAGGGGTTCGGTCCGGCGAACCGGGAATGGGACGCGGCCAACGGCGTGGACACGAAATTCCGCCTGGGCTCCCTTTCCAAGCAGTTCACCGCCGCGGCCATCCTGCTGCTGGAACAGCGCGGCCAGCTCCGCCTGGAGGATCCGCTGGCGAAGTACCTCCCCGGGTTCCCCCGGGCCGACCGGATCACGCTCCACCAGCTCCTCTCCCACACCTCGGGGCTGGCGAATTTCAACCAGCTGCCGGACTACTGGGAGAAGAACCTCCACCACCTGCCCCTGCGCGAAGTGATCGACTGGTTCAAGGACCAGCCCCCGCGCGCCCAGCCCGGGGAATCCTGGAACTACTCCAACGCCGGCTTCACCCTGCTCGCGGCCGTGATCGAAAAGGTCTCCGGGCGGGACTTCGCCGCCTTCCTGCGGGACGAGCTGTTCCGGCCCCTGGGCATGACCGCCACGGGCGTGGACGAGCACGAGGACATCCTGGGGCGAAGGGCCGACGGCTACGTGCGGGACGAGAACGGCGTCAAGCGCGTGAGCTACCGGGACATGGCCTTCATGAACGGGGCCGGTTCCATCTATTCCACCGTGGGGGACCTGTTCCGCTGGGACCGCGCCCTGCGCTCGCACAAGCCCCTGAACGGGACCAGCCTGGAGCGCCTGTTCACGCCCGTGAAGGAGAACTACGCCTGCGGGTGGTTCGTGGACCGGCGCTTCGGCCGCAGGCTCATCAGCCACTCCGGGGACATCACGGGCTTCCGCTGCGACATGCAGCGCTTCGTGGACGACGACGTCAGCGTCATCCTGCTGCTGAACTTCGAGAGCACCTTCACCGCCGCGGTGGCCCGGGACCTGGGCGCCATGGCCCTGGGGGAGCCCTGCAAACCCGCCCTGCTTCCGGAGGGTGTCCCGGTCCCGCCCGGCACCCTGGCGGAAATGGCGGGCACCTACGCCCTCGACGCCCGGAACGCCCTGGCCCTGGCCGTGAAGGACGGGCGGCTGTTCGCGTCCGCCCCCGGCATGCCGGAGGCGGTGGCCGTGCCGCAGGGCGGGACGGTGTTCTTCATCCAGGCCTGGAACGGCATGCTCCGCGTCCTCCGCGGTCCGGAGGGCGGCGTCACGGGCCTGAGGCTCACCCAGGGGGCGCGCACGATCCCCGCGAAACGGCTGCCTTGAACCCGAAAGGGGCCGGCCGAAAGTGGGAATCGGCCGGCCCCGCAATGGAACGGTCCGAGGTCAGAAACGGGCGAAGCGGTAGGACACGCCCAGGCTGAACCAGGAGGGCTGGTAGAGCTTGTTGAACTCCGTCTGGGTGAAGGAGACGACCCCATGGACCTTCGGGGTCAGCTCGTACTCCAGCCCCACCCGGCCGGCCAGCTTGGTGCCCTTGCCCGCGTTGTTGCGGCCGGCCTCGTCCGTGAACGACGGGGAGGAGGTGCTGTCCTGCTTCCATTTGAGGAGGCCCAGGCCCCCGAAGAAGGTCACTTTGCCGGTTTCCCTGACGATGTCCACCCCCGCGTTGAGGTGGCGGGGGGTGCCGGATTCCAGGCCCGAACCGTCCACGCCGCGGATGGAAACCATGTTGGCGTAGAGGCGCAGGCCCAGGCCGGGGCGGTGATCGACCCGGAAGGCCAGGCCGGCGTTGTAGCCGGCCAGGTTGCCCGTCCTGATCATCCGGTTCAGGGTGCCGTTGGCCACCAGGGCGCTCACCTGGCCTTCGAAGCCGAAGCTGGGGGTTTGCGCGGGCAGGCCCGCCGGGAGGAGTGCGAGAAGGGCTAGGGATCGCATGAGGATCATGATCATTGCTCCTGGGAGAGGGGTTCCGTGGCGGATTCCTACCACTTGATGCCGGTCGAGAGGACCACGCTGCGGCCCCCGACGAAGTTGGAGGTTCCATTGCCACCGTAGGTTCCAAAGCCCGTGCGGTTGCCGGTCGAACTGGTGGTCCAGGGCGCGGCATAGTACCCGGCGGTCGCCGAGTTCGTGACCGGAGGCGTGGAGGTCGCGTTCTGGGCCGTGGAGACCGTGGACAGCTGCCAGTGGTTGAAGACGTTGAAGACCGTGACTTCCAGGAAGTAGCGGACCTTGGACACCACGGGGATGTCGACGCCCAGCTTCAGGTCGAAATTGAAGGTGTCGTTCATGCGGCCGAACCCGCGTTCGCCGAAGTAGCGCGCGTAGGACGTGGGATATTGGGCGGGGATGGCGCTCCCGGCCGCGGCCGCGTCGTCGGCCGCCTCGAACGCGTTCGACCGGGTCAGGCTGTAGTTCTCTCCGCCCGCGTAGTTGAAGAGGAGGGAGGCGTTGAAGGCCGCGCCCGACTGGCTTCGGGTCAGGTAGTCCAGGTGGATGCTGCTGCGGTGCCGCTGATCGCTGTTCAGGTACCCCATGGGGGCGTAATAGGACGCGTCCCGGCCGTGGGCGAAGTGGACCGCATCGAAGTTGCCGATCACGTCGCCCACGGGACCCGTGTTGGAGCCTCCGGAATCGGCGCCTTCGCCGTTGCCCCGCAGGACCGCGTAGGTGTAGTTGCCGCCGAGGGTCAGGTCCTGCCCCAGCTTCGCGGCGAATTCGAATTCCATGCTCGTGTACTTGCGCTTGATCCGGTTGTCGGTGATCCAGCGGGTGGCCACCGTTCCCACCGCCGGGATGCCGGCCGCCGACCGGGGGGTATAGGCCGTTTCGTCCCCGATCTGGAGGACGTCGTTGTACATGTCCTTCCAGTCCCTGCGCACCAGGGTGGCCTTGAAGTAGGACCCGTCGGGGTAGGTGTGCTTGACGTCGAAGCTCCACTCGTCCACGGAGGGGGCCTTGAGGTTGGACTGCACGGAATTGCCCGAGGCGCCCCCGACCCCCTGGAACCCGTTGGCGTTCAAGGCCCAGTTGGCGATGTTGGTGACCTCGGCGTAGGTGGCCGCGTAGTTGCTGGCGGCGCCCCATCCGTACCATTCCCGGATGGGATTGCCGGCGAAGGTGAAGTTGTTGGTGAAGCCGTCGTGGAGCTTGCCCGTGTAGGTGGCGAAACTGCCGCGGAGGAGCCAGGCCTGGTTGCCGGCGGGATCGTAGGTGGCCTGGAAGCGGGGGGACCAGGCGCTGGACTTGATGTTGGGGGCCCCCAGGGTGTCCTTGGCGGTGACCTGGTCGAACCTGCCGCCCACCATGAGCTGCAGCCGGTCATTGACGGCCAGCGCGCCGTTCAGGTAGATGCCCGTGGTCTGGGTCTTGGCCATGCCGTTGGAGGAGTACCCGATCTCGATCGTGTTGTTCTGCCCCGGATCGTCGGCCCAGTTGGTGACCCGGTAGGTGCCGTCGGCGTTCCGCCCTTCCAGCCACATGCGGTTGCCCGTGGGGGACTGCTCGTTGGGGGCCGACCGCTCCTGGCTGAGGTACTCGAAGCCCAGGTCCACGGTCCAGGTTCCGATGGCCGTCTGGGGGCTGAACCAGGTCAGGTTGGCGAGGGCCGTCTTGATGTCGCGCTCGTCGGGGGAGCCCGCCTTGAAGGCGCCGTTGTTGAAGGCGTACCAGTGGCCATCGCTGTAGGCCGCAGAGATGCGCTGGGGGAACGGGGCGTCGCTCCGCCCGCCGCCGCCGAGGGAATCCTTCTTGACGGCGTAGCGCGCCTCGAGGGTGGCGCTGCTGGAGAGGATGCCCCGGTAGCCCAGGGTCCAGTAGGTGTTCTTGGACGCGAAGTCGTACAGGGCGGCCGGTTCCACCTCATAGCCGAGGGCGCGGTTGGTCGTGGTGTTCTCGTGCTTGTTGGCGGTGAATTCCAGCGTATGGTCCAGGCCCAGGGCCAAGGTGAGCTTGCCTTCCCAGAACTTCAGGGTGCTCAGGCGCGTGTAGGGCTGGCCGTTGGTGGGAGCCTGGTAGGCGGGGGTGCCGTCCAGGGTCGTGAGGCCCTGGGTGCTGTAGAGGGCCGCGGCGGCGCTGCTCTGGGGGTCCTTCTTGGTGGAGACCGAGAACCAGAGGCGGTCCTTGAGGATCGGACCTCCCACCAGCAGGGTGTACGTGGCGTTCCGCAGGTCCTCCGAAATCCCCACGCCGGAATTGACCGGGTTCAAGGTGGGCCGCATGCCGCGGGGGGACACGGCGTACCAGGAGTTCCGGTTGAAGTTGAGCCGCAGGATGCCGGTGAATTCGTTGCTGCCCGTCTTGGTGATCGCGTTGATGATGCCGCCGGTGAAGTTCCCGTAGCGGGCGTTCACGGGACTCTGGATCACCTGCGTCTCGGCGATGGAATCGTCCACGTAGAAGAAGCGCCCGGTGGTGTCGCCGTACATGTTGTCGGCGATATCGGTGCCGTTGAGCAGGAACCGGTTTCCCGTGGTCTGCCCGCCCCTGATGGTGATGCGCATCCCGGCGGCGTTGTTGACCGTCACCCCGGGGGTGAGCAGGGCGATGGTATCCATGCCCCGGGTCGTCCTGGGCAGGACGTCGAGCATCTCGGAGGTGACGTTGGAGCTGGATTTCACATCCGTCTTGTCCACGGAGGCCGCGGCGGCCACCACTTCCACCGTGGTTCCCGCCTCGGTGACCCTGCCGAGGACGATGTCCTGGCGGATGACCGCGCCCAGCCCCACCTCCGTGGTCACGGTGTTGGTGTAGAAGCCGTCCTTGACGGCGTCTACGCGGTAGAGGCCCGGGGGCAGGAGGGGGGCCCGGAAGGCGCCCTTGGCTTCGGTGACCACGGTGCGGACGCCCTGCATGGCGGGGGAACTGAACCGGACCTTGACGCCGGCGATGCCTTCGCCGGTGCGGGTCCGCACGACGCCGACGACCTGGCCGGTGGACTCCTGCGCGGCCAGGGGCGAAGCGATGGTGGCGAGGGCTATCAATGAGAGCTGGCGAATCTGGAAACGTGTCATGGCGTGCTCCAAAGGGTCCAGGACAAGGGGTCAGAAGCGGATGCCGAACCGCAGTTCGGAAGCCGCGCTCGTGGAGGTCAGGCCTCGGGGATCGCCGAGGCGGAGGGTGAAGACGTTGGCCTCCACGCTGAAGATGTCGGTGATGTGGTACCCCAGGCCCGCCACGGCGCCGATGGAGGTGGTCTTCCTGTCCAGGTCGTCCATGATCGTGACGATGGCGGAAGGCGAACCGCCTACGTAGGTGATGCGCGAACCGGTGTCGCGGACGTTGACCTTGTAGAGCCCCAGCCGCAGGCCGCCCTGGACGAACAGCGCGTCGGTGAGGTCGTGCCGGTACAGGGCGGTGAGTTCGGGCCCCTTGGCGTCCGGCTTGCGGATGCGGGCCTCGTAGGTGCCGTCGGCCCGCGGGGTGGGGATGGAGGAGACGGTGGCGAGATCGCCGGGGATGAAGCGCATGCCCAGGCCCAGCACCAGGGCCTGGCGCTTGCCGTAGCGGTAGGCGAACTCCACTTCCGCCCCGAAGGAGTAGCCGGCGTCGCCCATGAGGGTCCTGGCGGGCCCGGTGGTGGGCCCCCCGCCGAGCTTCAGGGAACCTGCCCAGCCTTCCTGTGCCTTGAGTCCTGTGCACGCCATGACTGCGATCAGGGCGAGCCTTGAAGTTGAGGCGAGTATGGACACTGGTCTGACCTCCGCGGACGCGCCGCAATGAATGGATTGGGGGTTTGATGGATCCAGCCAAGGATCACCCGCCGGGCCCCCCGGGGGTTCCTCGTTCCGGCCAGCGGCGGGATCCTCCGGCGGAAAGGGCCCGCGCTTGCAGGGAGGGCACTCTTCCGGCCAGGGAAGGGCCTCCGGGCCGTTCCCTGCGGCTTTCGCGCCCTCCGCCGCGACGGGACCGCCGCTGGCTGGAGCGCGCCGCCAGGGCCGGTCCGGGGCCGTCACGCTGGACCCCCGGGACCGGGATCAGGCCCGGGAGCGCGGGGGGGAGGCCATGGGCGTCATGGAATGGAATCTGCGAAGGCTGGTGGAGGAAAACCGCAACCCGCCCACGAACCCCCGGAGGAAGCTGGAACGCTACCGCCGCCTGCAGCGCGAATTGGCGGCCCTGGAAGCCGGCGGCGCCTTCGATCTGCTCGCGGGCCGCGGGGCGTCACATGCCCAGCAGGTCCTTCAGCCTGGGCGTGGCGGTGCGGCTCACCTCGAGGTCGATGCCCTCGGCCACGCGCACCTCGGCGCGGCCGCCGAAGACGGAGCGGAGGGCGAGCACCGCCTCCGGGCGCAGCAGGATGTGGCGCTGGATCCGTATGAAGCTTGAACCGGGGAAGGCGTTCTCCACCTCCGCCAGGCTTCGCCAGGAGGTGCGGTAGCGCTTGCCCTGGGCCCAGGCCCAGGCCACTTCGGTGACCACCTCGAAATGGCTCACGCGCTTGAGGTCCAGGAACACATGGCCCTCGCCGGCCCTGGCGGGAAAGCGGTTGGGGATGGCCCCGGCCCCGGGCGCCTCGGCTCTCTGGGCGCGGGCGCCGCCCCGCTTCAGGCGCTGGAGGGTCCTGGCGAGCCGCTCGGGCTCCACGGGCTTGAGCAGGTAGTCCACGGCCGCCACGTCGAAGGCGCGCAGGGAGTGCTCGGGGTGGGCGGTCACGAAGACCAGGGGCGGCAGGTTCACCAGGCTGCCCAGCTCCCCGATCACCTCGAAGCTGGTGGCGCCCGGCATGTAGATGTCCAGGAAGAGCGCGTCCACGTCCGGCTCCGTGCGGAGCCAGTCCAGGAGCGCGGGCCCGTCGGGCAGTTCGGCCACGACCTCGCAGCCCGCCTCCTGGAGCATCCGGGCCAGGCGCTTGCGGGCCAGGGGCTCGTCTTCCGCCTGGGCGACGCGCAGGTGTCCGTGGGTCTTCATAACGCCTCCTGGAGAACCGGGAACCGCAGTTCCGCGCACGTGCGGGCCTCGTCGTGGCTGAGCCGGAAGGTGCCCTCGTCCCCGAAGGCCAGGCGCATGCGGGCCTCCAGGTCGTCCAGGCTGAGGCCCGGCCCGTGGGGCGGGGCAGGGGGTCCCGCCGAATTCTCGACCCGGATCGCCACCCGCTCCGCGTCGAGCCGGCCCGTGATGCGCAGGTCGCCCCCCACGGGGGGCAGCGCCAGGGCGTGCCTGATGGCATTCTCCACCAGGGGCTGGAGGAGGAAGGGGGGCACCAGCACGTCGTCCAGCCCGGGGGACCAGTCCCAGGAGACCCGCAGCTTGTCGCCCAGGAAGACCCCCTGCAGGTCCAGGTAGCGTTCCACCAGGGAACGTTCCACGCCCAGGGGAACGAGATGGCTCCGGGCGTGGTTCATGACGCGCCGGAACAGGTCGCTGAGGCGCATGGAGGCGTGTTCGGCCACCCCGGGATCCCTTCGGATCAGGTCCACCAGATGGTCCATGGCGTCCAGGAAGAACCCGGGGCCCATCTGGCCCCTGAGCAGGACCCACCGGGCCGCCTGGGCCTGGCGTTCCGCCTCCTCCCGGGCGGCGTCCTCCTTCTGGAAGGCGACGATCCCGAAGCCCAGCAGGCAGGACATCGTGACGAAGGTGATGCCGTAGAAGCGCAGGAGGAACCTGCCATAGGCCCAGGAACCCGGGAGCAGCATGGCGTGGACGCCGATGCGGAGCAGGAGGACCGGGACGAGGCAGGCGGAGCCGAAGAGCAGGGCCTGGAGCAGGCCCCGGGGAAATGACGGGTAGTTCCCGCTCCGGCCCGTCCACTGCCACGGCCAGGGACCCAGCCGGATGCCGCTGCCGTTGCCCAGGAGGGTCACCAGCAGGTAGGCGCCGTAGTACCAGGCCGGCCTGGACCGCCCCGCGGGGGACGCCAGCACGTCGGAAAGGAAGTTCGTGAGCCCCAGCGCCAGCACGATGCCCCACGCCCAGGGTTTCCGCCCCTGCGCGCGGCTGAAGGCGAGGATCTCGGGAAGCGTCACGGCTGCTCCCTTGTGGCGGGGCGGCGGGAGGGGAACTCCAGGAAGGCCCGGGTCCACCCCCCGCCGGCTTCCAGGCGGAAGGCCGCCTGCCCCTCGAAAGATAGCCTCAGGCGAGCTTCCAGGTTGTCCAGGCCGCTTCCGCCGCTCCGCCTGCGCGCCAGGGGGCGCCCCGTGTTCTCGACCCGCACCCGCACGCGGCCCCGGTGGAGGTCCCCGCAAATGCGCAGCTCGCCGCCCGCAGGGTGGGGCGCGAGGCCGTGCTTGATGGCGTTCTCCACCAGCGGCTGGATCAGGAGGGGCGGCGCGACGACGTCGTCCAGGCCGCCGGCCCACGCCCAGGAGACCCTGAGCCGCGCACCCAGGCGCAGGGCCTCGATGCCGAGGTAGTGCTCCAGGAGGAGCCGTTCCTCCCGCAGGGGAGCCCAGCGGGCCTGGCCCAGCGCCGTGAGGCGCCGGAAGAGGTCCTTCAGGTCCAGGGCGGCCCGCTCGGCGGCGGCGGGGTCCTCCGCGATCAGTTCCGTGAGGTTGTTCATGGCGTTGAAGAACACGTGGGGGTTCATGTGGCCCCGCAGCAGGATCCGCTGGGCCTCGTCGGCCCGCTTCTGCGCGCTGTAGCGCGCCTCCAGCACCCGCTCGCGGGCCACGATCCCGAAGCCCAGGAGCGAGAACAGGCAGACGTAGAAGAAGAAGACGTACCTCAGGTAGGCGAGTGTCGTCATGGAATCGCCCACCCCGTTGAGGGACTTGCCCGCCGCCAGCACCAGGGCGGCCGGGAGGAAGGCCAGGATGGCCGCTCCGAGGCTCTGGACCAGCCCCCGCCCGGGGTCCGGGAAGGTGCCCGCCCGGCCCGTCCAGAGCCAGGGCCAGGGGCTGAGGAGGACCACGCTCCCGTTCACCAGCAGGATGACCAGGAAATAGGCGCCCAGCCGCCCCACCGACCGGAAGGGGCCCGGGAAGAGCAGCGAACCGGTGCCGAGGTAGTCCGAAACCCCGAGGGCGACCACGATCGCCCACACCAGCGGCTTCCGGCAGTGGGCCCGGTGGAAGGAGTGAATTTCGCCAACGGTCACGAGAAATCCATGGGGAATTTGGGTGATTGGTTCATTATACGTCCCGCCCTCCGCCCCCAGGGCCTCCGGTCCCACCCATGCCGTGGTCGTGCGGGCCGGGGACTTCGAGGTGAAGACCGCGCGGGCGAAGAGGGTCGAAGGCCTCGAGTCCTTGGGTTCCTGTCTCCGCTTGTCAATGGCCTTGACTTAGATCCAAAATAAATTATTAATCATTGTCGGGTTCGACGGATCGGATGGAGGTGGCGGCATGCGTTGGTCGATGCGGACTTTGCCCGCGTTGTTGGTCTTGATCCTGGGTTCCTGGGTGGCTGGGTATGGTCAAGGGGATGTCCTTGTGATCAGGAGTGGCGGGTCGTTAAGTCCGGGTTGTAGAGTTGTAAATGGAAAATACACATTCGAATTTTCATCCCATGGGTACCAGGACTATGATGGTGTATCCTTTGAATATAGGCTATTTGTTGTTGACGCATCGGGTCATAAGACGAATTATCTGGGAAGGGGGTTCGCGGCATCATGGCCAAGCTATATATTGAAAATGCAAACTGATGGTAATCTTTGCCTGGGTAATGATAAAAATGCCAATTTTGTCTGTTTTGAAGGCCTGGTGGGAAGGGTGAATGGGGGTAATTTGTATCTGCAAAGTGACGGCAGGCTGGTCGTAAAATAGGACATTGAATGCACCCTTCTGGCGAAAGGCAACCATGCCGGGCGTTGCAAGGGCGAAGGCAATCCCGATGGCGCGCCTGAAGGGATAGCGAACGGCATCACGGGCGGCCTTCCTTCAGTTCCGACACCAGATGGCCCGCGTCGTAGACCTTGGCCAACGCTTCCAGGATGCCCCGGGCGTCCACGCTGACGCAGCGGTTGACCTTCCCGTTGTAGTAGTAGCGGCCCGGGATGGAATCGATGTTGCCGTCGAAGGCCAGGCCGACGAGTTCGCCGTTCCGGTTGACCATGGGGCTTCCTGAGTTGCCGCCGATGCAGTCGTGGGTGCAGAGGAAATTGTAGGGCGTGCTCGGCTCGAGCCGGGCCCGGCGCTCCCGCCAGCGGGGGGGAAGGGCCCAGGACCCGTTCTCGGCGCGGGCACCCCAGGCGTCGGCCCGGTCGAACAGCCCGCCCAGGGTGGTGAAAGGCTGGAGCAGGGTTCCGAGGGCCGGGCAGGTGGCCACGGTCCCGTAGCTCAACCTCAGGGTGAACGTCGCGTCCGGGTACTTCGTCCGGCCGTACGCCTTGAAGCGGGCCCTGGCGATGCGGGCGACGTGCCCGGAAATGACGCGCTGAACCTCCATCTGGGCCTCCTGCAGCCCGCGGTTCATGGGATCCAGGGTGCGGGCCAGGACGAGGAAGGGGTCCTGGCTGGCCTCCGGGCCCTTTTCGAGGAGCTCCGTCCGGAAGGCCGCGTCGTGCATGCGGGTGCCGGCTCTTCCGGCCCGCCTCGGCCGCCAACCGGGCGATGGCCTCCGCCCGGACCTTCTCCGCTTCCGCCGCCGGAAGTCCGGCCGGCACGTCCCGTTCCACCTGGGCCGTCACGTTTTCCATGGCCACCAGGTACTGGGCCGTGAAACCCGGAACCTTGATCTCCTGGTCCCGGGAGGCGGCGACGAAGCCGTTCCTCACCAGGTCGCGCGCTTCGTCCGAAACCTGCTGGATGGCGCCGTGGGCCACGTGGTGGTTCGTGAGGATCAGCCCGTCCCCGCTGACGAAGGAGGCGCTGCCCCGGGGCACGCGCACGGCGGCCAGGCGCACATGGTCGAGCCAGGCCTGGTCGGGGGTGAAGCCGAATTCCGCCTTCAGCCGGTCCAGAGGCAGGTTGTCGAAGGTCCACATGCCTTCGTCGGCCCGGGAGGGGATGGCGAGGAGCAGGGCCAGGAGCGGAAGGAGGAGGCGGGGGTTGGGCATGGGGACTCCTTGGATCGACGGGGGCGGACGCGTCCGGGGCACCCTTCAGGATGGCGCGGACCCCCTCGGGGGAGGCGCCGGGTCCGGCCAGCGGCAAGGCCGATACAGCGAACGGGCGTTTTGGCGCAGGCACGGGCCGGCGCCGGGACAGGCTTCCCTGCGGAAAGGCAGCCGTTCGCCGGTTTGATTCCTCCGTTCCCTGGAACCGGGGCGCGGCTCCCGGGAACGGAGGGATCCTTGCACCTGCGGGCGCGTCCCGCCGAGCGAGGACCCATGCGACTACGCGTTCTGAACCTCCTTCTCTGCACCGGGCTCCTGGGCATGGCCGCCGAGCCCGCGCCGCCCGCCATCGCCACGCTCCATTCGCGCATGGAGGAGGCCCGCAAGGCCGGCGACCCGGTCAAGTTGCTGGCGGTGGCCGAAGCGCTCAACGAGCGGGTGGAGCCCATCCACCTGGAGGCCCTGTTCAACCTGGCGGCCGCCAACGCGAAGCTGGGCAACCGGCCCGAGGCCTACGCGTGGCTGCAGCGGGCCGTGGATGCCGGCTTCTGGGACGTGGACGCCATCCGCGAAGGCGAGGCCTTCAAGGACCTGCGCGGGGAGCCGCGCTTCAAGGCCCTGGCCCGCCTGGCCTGGACCAAGGGCTACCTGGCCATGCTGGAACGCAAGGAGCGGGCCGCCTTTCAGAAGCCGGACCAGATCATGGCCTCCCTGGCCTTCAAGCCCGGTGAGCGGGTGGCGGACGTGGGCGCGGGCTCCGGCTACTTCACGATTCCCATCGCCAAGGCGGTGGGTCCGACGGGCACCGTGCTGGCGGTGGACATCAATCCCGACATGCTCGACTACGTGGACAAGCGCGCCCAGGCGGAGAAGCTGGCCAACATCAAGCTCCTGCGCAGCCGGCCCGAGGATCCCATGCTGCCTCCGGGCGGAGCCGACACCATCCTGCTGGTGGACGTCCTGCATTACGTGAAGGACCGGACGCCCTTCGCCGCCAAGCTCAAGGCCGGCCTGGCGCCCGGCGGCCGCATCGTGGTCATCGACTACATCCCCAAGCCCATGTCCGAGCGCCCCTGGGGCCCTTCGGTGGACCAGCAGTTCTCCCGGGCCACCATGGACCGGGAGATGGCGGCGGCGGGCCTGAAGCCGGTGCGGGTGTTCGAGTACCTGACCGAGCAGTGGTTCGCCGTCTACGGCGCCGAATAGCTTCATGGCGGCATCCGGTCCGCGGCGCGAACTCGGCCTCCTGGACGCCACGTGCCTGATCGTCGGCATCATCGTCGGCACCGGCATCTACCAGGTGGCGCCGGACGTCGCCCGGGGCGCGGGCGGGCCCTGGGGCCTCCTGGGGATCTGGGTCCTGGGCGGGGCCCTCTCCCTCTGCGGCGCCCTCGGGTACGCTGAACTGGCCTCGGCCTACCCGCAGGAGGGGGGCGACTACGTGTACCTCACGCGGGCCTACGGTCCTGCTGCCGGATTCCTCTTCGGCTGGCTCCAGCTGGTGGTGGCGCGGCCCGGCGACATCGCGATCATGGCCTTCGCCTTCGCCACCTACGCCCGCGCCATCTGGAATCCCTGGCCCGCGCACCGCTTCACGCTGCAGGCCTATGCCCTGGCCGCCGTGGCCGTGCTCACGTCCATCCACATGGCCGGCGTGCGCGCCAGCCGCCTGACGCAGAACCTGCTGACCATCGTGAAGTTCCTGGGCCTGCTGGGCATCGCCCTGGCGGCCTGCGCCAGGGGAAGCGCGCCCCCCGCCGTCGCCGCCCAGGCGCCGCTTCCCTTCAGCGTGGCCCTGATCCTGGTGCTGTTCGCCTTCGGCGGCTGGAACGAGACGGCCTTCGTGGCCGCGGAGGTCCGGCATCCGGGCCGGAACCTCATCCGCGCCATGGTGCTGGGAACCGGCGCCGTGACCGGGCTCTACCTCGCCGTGACGCTCGCCTTCCTGCGCGTGCTCGGCTTCAACGGCCTGTCGGCCTCGGGGGCCGCGGCGGCCCAGGCTTTCGGCAGCGTCCTGCCAGCGCCGGCGGGCAGGGTCTTCAGCGCGCTGATCTGCGTTTCGGCCCTGGGCGCCCTGGGGGGCATCGTCTTCACCGGCGCCCGGATCTCGTACGCGGTGGGACGGGACCACCGCGCCTTCCGCCCCCTGGCGGCCTGGGACGACCGCATCGGGGCGCCCCGGAGGGCCCTGCTGTTCCAGGGCCTCGTGGCCGCCTGCCTCATCGTTTCGCTGGGCGCCTTCGTGGACACCCTCGTCTACACGGCCGCCGCGGTCTACGCCTTCTACCTGGCCACGAGCCTCGCCGTGCTCGTCCTCCGCCGGCGGGAACCCTCGGTGCCGCGCCCGTACAGGGTCACGGCCTATCCCTTTCCCACCCTGGTCTTCTGCGCCGTCTGCCTGTTCCTGATCCAGGGCGCCGTGGCCTACCGGCCCCGGACCGCGGCGGCCGCCTTCGGGCTGATGGCGCTGGGACTGCCCGTGCATGCCTTGGAGCGCTGCCTGGGCAGGAACCGCGGGCCGATGAACCGGGCCGCCCAGCCCGGCCCATCCTGAGGGAGGTTTTCAGGTAAAGCCTTTCGCCGGGAGGGGCGGCTCCCCGGCGGCCATGAATGGAGGCGGGGCCTGGGCGGCTCGCGAAAATTTCGCCGGCGGAGCCGGGCGATCAGACCATAACGCGCTCAGAAACAAGGGGAAACGTTCGAATCCGCCGGGAGATCGTCCCGGCGGATTCGCTTTACTTCCGGCTTGTTCGATAACAAACCATTTCTAAACTTGGGAGTGGAATAAAACGGAACAAAATGGGTTGAAGTGGAAATTAGTGGCACTTCCTCCCTACCCCCTGCAATCTTTGAACGTTGTTGAAAGGCGTCACCGGTGCTGCGACTTCGCGGAAATGCACCGGCCACCGTGGACGAAAAGGGCCGTCTCAAGCTGCCCACCACCTTCAAGGCCGACCTGGATGTCTTCGCCAAGAGCGAAGGCCAGCCCGGCCTGCGCGCGTACCTCACCTCCCTGGACGGCCTGGGGGCGCGGCTCTATCCATTGCCCGTGTGGGAGGCCATCGAGGCCCGGCTGGCCTCGGTTCCCGGCACCAACCCCGCCAAGCGCCGGTTCCTGGAAGTGACGGCCTACTATGGCTCCGAGGTGGAGCCCGACGCCCAGGGGCGCTTCGTCATCCCGCCCACCCTCCGCGAGGCCGCCGGCCTCGTGGGCGAGGTGGCCATCCTCGGCCAGATGGACCACCTGGCCATCTGGAACAAGGAGGCCTTCGCGGGCCGGCTCGTGGCCGACCCCCTGACCACCGAGGACCTCGCGGCCCTCGCGGACCTGGGGATCTGACCATGGAACCCGTCGTCCACGTTCCCGTCCTGCTGGCCGAAGTGCTGGAGAACCTCCCGGTCCCCCCCGGCGGCCGTGTGCTCGACCTCACCCTGGGCCTGGGCGGCCACGCCGAGGCCATCCTGGCCCGGTGCGACGCCGGCACCCGCTACCTGGGCGTGGACCGCGATCCGGAAGCCCGGGAAAGGGCCAGGGCCCGCCTGGGCTCCGACGCCCGGCTCACCATCCTCGCCGATACCCATGAGGACGTCTGGGAGCACCCCGCCTTCCAGGCCTGGCAGCACCTCCAGGCCCCCGGCGGCCTCGACGCCGTCCTCCTGGACCTGGGCGTCTCCACCCTCCAGCTGCGGGACCCCAAGCGGGGCTTCAGCTTCATGGAAGAAGGTCCCCTGGACATGCGCATGGACACGGAATCCGGGGCGACCGCCCTCCAGTGGCTCGCGGACCAGACCGACGAATCCCTGGCGGACGCGCTCTACGCCTACGGCGAGGAACGGGCCTCCCGGCCCATCGCCCGGAACATCCTGCGGGCCTTCCACGACGGCCGGCTCCACTCGACCTTCGACCTGGCCCAGGCCGTCTACAAGGTCCTGCCCCGGGACGCGGCCCGCAAGAAGAAGCAGATCGATCCCGCCACCCGCACGTTCCAGGCCATCCGCATCGCCGTCAACGGGGAGCTGGCGCGCCTGTCGGCGACCCTCGAGAAGGCCGTCTCCTGCCTGAAGCCCGGCGGCCGCATCGGCGTCATCTCCTTCCACAGCCTCGAGGACCGCATCGCCAAGCAGACCCTGCGGCGCCTCGCCGGCGTCTACGACGGCCCCGGGCGCACCTCGCCCGTGGCGCTGCCCAGGATCATCAAGCTCGTGCATCCCGGCGGCCTCAAGCCCTCGGACGCCGAATGCGCCGCCAATCCCCCTTCCCGCTCCGCGCGCCTGCGGATCGGGGAGCGGCTTCCCGATTCCGACCTCATGAGGAACCCGCGATGAACGGAAAACGGTTCGACTCCCGCCAGACCCTCTCCCACGCCCCCCGCCAGGTGGAGGGCGAAGGCGTGCTGCGCATGCTCCTCCTGGTGTTCGCCCTGGCCATGCCCCTGGCCTCCATGGCCTACCTGAAGATCCAGCACACCCGCATGAGCTACGAGATGAGCGAGATCCGGGAGAAGATCCACCACGAGGAGGAGGCCCGGCGCACCCTCCTCCTGGAGCGTTCCCGCTTCCAGCGGGACGAGGAGGTCCAGGCCTTCGCCGTGAAGACCGGCCTCGTGCCCCACAAGCAGAGCCACCTGATCCCCACGGTGTTCACCAAGGAGGACCAGAAGCTGGCCAAGCTGCTGCCACCCGGGCAGGTTGGACTCTAGTAAGATCGTAAAGGCCCTTCGGGCCGTGAAAGTGGTTCTCATTGGCGATCGGCGGCATCCTCAGCGGTTCTCCTTCGCCCCGGCGCCTCCTGGGGAGGCCCGAGGCCTCGGAGCTCGTGGACGCCAGGCTCCCGTGGATCCTGGGGGGCTCCCTGTTCTGGATCCTGATGATCACCCTGCGGCTCCTCTGGCTCCAGGGCGTCCAGCACGGCTACTACCGCCTACGGGCGGAACGCCAGCACACCACGGTGGTGCCCATCGCCCCCATCCGGGGCGAGCTGCGCGACCGCCGGGGCGGGTCCCTGGCCATCTCCCTCAAGGTGGAGAGCCTCTTCGCCAACCCGCCCGCCTTCTACCCCGACTTCCGGGCCGGGAAGGGGGATACGGAGCGCAACTGGGGTGAGCCGGACCGCCAGAGCGCCCAGAAGGCCGCCGCCCAGCTGGCGCCCATCCTGGAGATGCCGCGCTCGGCCGTCCTGGAGCGGCTGCTGCGCAAGAAGCCCTTCGTGTGGATCGAGCGCCAGCTGCCCGCGAGCAAGGTCGCCGCCATCCGGGCCCTCAAGATCGAAGGGGTGGACTTCCTCCCCGAAAGCAAGCGCCACTACCCCAGGGGGAGCCTGGCGTGCCAGATCGTCGGGTTCATCAACATCGACGGCGTGGGCCAGCTGGGCATCGAGCGCACCTTCGACGAGCAGCTCGCGGGCAAGCCCGGCGAGCTCATCGCCCCCCGGGACGCCAAGGGGCGGCTCCTCATCATGCGCGAGAACTACGCCAAGATCCCCGTGAACGGCTCCACCCTCCAGCTCACCATCGACTCGACCATCCAGCACATCGTGGAGGAGGCCCTGGAGGAGGGCGTCAAGCGCAGCCACCCCGCCACCGCCTACGCCGTGGTGGTGGACCCCCAGACCGGCGAGATCCTGGCCATGGCCGGCACGCCCACCTTCGACCCGAACCACATCATGCCCAAGCGGTTCCTGAACCGCTCGGAATCCGAGTGGAGCGCGGCGGAGAAGGAGGAGTACCGCCGCGAGATGGAGCGCCAGAAGGCCGCGCGCAAGGTGCATCCGGTGGAGGACAGCTACGAGCCCGGCTCCACCATGAAGATCTTCACGGCGGCCATGGCCCTGGAGGAGCACAAGGTGCACCTGGGCGAGATGATCGCCTGCGAGGCCGGAAGGTGGAAGTACGCCGACAAGGTGGTCACCGACACCCACAGCCACGGGACCATCCCCTTCGAGGCCGTGCTCTGGCAGAGCTCCAACATCGGCGCCGCCAAGATCGGCCTCCGCCTGGACCCCGCCGTGCACTTCCAGTACCTGCGCAAGTTCGGCTTCGGCGAGACCACGGGCCTCAATTTCCCCGGGGAGACCGCGGGCCGCCTCCAGGCGCCGGACCGGTGGAGCCGCACCACCCAGCTCACCATGAGCTACGGCTACGGCCTGTCGGCCNNGGGTGCGTGCTGGCCAACGGCGGCCGGCTCATGCAGCCCTACCTCATCCAGAAGGTCTTCAACGACCAGGGCAACCTCCTCCAGGAGTTCAAGCCCAAGGTGAAAGAGCAGGTGATCAGCGAGGAGACCTCGGCGATGATGCGCGAGGCCCTCAAGGGCGTCATCACCAACGGCACCGCCAAGCTGGCCCGGCTCGACGGGAACGTCGAGGCCTTCGGCAAGACCG
>DBMS01000228.1:1641-14691 GCA_002297665.1 Holophagaceae bacterium UBA692 | reverse complement strand
CCTGGGTGAGCAGGCCGAAGTCGTAGCCCGTGACGAGCTCGTCCCAGCCCACCGCGATGCCTTGCCGTTCAAGCAGCGAAAGCCACATGTCCCGTCTCCTTCAGCTGAGCAGTTGAAGCGCGATGTGGGCCGCCACCCGCGCGCTGTCGTCCGCGCCGGGCAGGGTGGGGGCCAGTTCCATGATGTCGGCGCCGACCCACCCCACGTTCCGGAGGCAGGCCAGCAGGGTGAAGACGTCCAGCGCCGAAAGGCCGCCGGGGACCGGTTCGGCCACGGCGGGGCAGAAGGCCGGGTCCAGCACGTCCAGGTCCACGCTCACGTAGGCGGGCACCTGGCCCACCCGGGCGATGTCGCCCTGGAGCTGCGAAAGGAGCCGGGGGTCCTTGAGGTCCAGGGGCGTCCACAGGCGCACGCCGGCGTTCAGGAGGAAGACGATCTCCTCGCTGTCGAACCGGGGGGCGCGCACCCCCAGGGTCACCGTGTGCCGGGGGTCCACCAGGCCTTCCTGGATCGCGCTCCGGAGCCAGGTGCCGTGGTGGTGTCCGGTGCCCCAGGCCTCGCCGGTGCCGGCGTCGGGGTGGGCGTCCAGGTGCAGGAGGCCCAGGGGCCCGCGAATGCGGGAGTGGGCCCGCAGGGCACCCAGGGTCATGAGGTGGTCGCCGCCCAGGAGGAGGGTCCGCGCCCCCAGGGAGCTCCACCCGTGCACCGCCGCCTCCACCGCGTCCAGCGCATCGGGAATGCTGAAGGGCCGGGTGGGGATGTTGCCGCCGTCCACCCAGTCCAGGGCCGCCAGGGTGCGGCCCCCCAGGTCGTGGCCCTGGAGGCGGAAGGGCATGGCCGCGCGGCCCAGTCCCAGGGTGGCCGCCCGCAGGGCCCAGGGGCCCAGGCGCGCGCCGGGGCGGTTCAGGACCCCGCCGTCGAAGGGGGCCCCCAGCACGACGCCGGGCACGGCGGAGGGCTCCAGCTGCTGGGGCAGGCCCAGGAAAGGGGTGACGCCCGTGCGCAGGGCCATGAGCAGGTCTTCGGAATCCACGCGCGCTCCGCTTCAGGAAACCAGCTTGAGGCGGGAGTACCGGGCCCGGAGGCGGTCGATGTCCTGCTTCTCGATGACCGACCACAGCCGCACGTCGCCCGGGTGGTAATAGTCCCGCGCCTCGGCCACCACCCGCGCGCCCAGGGATTCGTGGATGGACCTGGCGTCGAGGTTGCCGGGCTCCACCAGGAAGCGGCAGGACTCCATGTCCTCGGCCAGGAGCTTCTGGACCATGGCGCGGATGAGCAGGTAGTTCACGCGGGACTTGCGGTAGTCGGGGTGCACGGCCAGGGTGGCGCAGTAGATGGCCTTGCCGTTGGGGAAGTTCAGCACGTACCCCGCGGGGCGGTCGCCGTCCAGGGCGAGGAAGCACCACTCGGAGTAGAAGTCCGTGCAGAGCCGCTGGTAGTAGGGGCAGAGCTCTCCCACCTCGTCCTGCTCCCAGATCTCGCGCTCCAGGCGCCTGAGGTGGGGAAAGTCGCCGGGCGCCAGGGGGCGGATCTCGTAGCGGGGCTGCCGGGGTTCCATGAGCGGGATCGTCATCGGATCACCTCCTGGTCCAAGCATCGCGTCCGGGCGTTACGGGCCGTGGCCCTGGCCGCAACGCCCCGGATCATTCCTGGGAATTCCTTGTTACCCGCCGAGGCTGGCGCCGCTCCACGAAGAGCACGGAACCTTCCAGGCCCTTGGCCTCCTTCTTGGCGACCGCGGCGCTGGCGGCGATCTCGTGGTGGTTGGCGAAGGTTCCGGGCAGGGCCTTCACCGCGCCCACGCTCAGGCTCAGGAGGGGATGCAGCACCTGGCGCCCGGCGCGGTCCTCGCCCACGTAGCCCCGCAGGTCGAGCTCGCCGGCGCTGAAGAACCGCTCCAGCCCGGCGTCGAAGGCCGCCAGGAGCCCGGCGCACCGGCGCTCCCAGTCCGGGCTGCGGAACACCATCATGAAGTCGTCCCCTCCGATGTGGCCCACGAAGTCCAGGTCGGGCTCGCACGCGGCCCGGAGCAGGTCCCCGGTCCACTGGATCACGTCGTCGCCCCGCCGGTAGCCGTGCACGTCGTTGTAGGGCTTGAAGTGGTCCAGGTCGCAGTAGCACGCCACGAAGGGCACGCCCTGGTGGAGCAGGTCGTCCAGGTGCTCGTTGATGGGCACGTTGCCTGGAAGGCCCGTGAGGGGGTTGGCGTAGCGCGCGGCCTTGATCTGCATCTGGGTGATCTCCCGCATGAGGTCGTGGCCGCTGCCCATGCCCGCGTAGACGCCGTCCCGGGTGAGGATGTAGCCGTGGAGGATGTGGCGGGGGTCGGACTCGACGATGAGGCGGCTGAGTTCATGCAGGGTGGTGCGGTGGTCCAGCACGAGGATGTCCCTGTTCATGATGGCCTCCACGGGCTTCTTGCCGTGGACCTCCCGGGAGAAGGGCTTGAACATCATGTCCATGAACACGTGGCGGTTGATGAGGCCCAGGGGGATTCCGTCCTTCACGACGGGTATGGTCTGCAGGTCGGAGTCGGACTGGAACAGCTTTTCCACGACGCCGTTGGGGGTGTCGGGGGCCAGGGCCGGAACCTCGACCATGAGCCGGGCCGCGGTGGAGCGGTCATCCCGGATCCAGCCGGAGCCGCCGGGCTCCCGGTGCCGGAAGAGGCCCGGCGCGGCGGCCGGGTTGGGCGCGGGGGCGGGCCGGCCCAGGAGGTACCCCTGGCCCAGGTGCAGGCCCAGGTCCCGCACCACGGCGAGGTCGGCCTCCATCTCGATGCCTTCGCCCACGACCTTGGCGCCGGTGGTGGCGGCGATGTCGCAGAGCGACTTCAGGAACTGGAGCTTGACCGGGTCCCGGCTCACGCCCTGGATGAAGTGCATGTCCACCTTCACGAACTCCGGGCGGAGCTCGGACCACAGGCGCAGGCTGGAAAAGCCCTCGCCCAGGTCGTCCAGGGCGATGGCGAACCCCAGCTTCCGGAAGAGAAGGATGGCCTTGGCCAGGACGCCCAGGTCGTGGATGGGCAGGGCCTCGGTCAGCTCGATGACGATGCGTTCCGGGGGCACGCCCAGCTCCTCCAGGCCCTGGATCGGCTGGAGCGCGCTCCGGGCGGCCGTGGCCAGGCTGCCGGGGCTCATGTTCAGGAACAGCTTCTGGGCGGCTCCGCTGGCCGCGTAGGCCCGCACCAGCGTCCTGCAGCAGGCGCATTCCAGGTCGTAGAGCTGGTTCGTGAGCCCGGCCACCTTGAAGAGGCTGGCCGGGGCGTGGAGCAGGGTGTCCGAGGGCCCGCGGATGAGCCCCTCGAAGGCCAGGACCGTCCCGGTCTCCAGGTCCACGATGGGCTGGAAGTGGGGCTTGAGGCGATCCTCGGCGAGGATGGCCCGGAGCTGGTCGCCCAGGGCGATCATCCCCTCGGCGGTGCCGCCGGGGTGGCTGCGGGGCCCGCCGTGGAGGGCCAGGCGGGCGCGGCTGGTGGCGAGGGAGAGGGAGGCGAGGGGGACCATGGCTCGAGTTTCGGCCCGGCGTGGCCCCGGCGGGAGAATCCGGTGCGAATTGGGTGTGAACACGGTGGGCATGGCGCTACCGGACCCGGGCGATCTTCAGGAGGGCGTCCGAGAGGGTGACGCCCGAGGCCTGGACGTTCCTCGCGTCGACCAGGATCACGGGCCGGCCCTTTTCCTGGACGATGGCGACCGCGGCCCCGGCCGCCAGCAGCGCGGCGTCGCCGGCCACCACCAGCTTGCCTTCGGCCAGGAAGTCCTTCAGCTGCTCCCGGTTGGCGGCCCAGGCCACCGGAGCCTTCGCGTCGGGCGAGACGCCGCCCTTCTTGAGGGCCATGGCCAGGTCCATGTCCCGGCAGGCGATGCGGCCCGGCGCCCCCGCGCTGGCGGTGACGACCTTGAGGAAGGGCGTCAGCTCGCCGGGGGCGACCGGGGGCGGGGCGGCCATGGCCATGGAAACGAAGAGCAGGACGGCGGGCAGCGGCGACATGGGTCCTCCTGGGGACCAGTCTTCCTGATCTTTGTATCTCTTTTAGTCCAGCCTGGTTACGGCCCTGTGACTTCTATCGGACGAACAGAGGGTGGAGCAGACGCAGCGTTCCGTAGGCGATGCCGAAGCTGCAGGGGATCGTCAGCACCCAGGCCACGAAGATGTTCCCGGCCACGCCCCAGCGGACCACGTTGGCGTTCATGGTGGCCCCGACGCCCATGATGGCGCCGGTGATGGAGTGGGTGGTCGACACGGGGATTCCGAAGTGGGCGGTGGTGAACAGGACCATGGCCGCGGCGGTCTCGGCCGCGAACCCGTGGATGGGCCGGAGCTTGACGATGCGGCTGCCCATGGTCTTGATGATGCGCAGGCCGCCGCTGGCGGTGCCCGCGGCCATCATGCCCGCGCAGCCCACCTTGACCCACAGGGGCACGGCCACCTGGTGGCCGGGGAGGACGGTCATCTTCCCGTAGATGATCAGGGCGAGGCAGATGACGCCCATGGCCTTCTGGGCGTCGTTCTGGCCGTGGGTGAAGGCCATGGCGCTGGCCGAGACCAGCTGGAGCTTCCGGAAGGCGTTGTTGATCCTCGTGCCCGAGGCATGCCTGCAGATCCATTGGATGAGCAGGATCAGGATGGCCCCCATGATGAAGCCCAGCATCGGGGAGACGAAGATGAAGAGGGTGATCTCCTCCAGCTTGGTCATGTGGAGGGCCCCGAAGCCCGCGTGGGCCACCACGGCCCCGGCCAGGCCGCCCATGAGGGTGTGGCTGGTGCTGGAGGGGATTCCGAAGTACCAGGTGGCCAGGTCCCACAGGATCGCCGCGGTGAGGGCGGCGATGAGCACTTCGGGCACCACGAACTGGGAGTCGGCGATCCCCTTGGCGATGGTGGTGGCCACGTGGGTCCCCAGGAGGGCCCCGCCGAAGTTGAGGCAGGCCGCCATGACGATGGCGTTGCGGGCCGACAGCACCCCCGTGGACACCACGGTGGCGATGGCGTTGGCGGTGTCGTGGAAGCCGTTGATGTAGTCGATGGCCCAGGCCATCAGGATGATGAGGATGAGCGTCGGGATCATGGCTCGCTCAGGCGTTGCGCATGACGGTTGAGCTCACGACCTTGGAGACGAGTTCGATGCGGTCGGTGGCGTCCTCCAGGAGGCTGAGGATCTCCTTCCACTTGATGAGCTCGATGGGGTCCTTGGGGTTCTCGAAGATCTCGGCCAGGGCCGCGTGGTAGACGGCGTCGGCCTGGTTCTCGAGCTCGTTGCAGTACTGGATGCGCTTGTTGATGTCCTTTCCGTTGGACATGTTGCGCAGGTGGCCGATGAGGGGCCGGATCTCCTCGGCGCCGGCGACGATGAGCCGGCCCAGTTCCACGGCCGTGGGCATCACGGTGGTGATCTTGTAGAGCACCAGGCGCTCGCAGACCCCGTCCAGGCAGTCCACGACGTCATCGAGGCTGTGGGCCAGGTGGAGGATGTCCTCGCGCTCGATGGGCGTCATGAAGGTGCGGTTGAGCCGGTCCACGATCTCATGGGTGATCTCGTCCCCGACGTGCTCCAGGTCCTTCATCTTGCGGCGCATCCCGGCCCATTCGCCGGGGGTCTGCCGGGACTTGAACTCGGCCTCGAAATGCTTGGCCGACTCCACGAGGTTGGATGCGGAGGATTCGAGCAGGTCGAAAAACACCATTTCGTGGGGCTTCAACCAGCTGATGAGAGAGTTCAGGGACATCGGGACTCCAGGAAGGCCAATGGTTCCATTGTGCCCCGGGAAGCCCCGGATCCCTAGCCGGAATGGCCGGAAGCCCCAGCTCCCCCGCTTTTTCCCAGGACGGGACGAAGCCCCCTAGGCGTCCACGCTTCCCAGCCGGTAGCCCACCCCGACCACCGTCTCGATGAGGCTCGCGGCCTCCCCCAGCTTCGAACGCACCCGGCGCACGTGGGCGTCGATGGTCCGGCTTTCACCCAAATATTCCAGTCCCCACACTTGCTGAAGGATCTTCTCCCGGCTCAGCACCCGCCGGGGATTCTGGAGGAAGTAGGCCAGCAGTTCGAACTCCCTGCGCGTCAACTCGATGGCTTCCCCGCTGACCCGGGCGATGTGCATGTCCAGGTCCACGGAGATCGGCCCGAAGGTCATCTGCTGGACCTTGCCGCCGGTGTCGATGAAGGCCGCGCGCCGCAGGATGGCCCGGATCCGGGCCACCAGCTCCCGGCTGGAGTAGGGCTTGGAGATGTAGTCGTCGGCCCCCAGCTCCAGGCCCAGGACCCGGTCGATCTCCTCGTTGCGGGCGGTTACCAGGACCACCGGCAGGGCGCGGTAGCTGGCGTCGGCGCGGATGGCCCTCAGCACGTCCAGGCCGTCCACGTCGGGCAGGGTGAGGTCCAGCAGGGCCACGTCCAGGCGGGAGGCCTGCCCCGAGGAGGACTGGGAGATGAACCGCAGGGCCTCCCGGCCGGTGCCGAAGGTGCTCAGGGAGAACCCCTCCCGTTTGAGATGCTCTTCCAGCCCCAGGCGGATGTCGGCATCGTCTTCAAGGAGGAGGAGGTGGGGCATCGGGACTCCGGTCAGGCTTGGTCGGGGGGGGTCTGCAGGTAGGGGTGCTTCACGCTGACGCCGCCGATGATGAAGAGCACCTCCTCGGCGATGTTGGTGGCCTGGTCGGCGATGCGCTCCCAGTTCTTGATGACGATGATGAGGTGGCTGGCCCGCTCGATGGTCAGGGGATCCGCCAGCATGAGCCGCAGGAGTTCCCGGTTGATGTCCACGTAGAGGGCGTCCACGGAATCGTCGGCCTGGATGACGGCCCGGGCCAGGTCCGCGTCCCCGTTCACGAAGGCGTCCACCGCCCGGCGCACCATGGAGAGCGTCTCCTCGCCGAGCTTGCGCAGGCCGTCGCCCAGGGCCAGGGGGGGCATGGGGTTCAGGATGAGGGCCCGCCGGGCGATGTTGGTGCAGTGGTCCCCGATGCGCTCCAGTTCGGGAACGATCTTGAGGGTGGAGGCGATGAGCCGCAGGTCCGAGGCGAAGGGCGCCCGCAGGGCCAGCAGGTCGATGCACGCCTGGTCCAGGCGCAGCTCCAGCTCGTCCACGGCCTTGTCCAGGTCGTTGACCCGGCGCGCGTCGGCGTCGCTGCGTTCCATAAGCGAATTATGAGTGAGCAGGATCATCTCCTCCACCTGCCCGGCCATGGCCAGGAGGCTGAACTTGAGGTCCCTCAGCTCGTTGTCGAAGTGGCGCGCCATTAACCGAATCTCCCGCTGATGTAATCCTCGGTCATCCGCACCCTCGGATTGGTGAACAGCATCTCCGTAAGCCCGGTCTCGATGAGCTTACCCATCCAGAAGAACGCCGTAAAGTCGCTGACCCGGGCGGCCTGCTGCATGTTGTGGGTCACGATGACGATGGTGTAGTCCCGCTTGAGTTCGAAGATCAGTTCCTCGATGCGGCTGGTGGCCAGGGGGTCCAGGGCCGAGCAGGGCTCGTCCATGAGGAGCACCTCGGGCCGGACGGCCATGGCCCGGGCGATGCACAGGCGCTGCTGCTGGCCGCCGGAGAGCCCCAGGCCGCTCTCCTTGAGCCGGTCCTTCACCTCGTCCCAGAGCCCGGAGGCGATGAGGCTGCGTTCCACCGCCTCGTCCAGCACGGCCCGGTCCTTGACCCCCTGGATGCGCAGGCCATAGGCCACGTTTTCGTAGATGCTCTTGGGAAAGGGGTTGGACTTCTGGAACACCATGCCCATGCGCTTGCGCAGGTTGATGACGTCCACCGCCGGGTCGTAGATGTCGTCGTCGCCCACCTTGACGCTGCCCTGGATGCGCACGTTGGGGATGAGGTCGTTCATGCGGTTGATGCAGCGCAGGAGCGTGCTCTTGCCGCAGCCCGAGGGGCCGATGAGGCTCATGACCGAGTGCTCGCGCACCTCCAGGTCGATGTTGAAGAGGGCCTGCTTGGGCCCGTAGAAGAGGCTCACGTCCTCGATGTGGAGGAGCGGCTTGGCGCTCAGCACCGCGGTGTCCGTGAGGGGCACCTCGGTCTTGCGGGGGGCGCCCTGCCTGGGCTCGACGTCCGTCATGGTGTCTCCGGCTTGCATCAGAAGGCTCCTCCGCCCATTCTCGCCCGCAATCGGCTGCGCAGGCGGAGGGCGAACAGGTTGAGGACCACCACCACCAGGAGCAGCAGCAGGGCGGTCATGAACACCATGGGCTTGGCGGCCTCGCTGTTGGGGCTCTGGAAGCCCACGTCGTAGATGTGGAAGCCCAGGTGCATGAACTTGCGGTCCAGGTGGAGGAAGGGAAAGGTGCCGTCCAGGGGCATGGAGGGGGCCAGCTTGACCACCCCGGTGAGCATGAGCGGCGCCACCTCCCCCGCGCCCCGGGCCATGGCGAGGATGAGCCCGGTGAGGATGCCGGGCATGGCCCCGGGGATGACCACGTTCCAGAGGGTCTGCCACCGGGTGGCGCCCAGGGCCAGGCTCGCCTCCCGCTGACTGCGGGGCACGGCGGCCAGGGCCTCCTCGGTGGCCACGATCACCACCGGCACCGTCAGGAGCGCCAGGGTGAGGGCCGCCCACAGGATGCCGCCGGTGCCGAAGGTGGGGGCCGGCAGCTTCTCCGCGAAAAAGAGCCGGTCGATGCCGCCGCCCACGAAGTAGACGAAGAACCCCAGCCCGAACACGCCGAAGACGATGGAGGGCACCCCGGCCAGGTTGTTCACCGCGATGCGCAGGGTGCGCAGGAGCAGGCCCTGGCGCGCGTACTCCCGCATGTAGAGGGCCGCGAGGACCCCCAGGGGCACCACCAGGACGGACATGAGGAGCACCATCATCACCGTGCCGAAGATGGCCGGGAAGATGCCCCCCTCGGTGTTGGACTCCCGGGGATCGTCGGCCACGAACTCCCAGAGGCGGGACAGGTAGGCGCCCATCTTGCCGGCCACCCCCAACGCGTTGGAGGGCACAAGCCGCACCACCGAGGCCAGGGGAAGGGTCTTGGTCTGGCCGTCGGCGGCCTCCAGGGTCACGGTGACCGAGGCCGCCTGGGCCCGCAGGACCTCCAGGCGGGCCTCGGCGGCGTCGTACCGGGCCTTCAGGGCCGCCATGCGCGCCTCCAGGCCGGGCCGGGCCTTCATCTCCAGGCGGAGGTCCTCCATCTTCCGGTTGAGGCCGCCGATCTCCACCTTGTCCAGGTCCCGGATATGCCGGCTCATGGCCAGGGCCGCGGGGCGGAGCCGCCGGAGCGTCTCCATGGGATCCCCGGGAAGCACCTGCCCGTCCTTCTCCAGGCTTCGGATCCGGCCGATGAAGGGGCCGTACTCCAGCCGCTCCACCACCACGGCGTCCGCCGGGGTGGAAAGGGGGCCGAGCTCCGCCCGGGGCACCCACCGGTAGTCCTGGCCGAAGAGGTCCCGGTTGCCCACGTGGAACTGGATCTTGTCGGCCTCCTGCCCCGTGATCTCGCCCAGGATGGGTCCCTGGGCGGTGGTGGAGGCCACGATCGCCCCGGGCCAGAAGAACCCCAGCCCCTTGGCGCCGATGTAGCCCACCAGGCCCAGGATCATCAGCAGGGAGAACCCCAGGGTGGCCCCGGAGAACCAGATCAGGGCGCTGCCCCGGCGCCACCACTCGCGGACGTTCATCATCACAGGGACTCGTAGCGCTTGCGCAGATGCTGGCGGACCAGCTCGGCGGCGGTGTTGAGGAGGAAGGTCAGGCAGAACAGCAGCGCGGCGGTGAAGAAGAGGAGCCTGTAGAGGGTGCCGTGCACCGGGGCCTCGGGGGTCTCCACGGCTATGTTGGCCGCCAGGGTGCGCATGCCGTTGAAGGGGCTCCAGTCCATGACCGGGGTGTTGCCCGTGGCCATGAGCACGATCATCGTCTCGCCGATGGCCCGGCCCAGGCCCACCATGACGGCCGAGAAGATGCCGGGGCTGGCGGTGGGCAGCACCACCCGCCAGGCGGTCTGCCACGGGCTGGCCCCGCAGGCCAGGCTCGCCGAGGTGAGGGACCTGGGCACCGCGCTCAGGGCGTCCTCGCTGATGGTGAAGATGATGGGGATGACCGCGAAGCCCATGGCGAACCCCACCACCAGGCTGTTGCGCACGTCGTAGGTGACGCCGTGGGCCGCCAGCAGCCAGTTGCGGTAGTCGCCCCCCAGGAAGGCCCGCTCGAAAAGCGGCCCCAGCCAGGTGGAAAGCCCGAGCCCGGCCAGCAGGAGCGGAAGGATCCAGAGCACCTCCCACCCCGTGCCCCAGCCCAGGCGGATGCGCCTGGGCAGCCGGCTCCAGACCGGAAACAGGGCCAGGGCCAGGAGCAGCGTGACGCCGGGCAGCACCAGGACCGTCACCGCGGCCCGTTCGAACAGGGGCGCCAGCACGAGCCCGGCCAGGAAGCCCAGGACCACCGAGGGCAGGGCGGCCATGATCTCGACCATGGGCTTGATGGCGTCCCGGAGCCGCGGGGTGGCGAACTGACTGGTGTAGAGGGCCCCCAGGACGGCCAGGGGCAGGGCGAAGAGCATGGCGTAGAGGGTGCCCTTGAGGGTGCCGAACAGGAGCGGCACGAGGCTGAGCTTGGGTTCGGAATCGTCGGTGCCGCCGCTGCTCTGCCAGACGTACTCGGCCTTGCCGTAGTTCTCGTAGTGGACCTTGCCCCACAGGGTGCGCAGGCTGATCTCGGGGTGCGGGGCGTCCAGGTCCCAGGTGCGCAGGGCGCCCCGGGCGTCCGCGGCCAGGACCACGTCCCCCCGGGCCGTGATGGCGCCGGCGCGGATGTCGCCCCCCCGGGCCTGGAAGAGCCGCTTCTCGGTGGTGAGGTGGTCCACGGCCACCATGCCCGAGGACCACGCCAGGAACCGCTTGTCGCGCTGGCCGGCCATGAACCCGCCCACGGTTCCGGCCATGGGCTTGAAGCGGTGGAATTCCTGGAGGGTGAAGGCCCCGTCCCGGTTGAGGAGCTGGAAGGCGGCCAGGGCGCCCCGGCCGCCGCCCGCCAGGAGGGCGGCGTCCCCCAGGTCGAAGCCCAGGGCCGTGACGGGCTCGCCCAGGGAGCCCGAGGCCTCGAGGACCGGTTCGTCCCCCAGGCCATAGGCCAGGATCCGGCCCGTGGGCGTCCCCACGAAGAGCCGCGCGCCGTCCGCGCTCCACTTCGCGCAGGCGGCCGGTTCCTCCAGGGGCACGGGGTTCCACGCCAGGCGGGCCGTCGCCTCCTCCGCGGCTTCGGCCCACACCAGGCGGCCCTTCCCGTCCAGGCCCGCCACGCGCCACGCGGCGCCCGCGGCGATGCCCGAGGCGGGCAAAGCGCGCACATCCAGGAGCACGGCCACCCCGGGGGCGGCCTGGGCGCCCTTCCAGACGGGATCCGGCGTCCACCGGGCCGGGTCCTTCTCGCCGTCGGGCCGTTCCCAGGCGAGGGTCGCGAAGGCCAGGGTCCCGTCCGCGCCCAGCGCGGCGAAGGCCCCGTGGGCGTCGATGGCGGTGCTGGAACGCCAGGGCAGGGCGGGTCCCCCGGGGACAACGGGCCGTTCCCGTCCCTGGGCGAAGGCCCGGATGCCCGCGGCCGGGTCCGCGGTGAGGATCGCCTGGCCGCTTTCGTCCGGGGCCAGGGCCGCGAAGGCCGGCAGCGCCACCGCGGCCCGCTCCTTGACGCGGGCCGGGCGGAAGAGCGGGTAGGCCTCCTTGCCGATGAAGACGAGAATGCCCAGCACGGCGGCGATGATGGTCATCCCCCCGAGGGTGATGACCCAGTCCATGACCCGGTCCAGGCGTTTGGCCCTGTTCAGGATGGAAGATGCGCTCGCCATGCTGGGCAATTCCCTTCGGCTACTTGAGGTTCTTGAGCTGCTCGTCGGCCATCTTCTTGGGAAGGGGGTAGTAGCCGTCCTTGATGACCACTTCCTGGCCCTGCTTGCTGAGGATGAACGTGATGAACTGCTTCACCAGGGGATCCAGGCCCTTCCTGGGGTCCATGTTCACATAGATGTAGAGGGCGCGGGCCAGGGGGTAGGTGCCGTTGAGCGCGTTCTCGTAGGTGGCCTCGAAGGCCTTGCCGCCGTTCTTGGCGGGGTTGGACAGGGGCACGGCGCGCACTTCGGAGGTCTTGTAGCCGATGCCCGAGTAGCCGATGGCGAACCTGTCGGTGCCAACGCTCTGCACCACGGAGCTGGAGCCGGGCTGCTCCTTGACGGTGTCCTTGTAGTCGCCGTTGGCCAGGGCGTGCTCCTTGAAGAACCCGTAGGTGCCCGAGGCGCTGTTGCGGCCGTAGATGGAGATGGGCTTGGAGGCCCACTCGCCCTTGAGGCCCAGCTTGGCCCAGGTGGAGATGTCCTCCACCCCGGACTTGCGGGTCTTGGAGAAGATGCCGTCCAGGTCCTTGATGGAGAGGGACTTGATCTTGTTGTCCTTGTGGACGAAGACGCCCAGGGTGTCCAGGGCCACGGAAACCCGGGTGGGCTTGTAGCCGAACTTCTTCTCGAACTGGTCGATCTCGCCCGCCTTCATCTCCCGGCTCATGGGGCCGATCTGGGAGGTGCCGGCGATGAGGGCCGGGGGGGCGGTGCCCGAACCCTTGCCTTCCACCTGGATCTTGACGCCCGGGTAGCTGGACTTGAAGGTTTCGACCCAGTAGGTCATGCAGTTGTTCAGGCTGTCGCTGCCCACGGAATTGAGGGTGCCCGTGACCCCGGCGACCTTCTTGTAGGAGGGGAGCTTGGGGTCGACCTTCACGACCGCCTGGGCGGATAGCGTCCCCCCAAGGGCCAGGAGAACGATGGGACTCAGGATGTTCTTCATGGGATGCTCCTTTAGCAACGTCAACAAGCATCCGACGGGCGTTCAACCATGTTGAGACACATGTGTTACTTCCATGTAAACCGCCACCATTTTTTAACTTTGGCCTCCAAAGCGAATATTTGGGGGAATTTAACGGATGCCCCCTTGCCGCCGGGGCCCGCTGATGGGACAATGCCCCAAGCCAAAGCGGGCCGGAGCCAGCGCGTCACTTTGGTAAATCCCTATCCGGGAAGGTCTTGACGAATTCGGACCCCCCAAT
>DBMS01000228.1:0-1502 GCA_002297665.1 Holophagaceae bacterium UBA692 | reverse complement strand
TTCGTGCACAACGAGAAGATCAAGGGAAACATCTACAAGGCCAAGGTCGTGCGGGTGGACCAGAGCCTCCAGGCCGCCTTCATCCACTACGGCGGCCAGAAGAACGGGTTCCTGCCCATCGGCGAGCTGCCCAAGGACCTGGTGAGCCCCGACGGCCGCCGGGGCCGCATCCAGGACCTGCTGAACCGGGACCAGGAGATCATGGTCCAGGCCGTGCGCGAGGAGCTGGGGTCCAAGGGCGCCATGATGACGGCCCAGATCTCCCTGCCGGGCCGCTACCTGGTGCTCACCCCGGGCAACCCCACCAACGGCATCAGCCGCAAGATCGAGAGCCGCGAGGAGCGGGAGCACTTCAAGCGCCTCATCGACGAGCTGGACATCCCCCGGAGCTTCGGCGTGATCGTGCGCACCGCCAGCCTCGGGGTCACCAAGGAGGACTTCCAGCGCGACCTGGACTACCTCCTGGACACCTACAAGGAGGTCCAGAACCGCTACAAGCACCGCCAGGGCGCGGGGCTCGTGTGGCAGGAGGACGACGTCGTCACCCGCACCCTGCGCGACGCCTTCACCAAGGACATCGAGGAAGTGCACATCGACGACCTGGAGACCTACCACGCCGCCCAGGGCTTCTTCAAGCGCACCATGCCCCAGCACCTGGGGGTCCTCAAGCACTACATCGGCAAGAAGCCCCTGTTCAGCAAGTTCTCCACCGAGGAGCAGATCGACCGCATCTACGGGCGAAAGGTGTCCCTGCCTTCCGGCGGCGCCCTGGCCATCGACCAGACCGAAGCCCTGGTGGCCATCGACGTGAACTCCGGCAAGACCACCGGCGACAACGTGGAGGACATGGCCTTCAAGACGAACATGGAGGCCGCCGAGGAGGCTGCCCGCCAGCTTCGCCTGCGCGACCTGGCCGGCCTGGTGGTGATCGACTTCATCGACATGAAGCGCGAGGGCAACAACCGCGCCGTCATGGAGCGCCTGGTGGAGTGCCTGGAAGAGGACAAGGCCCGCATGGAGGTGGGCAAGATCAACCGCTTCGGCGTGCTGGTCATGACCCGCCAGCGCCTGCGCCCCTCGCTCCAGCACGTCACCCACGAGGCCTGCCCCACCTGCCAGGGCACCGGCAAGGTCAAGAGCCTCGAGGCCCTGGTCCTGTCCGTGGTGCGCCGCATCAAGGCCATCCTCAGCCGGGACGCCATCGCCGAGATCCGCGTCAAGCTCATGCCCGCCATCGCCCTGGCCGTGCTGAACCAGAAGCGCAAGGACCTCTCCGCGCTGGAGGACATGCACGACTCCAGGATCATCATCGTGGCCGATCCGGAGATCCCCTTCGGCGAGATGGCCGCGGAGATCGAGCGCGCCGAGGAGGAGCCCGCCGAGAAGGCGGCCCCCCGCGCCGAGCGTCCCCGCGACCTGGAGGAGGAGACGGTCGTCCTGGGCGGCGACAGCCCCATCTCCTTCGACAAGGCCCTGGGCGAGGACACCCCCCGCAAGGCCGG
>DBMS01000328.1:2100-5771 GCA_002297665.1 Holophagaceae bacterium UBA692 | reverse complement strand
CCGGAGACGGCGCGGGCGCCGCGTGCGGGCGCCCCCCGGGCGCCGCTTCCCGGACGGGCTTTCGGGAATCGGCCCCCTTGCGCCGTTCGGGCTCCCCGGCCTTGCGGGCGCCGGCGTTCTTCCGGCGCTCGGCCTTCGTAAGGGGGCGCGCGGGTTCGTCCGGCACGGTTTCCTGGCGGTGGAGGAGGGCCAGGGCCGTGATGTCCCGGTCCCCCAAGCCCCGTTCGGCGGCGGTTTCCACCTGCCTCAGGAGCGGCGCGGCGATGGGCATCCCGACGCCCAGGTCAGTGGACGCGCGCAGCACCAGCGCCAGGTCCTTGGCCGCGAGGTCCAGGGTCTGGTCCGACGGTTCGTGGTCCCGGCGCACCATCAGGCCCCCGAAGGCGTCCATGGGCGGCGACTTGAGCAGGCCGAGGTTGAGCAGGCGCAGGTAGTCCGCCGGCGCGAAGCCGGCCCTCTCGCCGAAGGCCAGCACCTCGCCCAGGGTCTCGACCATGGCCACGGTGAGGAGGTTGGCGCCCAGCTTGAGGGCGTGGGCCATCTCGGGCCGGGTCCCCACCCGGGTGATGCCCCGGCCCAGGGCCTCCAGGACGACGAGGCAGCGGTTCACCTGGGTCTCCGGCCCCGCGGCCACCACCCACAGGCGGCGCGACGCGGCTTCGCTGGGCTTCCCCAGGACGGGAGCCGCCACGTAGCCCTGCCCCGCCGCCCCGTGCGCCTCGGCCAGGCGGCGCGAAGTGTCCACTCCGATGGTGCTCATGCACAGGTGGATGGCGCCGTGCCCCAGCTCCTCCAGGAGTCCGCCGGGGCCGTAGGCCAGGGCCTCCTCCGCGGCGTCGTCGGCGACCATGGTCAGGGCCACCTGGGCCTTGGCCACGGCTTCCGGGACCGTGGCGGCGATGACCACGCCGGGGGCGGCCAGGGCTTCGGCGCGCCCGGGGGTGCGGTTCCAGAGGGTGACCTCGTGGCCGAGCTCGATGAGATTGCGCGCCATGGGGGCGCCCATCCGGCCGAGTCCGAGGATGGTGATTCGCATGCGGGGCCTCTTCCTGTACGTCCCCCTACTTCGGGGTCAGCTTGAACGTGGGGTGGCACTCCAGGCACTTCACCACCGGGGGCTTGTGCTGGAGGTGGCACTGGGTGCACGGGAAGGGCCCGGGATGGCCGCCCTTGGGGATGGCGTGGGGGTTCACGGGCAGGGCCTTGGTGTAGGCCGCCATGGCCGGGGCGTCCCCGTGGCAGGCGAAGCAGGCTTCCTCGGCCACCGCCGACTTGGTGGGCTTTTCTTCCTTGTGGCAGTCGAAGCAGGTGACCCCCGCCTTGGAATGCCGGGGATTGGCCTTCTCGTCCGCGGCCCGCGCGGGCAGGCCGAGGAAAAAACAGGCCAGCGCGGGAGCCAGGATACGACACAGGGTCATGGAGCGTCCTCCGGGAATCGCACGATCTCTTGGTACCGTGTGCGGCAAGGCGTTAGTCTACTAAACTACGATCCATAGGTCGCCTGGTACTTCCGGGCGGCTCCGCCGGGATAGCCATCCCTCGTACTACCGCGTTCGGGAGATCTACATGGGCAAGTCCTGTTTGCACGCCGCAATCGCCCTGTGCCTTGCCGCGGGAGCGCCCGGCCTCCGGGCCCAGACCGCCCAGGTCCGCGCCAAGGTCTCGGCCTCCCTGCCGTCCTACGTCGCCACGCGCGAGGTGGCCACCCGCCTGGAGATCCCCGGCACCGACGCGTTGTCGGACCTGGGGGACGAGTGGAACCGGATCTTCAGGCAGTACCACCCGAAGGCCGGCATCGCCTACCTTCCCAAGGTCACCAAGGACGCCGCCAAGGACCTGGCCGACGGCGCCAGGCCCCTGATCATCACCGCCCGGGAGCTCACCCCCGAGGAGAACAAGGCGTTCCAGACCAAGTTCGGCTACATGCCCATGCGGATCCCGGTGTGCATGGACGCCCTCATCGTCTTCGTGCACAAGAACAATTCCCTATCCAGCATCACCATGGAGCAGCTGGACGCCATCTACTCCCGGGACCGCCTGGGCGGCGCCAAGGAGCCCATCAAGGAATGGGGCGACCTCCGCGTGCGGGGCGACCTGGGCAAGCGCGAGATCCACGCCTACGGCCGGGGCGAAGGCACGGCGATCCGGGACGCCTTCCAGGCCTCGGTGCTCCTCAAGGGCCCCTTCCGCGCGGGCCTGGTGCCCAAGGACGATTCCGCCTCGCTGGCCGAGGCGGTGGTCACCGACGAGGCCGGCATCGCCTTCGGGTCGCTGGCCTCCTGGTACGCGGGCGTCAAGGTCCTCTCCATCGTCCCCTACAAGGCCACCGACGCGCGGTTCCCCACCCAGGAGAACGTCACCACCAGCCGGTATCCCATGCCGCGCCTCTACTACGCCTACGTTAACCGGGCCCCGGGCCAGCCCCTGGATCCGGCCGTGGACGAGTTCCTGCGCTTCATCCTCAGCCAGGAGGGCCAGGGCGCCGTGGCCGACGTGGGAATCCTCCCCGCGCCGCCGGAATTCCTGACCATCGCGATCAAGCGCCTGGACCGCTGATCGCGCTTCCACCGCCCTCAAACGAGGGCATACTCCAGGGATAGCCCAGCCAGGAGCCGGTCCATGTTCCCCTTCAGCGGGTCCAGCCGATTCGCAGCCCGGGTCCTCCCCGAGGATCCCCGGGACCTGGAACACCGCCTCCTGACGATCCTCTGCCTCGTGGCGGCCCTGGTGTCGTTCCTGGTGGTCATCCCCATCAACCTGGTGCACCACTTCCCCCTCCGGGTGCACCTGGTCATGGGCGGGTTCGGCGCCGCCGCCTTCGGGCTCTACCTGGCCTGCCGCGGCGGCCGCTATCCCGGCGTGCTATCGCTGGCGTCCATGGTGGGCACCCTGGATTTCGCGTGGTTCTTCAAGGGGGCCAGCGGCGGGCCCATTCCGCTCTTCTTCGTCCTGCCCACCGCGTTCGCCGTGATCTTCTTCAGGGGCCGCAAGCTGGCGATCCTGCTGGGAATCCTGCTGCTCAACGGCGCGCTGATCTTCGCCGCCGACCTTCTCATGCCCGGCCTCGCCGCGCCCTACCGGTCCCAGGCGCAGCGGCTCCAGAGCGTCTTCTCCAGCTTCGTCATCTCCAACTCCCTGGCCGCCCTCATGATCTGGGTGGTCATGTCCGGGTACCGGCGGGAACGGGGTCGCCTGCAGGCCGCCGCGGACGCCCTGGCCAAGTCCGAGGAGCTGCGCCGGGCCCTGCTGGCCAACTCCTGGGACATCCTCTCCATCCTGGACGCCCAGGGCAACCTGACCTACAACTCTCCCGCGGCCCAGCGCATCCACGGCTTCAGCCCCGAGGAGATGGCGGGCCGCAACACCATGGAATTCATCCATCCCGACGACCGCGAGGCGGTGGGCAGGACGTTCCGGGCGATCCTGGCCGCCCCGGGGGCCCGGGGCGTGGTGCGCTACCGCTACGCCTGCAAGGACGGGCGCTGGGTGGACATGGAGGCGGTGGGCGTCAACTACCTGGACGACCCCACCGTCCGGGGCATCGTCACCAACTCGCGAGAGATCACCGAGCGCGTCCAGGCCGAGGCCGACCTGGCCCGCTCGGAGGAGGAGCGCCGCAAGATGGAGGCCCAGCTCTGGCAGTCCCAGAAGATGGAAAGCCTGGGCAGCCT
>DBMS01000328.1:0-2052 GCA_002297665.1 Holophagaceae bacterium UBA692 | reverse complement strand
GACCGCAGGCGGCACCTCCAGGCCATCCTCGAGGCCGCGGAGCACTCCACCGGCATGACCGCCAAGCTTCTGGCCTTCGGGCGCGGGGGCAAGAACATCCTGGAGTCCGTGGACCTGGACGGCCTGGTGCGCGAGGCCTGCGGATTCGCCTCGGCCTCCCTGCCCCAGGGCGTGACCGTGGACCTCTGCCTGGGCGCGCCGCCCCGGGTGGACGCGGACCCGTCCCTGGTGAACCAGGTCGTCCTGAACCTCCTCGTGAACGCCGCCGAAGCCATGCGCGGCCCCGGCGTCATCGTCGTGCGCACCTGGGACGACCTTCTGGAAGGAGGCGACGCGGCCGCGCTGGGCCTGGCCCCGGGCCGCTACGCCGCCATGAGCGTCAAGGACACCGGGATCGGCATGGACGAGCCCACCCGGGCCCGGCTCTTCGANNCCCTTCTTCACCACGAAGGCCGACGGGAAGGTGCGGGGCAGCGGCCTGGGGCTCCCCACCGTCTACGGCATCCTCCAGTCCCACCACGGCGCCGTCCAGGTGGAGTCCGTCCCGGGCCGCGGCTCCACGTTCACCGTGCGCTTCCCCGAAGGCGCCCTGCCGGCGCCGGAAGGGTCCGCCTCCCGGCCTCCGGCGAGCCGGGGCAAGGGCACCATCCTCGTCGTGGACGACGAGCCGGTGATCATGACCCTCATGGTGGAGGCCCTGCAGCGCCTGGGCTACGCCACGCTGTCGGCCTGGGACGGGGAGGAGGGCGCCGAGCGCTTCGCCGCCGCCCACGCCGACCTCAGCGCCGTGATCCTCGACCTCAAGATGCCCAGGCTGGGCGGCTCCGGCTGCTTCCGGCGAATACAGGCGGTGGACCCGGGCGTGCCCGTGCTCATCTGCACCGGCTACGGCGACAACGAGGAGGTCCAGGACCTGCTCCGCATGGGCGCCAAGGGCCTTCTCAAGAAGCCCTTCCGGGTGTCGGAGCTGGAGGGGTGGATCCGGATGCTGGTTCCGGCCGGGAGCGGCTAGGGCCAGGTGAAGCCGGGCTCCGAGCACAGCACGTCCACGAGCCCGTGGGCGCGGGCCCAGGCCAGGTCCCAGGATTCCAGGCCGCGCAGCGGCTCCGGGTCGGCTTCGGGCTTGAAGATGGCGCCCACGTAACGGTCCCGTCCGCTTCGCTTTGCCGCGGCGAGGCACTGCTCGGCGATGGCCATCCCCTGCTCCCAGGTGCCCAGGTCCGGCCCCAGGGGCAGCATGGGCAGGGCCGTGAACCCGATGGACACGCGCTTGCGGATCCTGTCCCCGCTGGGCAATTGGAAGGTCAGGTCCCGCACCGCGGCCAGGAGGTTCCGGGCCACGATGGGGGCGCCGGACCGCCGCGCCCGCCGGGCCACCACCAGGAAGGTCCCGCCCTCCCAGCGCACCCGGAAGTCGGTCTTGCGGGTGATGCCCTTGAGGGCCTGGCCCAGCTGGCAGAGCACCGCGTCCCCCGCGGCCGGGCCCCAGGTGTCGTTGACCTGCTTGAAGTAATCCAGGTCCATCAGGTACAGCAGGATGTCCTCCCGGGCCTCGGACGGGTCCCTGCCGGCGGCCTGCATTTCCTGGTACGCGCGCCGGGCCTGCTGGGCGTCCGTGGCCAGGGAATGGTCCAGGAACCGCCGGTTGTGGAGCCCGGTGAGGGGATCCACGAGGCTGGCCGCCTCAAGAGCCCGGTTGGTCGCCTCCAGGGCCTTGGCGTTGTCCTCGATCTGGCGCTCCAGGGCGTTATTCCGATCGAACAGGCGGCGGATCCGCCATTGAAGCCAGAAAACCGCAAGTCCCAGGGCCACCAGCCCCGCCAACAGCAGGAACCAGGTGAGCCACCACGCCGACAGGCCCTGGGCCTCCCCCCCGGGGGGCGCGAAGGCGAAGGCGGGAATGGGCAGGTTCAGAACGGCACCCCCGGGGAGGCAGGGCAGGTAGGGGTCGAGGCGACAGGTGCCGCCTGCCCCCATTAGATGGCATTTGGCCGGGTGGGATCCAGCTTTTTAGGGGCCGTGCCGAAATGACATGATCACCTCGCCGCCCAA
>DBMS01000275.1:389-3446 GCA_002297665.1 Holophagaceae bacterium UBA692 | reverse complement strand
TACTTGAGCTTCTGGTTCTTTTCGCTGGCGCCGTACACGTCCCGCAGGGCGATGGCCCAGATGCGGCGGGCCACGCGCCCCAGGACGGCGTACTCCGGATCCAGGCCCGAGCTGAAGAAGAAGGATAGGCTCGGCGCGATGTCGTCGATGGCCATGCCGCGGCTGAGGTAGTACTCCACCAGGGTGAAGCCGTTGGCCAGGGTGAAGGCCAGCTGGGTCACGGGGTTGGCCCCCGCCTCGGCGATGTGGTAGCCCGAGACGCTCACCGAGTAGTAGTTGCGCATGCGGTGCCCGATGAGGAAGGCCTGCATGTCGCCCATCATGCGCAGGGCGAACTCGATGGAGAAGATGCAGGTGTTCTGGGCCTGGTCCTCCTTGAGGATGTCGGCCTGGACCGTGCCGCGCAGGCTGCGCAGGGTGGTCTCCCGGTCGACGCCCCTGGCCTCCTGCTGGTCGATGGCGGCGTTGAAGAACATGGCCAGGATCACCGGCGCCGGGCCGTTGATGGTCATGGAGACGGACGTGTTCGGGTCGCACAGGTCGAAGCCCTGGAAGAGGGCCTTCATGTCGTCCAGGGTGGCGATGCTGACGCCGGACTCCCCGACCTTGCCGTAGATGTCGGGGCGCTCGTCGGGGTCCTCGCCGTAGAGCGTCACGGAATCGAAGGCGGTGGACAGGCGCTTGGAGGCCTCGCCCCGGCAGAGGAAGTGGAACCTCCGGTTGGTGCGTTCCGGGCCGCCCTCGCCCGCGAACTGGCGCTTGGGATCCTCGTCGGTGCGCCGGAAGGGGAAGGCGCCGGCCGTGTAGGGGAAGCTTCCGGGAACGTTCTCCTGGCGGAGGAACCAGACGATCTCTCCGGCCCGGTCCGTGGGGGGCAGCTCCACCTTGCGCACCGGGGTGCCCGACAGGGACGTGAGGGCCAGGGGCACGTGGACGTCCCGGTCCCGCACCCGGTAGGTGAAGGCCTCCCCGGAATAGGCCGCCCTGAGGCGGTCCCAGCGCTCCAGGAGCCCGGCGCCCTCCCCCAGCTCCTCCCGGGCCCTGGCCGCCTCGGCCTTCAGGGCCTCGGGGGGCTCGGCCATGGCCGCGCAGGCCGCCTCCAGGGCCTGGAGCCGGTCCGCCCGGGCCGCGAGGCTCTCGGTGCGGCGGCGGTAGTCCCGCACCGCCTTGACGATCTCCTGGAGGTACTTCCCCCTTTCGAAGGGGACGATGGGCGCGGCCCGCTCGCAGGAGAAGGCCGCGGGGCCCGGGTCCGGCAAGGCCGACCGCAGGTCCAGGGCGAAGGCCTCCCGCAGGTGGGCCAGCAGGTCCAGGTAGAGCCGGTCCACCCCCGCGTCGTTGAAGTGCCCGGCGGCGGTGCCGTAGACGGGCAGCGCCTCGTCGGGGACGGAGGGGGGGATGTTCCGGTTGCGCCGCACCTGGCGGCGCACGGCCTGCAGGGCGTCCTCGGCGCGCTTGTCCTCGAACTTGTTGATCACCACCAGCCGCGCGTAGTCCAGCATGTTGATCTTCTCGAGCTGGGTGCCCGCGCCGAATTCGCTGGTCATCACGTAGACCGGCACGTCGGCCATGTCCAGGATCTCGGTGTCGCCCTGGCCGATGCCGCTGGTCTCCACCAGGATGAGCCCGGCCCCCGAGCGCTTCAGGAGGTCCGCACCGGCCCGCACCGTGGCGGTGAGGTTCCCCGAGGCCGCCACGCTGCGGAAGAAGACCCGGTCGCTGGCCGTGGAGCCCATGCGCAGGCGGTCCCCCAGGAGCGCGCCCCCCGAGGCCTTGCGGGTGGGGTCGATGGCCAGCACCGCCACCTTCAGGGCGGGAAAGTCCAGAAGGAGGCGGCGCACCAGCTCGTCGGCCAGGGAGCTCTTGCCCGCGCCGCCGGTGCCGGTGAGGCCCACCACGGGGATCCGGGGGGCCTCGCCCGCGGGGGCCTCCCCGGCCAGCGCCGCGGTGAGGCGCCGGGACAGGGCGAGGCGTTCCCCGGGGGGGACGGCCTGGGCGGCCCGCGGGCGCCGCACCCGGGCCAGGAGGTCGGCGATCATGCCTTCGACCCCCAGGACCATGCCGTCGTCGGGGGTGTAGATCTTCTCCACCCCCGAGGCCTCCAGGGTCTGGGCCTCCTCGGGCAGGATCACGCCGCCGCCCCCGCCGAAGACCCGGATGTGCCCGGCGCCCATTTCCCGCAGGGTCCCGGCCAGGTAGGTGAAGAACTCCATGTGGCCGCCCTGGTAGGAGGACACGCACACCGCGTCGGCATCCTCCTCCACCGCGGCCTTGGCGATCTCGGCCACCCCCCGGTTGTGCCCCAGGTGGACGACCTGGGCCCCCTGGGCCACCAGGAGCCGCCGGACGAGGTTGATGGCGGCGTCGTGGCCGTCGAACAGGGCCGCGGCGGTGACGATCCTCACGGGCTGGCTGGGTTCACTCATGGACACTCCGGAAGGCGGGTTTTGAGCGAGATGGGTTCTCATTCTCGCTCAGAAACGGACCCGGCCTTCCGGAATATTTATGGGCCCATAACCTTCATCAATGGGACGGGGNNCTTCGTCCGCCTCAGGGCGTGTAGACGGCCTCGGAGCGCGCCGAGTTGCCGAAGGCGTCCACCACCGCCACCGTCCAGGCGTAGGGGGTCCTCACCGCCAGGGTCCCGGCGGGAAGGTTGGCCGGGTCGTTGGGGTCCCCCCCGGCCCAGTCGAGGGTGGTGCCGGAGAGCCCGGTCACGGTCCAGGAGGCGCCCGCGCCCGCGAGCGTGAACGTGTAGCTGGAGGGCGAGGGGGGCGCGGCCGGCGCGACCCAGTTGAAGGTGGGCTGGAGGTTGCCGGGCTGGTTCGTGCCGTCCCCCTCGGTGGGCGCGAGGCCCGTGGGGAAGGCGTCCAGGACGCCCGTCACCGTCGCGGTGAGGGTCAGGGTGGTGCCGTCGTGGCAGGTCGCGAGGAGGGTGTAGGCGTCCCCCACGGCGGGCCGTCCCGTGGCGGCGGCCTCGAAGGTCATCACGGGGCCGCCGGCGTTGGCGCCCAGGCTCGCGGGCAGGGGCAGCTTCGGGCCCGAGGCCACCTGGGC
>DBMS01000275.1:0-333 GCA_002297665.1 Holophagaceae bacterium UBA692 | reverse complement strand
TGCGACGGTCGCGGTGGCCGGGGCCGTGGGCAGGGCCAGGTCCAGGCCCGGAGTGTCGCCGGATACGGCGGCGGCGCGGGTGCCGGTGGCGTTGTCGATGGAGAGGAGCCCGTTCCGGTCCGGGTCCAGGAAGGCCACCATCTGGTGGGGAGCTCCGGGCGCGGAGGCCGGAAGACCGGTGACGGCGTAGGCCTGGGGGCTGGATGCCGCCTCCTTCAGCGTCATCCACGCCCGGTGCGTGGCCGGGTCCCTGAAGCCCACGTAGAGCGGGCCCGCGGTGCCGGCGGCGAAGGTGACCTGGCCGCTGGCGGTGAAGCCCCCCGTGGCCCCGCC
>DBMS01000049.1 GCA_002297665.1 Holophagaceae bacterium UBA692 | reverse complement strand
TTCGCGCCCCATGCCCTAACGCACGAGTTGACCGGCTACTGCCAGGCGGCGTGGAGGAGACAGGAGATTGAGGACGCGGAAAACATGGTTGGACCATTTTGGGGCTGTCGTCCGGGGCCGTAGGCCACGTGGCCCTGGAGGGTTGGCGCCTATTCGATTGGAAAATAGAGACGCCTGAGAATAGCCCGATGAAGCATCGCAATAGTGAGGGGAACCTGGTTTGTTCCTTCTGGTGTCCATCCAAAAATTTCAGAGCCAAAAATTAATGAATCTGGTTCGACATCAAATGCATCCCACCACTTGCCATCATCAGGAACAAATGAGAACAGGAATTTATCCTCAATTTTTCTGAGAAGATCGTGGCCATCATCGCCATCCACGCCAAGGTCTTGAACGATTCTTGATTCGGGAGTGATCAGCAGAGTTGTCGGGAGGCCCTGGAAACCGCGCACAATCTCGATGATCTCTTCGATTGAAGGTGGGCATTTCATGTGCTGCCTAACGTAAATTGGGCCAACCGTGAGGAAGCGTTGATGGTTGACCTAATCGTGGAGGGGGTTGAGTAGGCTTTGATATGGCTTGGATTGTAACTTGGGGGTGCGGCTTTGGCGTACGAAAGGTCGCCGGATCAGGATTATCTTCCCATGCCCCTGCACCGCGAAGAACACGCCCAGGCCGGATGGGACCCGCGCGCGGCGTTGATTCAGGCAATGAAACCAGTATCTCTTTATATCTTATTCAATATTAGGACTTTAAGGTGTTTTTCGGGGGCTTTCTCCCATAGAATGCCGGGATGGATGATCCCCGGACGCAAGGCAGGCCGCCCAAATTGCTGGACCGGATGCGGGCGGAGATCCGGGTGCGGCACTACAGCATCCGGACGGAGGAGGCTTACGTGGCTTGGGCGCGGAGGTTCATCCTCTTCCATGGGAAGCGGCACCCGGCGGAGATGGGGGCGGCGGAGGTGGAGGGGTTCCTTTCGCACCTGGCCTGCGACCGGGGGGTGGCGGCGGCCACGCAGAACCAGGCGAAGGCCTCCCTGCTGTTCCTGTACAAGCATGTGCTGGGCTTGGACCTTCCCTGGCTCTCGGGGGTGGTGCAGGCGAAGGTGCCGCGGCGGCTTCCGGTCGTGCTTACGCCGGGGGAGGTCAAGGTGCTCCTGGGGAATCTGGACGGGATCGCGGGGTTGGTGGGGCGTGTGCTGTACGGGACCGGGATGCGTCTGATGGAGGGCCTCCGGCTGCGGGTCAAGGATCTGGAGTTCGAGCGGGGGGAGATCATCGTGCGGGAAGGGAAGGGGGGCAAGGATCGCGTGACGGTGTTTCCGGAATCCCTGAAGGGGGCCCTCCGGCGGCAGCTGCTGGCCGCGGAGGGGCTCTATGCCCAGGACCTGGAGGAGGGGGTGGCGGGGGTGTGGCTTCCGGATGCGCTGGCGGAGAAATGCCCTTTGGCGGCGACGTCCTGGGGCTGGCAGTGGGTGTTCCCTTCGCCGGTGCGATCCCGGGACCCGCGGGGGGAAGCCCTGCGGCGGCACCACATCCACCCCGAAAGCATCCAGAAGGCCTTCCGCATCGCGGGGCAGCGGGCGGGGCTCGCCAAGCCGGTGACGCCCCACACGCTGCGGCATTCCTTCGCCACCCACCTGCTCCACGCGGGGCAGGACATCCGCACCATCCAGGAGCTCCTGGGGCACAAGGACGTGGAGACGACGATGATCTACACCCACGTGCTGAACCGCGGGGGGCGGGGCGTCACGAGTCCGCTGGACGGAATCTAGAAAAGGCTGACGCCGTCCATTTCCGCGGGCTGCTCCACGCCCAGGAGCTTGAGCAGGGTGGGGGCCACGTCGGAGAGGGCGCCGCCGGCGCGCAGTTGCCGGGCTTCGAAGCCCTTGGCCACCAGGACGGCGGGGACGGGGTTGGTGGTGTGGGCGGTGTGGGGGTTGCCCTTCTCGTCGCGCATGCACTCGCAGTTGCCGTGGTCGGCGGTGACGAGCAGGGCTCCGTCCCGGGCGAGGGTGGCGGCGGCGATCTGGCGGATGGCGTCGTCCACCACGGCGCAGGCGGCGCTGGCGGCGTTGAGGTCGCCGGTGTGGCCCACCATGTCGGGGTTGGCCAGGTTGCACACCAGGAGGCGGTGCCGGCCGGCCTCGATGGCCTTCACGAGGCCGCGCACCACCTCGTGGGCGCTCATCTCGGGCTGCAGCTCGTAGGTGGCCACCTTGGGGCTGGGCACCAGGACCCGCTCCTCGCCGGGGAAGGGCTCCTCGCGCCCGCCGTTGAAGAAGTAGGTGACGTGGGCGTATTTCTCGGTCTCGGCGGTGCGGAGCTGCTTCCAGCCGCGCTCGGCGACCAGTTCCCCCAGGATGCGGGTGAGGTTCTGGGGCGGATAGGCCACCCCGACCAGGGGCGCGAGGTCGGTCTCGTAGGCGGTGAAGGTGACGAGGCTCACCTTGGGCCACACCGGGCGCGGGAAGCCGTCGAAGGCGGGATCCACCAGGGCGTGGCTGAGCTCCCGGGCGCGGTCGGCCCGGAAGTTGAAGAAGATGGCGCCGTCGCCGTCCTGCAGGGGCTGGAAACCCGCGAGGCGCGTGGGGCTGACGAACTCGTCGGTCTCCCCGCGGTCGTAGGCGGCCTTGATGCCCTCCTGGGCGTCGCCGGCCTCGAATTCGCCCTCGCCCTCCGCCAGGAGCTTCCAGGCGCGCGCCACCCGCTCCCAGCGCTTGTCGCGGTCCATGACGACGTAGCGGCCCATGAGGGAGCCGATGCTGACCAGGGGGCAGTTGCGAAGCTGGAAGGCCAGCCACTGGAGGTAGCCGTCGGCGCTCTTCTGCTCCGTGTCGCGGCCGTCCAGGAACGCGTGGATGACGGTGGGGACGCCTTCGGCCTGGGCCCACTGGGCCAGGGCGACCAGGTGGTTCTGGTGGCTGTGCACGCCGCCGTCGGACACCAGGCCCAGGAGGTGGAGGCGCTTGCCGGAGGCCTTGAGGGCCGCCAGCAGCCCGCCCATGGCGGGGTTCTCGCGGAAGGTGCCCTTGCGGATGGCGGCGTCGATGCGGGTGAGCTCCTGCCAGACCACGCGGCCGGCGCCCAGGTTCATGTGGCCCACTTCGGAGTTCCCGAACTGGCCTTCGGGAAGGCCCACGGCCTCGCCCCCGGCGTTGAGCTGCGTGGCGGCGTAGCGCCGGCGCAGGTCGGACAGGTTGGCCATGCCGGCGACGAAGGTGGCGTCGAAGGCGTTGCGGGGACCGTCCCCGAATCCATCGAGGATGAGGAGCGTGACGGGGCCATGGATCATCGGGATTCCTTGCTGGACTTCAGGTCCGGGCTCCGCCCGGGCTGGAAGTGGGAGTGTGGGGGGACGGAGGGCGAACCTCGTTCGCGCGCGGTCCCCTCGCGGGAGGATCAGGGAACCTGCTCCCCGTGGGGGTTGCAGAGGAGGAACAGGACCGCCATGCGCACGGGAACGCCGTTGGTGACCTGGTCGAGGATGAGGTTGTTGGGGCCGTCGGCCACTTCGGAGGTGATTTCCACGCCGCGGTTGATGGGGCCGGGGTGGAGCACGGCCACGTCGGGGCGGCAGAGCCGGAGGCGCTGGGCGTTGAGCTGGTAGAAGCGGACGTATTCGCCCTGGCCGGGGATGAAGGCGCCGGTGCCCCGCTCGAACTGGCAGCGCAGCATCATGACGGCGTCCTGGTGGGGCAGGACGGGCTCGAGCTCGTGGACGATCTCGATGCCGGGCCAGGTCTCCTTGAGCTCCGCGGGCACGAGGGTGGGGGGGCCGACCAGGGTCACGTGCGCGCCCATCTTGGTGAGGAGCCAGAGGTTGGAACGCACCACGCGGCTGTTGCGGATATCGCCCACGATGGCCACCCGAAGGCCGTCGAGCCTGCCGAAGCGCTTGCGCAGGGTGTAGGCGTCCAGCAGGGCCTGGGTGGGGTGCTCGTGGGCGCCGTCGCCGGCGTTCACGATGCTGGCCTTCATGTGGCGCGCCAGGAGGGCGTGGGCCCCGGGGGCGGAGTGGCGCATGACGATCAGGTCGGGGTGCATGGCCTGGAGGTTGAGCGCGGTGTCCACCAGGGTCTCGCCCTTGCTGAGGGAGCTGGTGTCGGCGTCGAAGTTGATGATCTCCGCGGACAGGCGCTTCTCGGCGATCTCGAAGCTGTTGCGGGTGCGCGTCGAGTTCTCGAAGAAGAGGTTCACGATCAGGCGCTTGCGCAGGGCCGGGACGATCTTGATCTCGGGGCGCTCGCAGACCTCCTCGAAGGCCCGGGCCTGGTCGAGGATGGCGGAGATGTCCTGGGGGCTCAGGGGCTCGATGCCCAGCAGGTGGCGGTGGGGGAAGCGGTAGGTCTGGGGCATGGCTAGTTCCGGCTCTCGAGGAGGACGGCGTCCTCGCCGTCCACGTCCTTCATGTGCACCGACACCCGGCTGGTCATGGCCACGTCCATCTTGATGCCCACGAACTCGGCCTGGATGGGCAGCTCGCGGCCGCCGCGGTCCACCAGGACCGCGAGCCACACCCTCTTGGGCCGGCCGTGGTCCAGCAGGGCGTCCAGGGCGGCCCGGATGGTGCGCCCGGTGAAGAGCACGTCGTCCACCAGGATCACGGAACGGTCCTTGAGGCTGAAGGGGATTTCCGTGGGGCGGACGATGGGGCTCCCCGCCAGTTCCGACAGGTCGTCCCGGTACAGCGTGATGTCCAGGACCCCCAGGGGGATCTCCTTCTGGAGGTTGGATTCCAGCATGGCCTGGAGGCGCTCGGCCAGGTACAGGCCCCGGGTCCGGATGCCCAGGAGGGCGATGGCGTCCTCGCTCCCGAACAGGGCGGAGATCTCGCGGCACAGGCGCTGAAGGTGGACCTCCATCTGCTTGGCGTCCAGCAGGCATGGGGCGTTCGCTTGGGGCATCGGGGGCTCCTGGGTGGTACCTCGGGCTCCAGTGTATCGGAACTGGAGGGACGCCCCGGCGCCCCGGAAGCGAAAAGCGGACGAAATGAGTTTGGTCACGGTCTTTGTTTGCTACCCTTTGGTGGAAATCGAAACAGCGGTGGACCGAGCGTCCCCAACGGCTGCAACCCACGGAGGCAAGTCATGGAAAACGTCATGGAAGCCAAGGCCCAGGCGGACCTTGGGACCCTCGAACCCGCCGGCCTCTGGAAGTACTTCCTGGCCCTGTCGAAGATCCCCCGGGGGTCCAAGAACGAGGCCGCCGCGGCCCAGTGGGTGGCTGACCAGGCCCAGGCCCTGGGCTGCACCGTGGTGCGCGACGCCGTGGGCAACGTCATCATCAGCAAGAAGGCCTCGCCCGGGCGCGAAGGCGCGCCCATGACGGCCCTGCAGGCCCACGTGGACATGGTCTGCGAGAAGAACGAGGCCACGCGGCACGATTTCCTCAAGGACCCCATCGCCCTTCGGCGGGACGGCGACCGCCTGATGGCCACGGGCACCACCCTGGGCGCGGACAACGGCGTGGGCGTGGCGGCGGCCCTGGCCGTGCTCGAATCCACCACCATCAAGCACGGGCCCCTGGAAGTGCTCGTGACCATCGACGAGGAAACGGGCCTCACCGGCGCCGGCGGCCTCGCCGAAGGCATCCTCAAGGCCAAGTACCTCCTGAACCTCGACAGCGAGGAGGAGGGGGACCTCACCATCGGCTGCGCCGGCGGCGTGGACACCATGGCCACCCGCAAGGTCGCGCTGCGCCCGGCCACCGCGGGCAAGACCGCCTACCGGCTGAAGGTCCTGGGCCTCAAGGGCGGCCACTCCGGCGTGGAGATCCACCAGGGCCGCGGCAACGCGCTGCGCATCCTGGCCGGCGTCCTCTGGACCCTGGCGCCCCGCTTCGGCATGGAGCTGGCGTCCCTGGCCGGCGGCAACAAGCGCAACGCGATCCCCCGCGAGGCTTCCGCGGTCTTCTACATGGACGCGGCCCGCCTCGCGGAGTTCCAGGCGGCGGTCAAGGGCCTCGAGCAGGACTACCGGTCCGCCCTGGGCGCTTTCGACCCGGGCCTGGCCATGGAGGTCGAGCCCAAGGCCGACGCCCCGGCCCAGGTCATGGAAGACCGCGACGCCCGCGCCGTGGTGAACTTCCTCTACACCGTCGCCCACGGGGTCGAATCCAACAGCCCCGACATCGAGGGCCTGGTGCAGACGTCCACGAACCTCGCCATCATCTCCACCAAGGGCGACACCATCGAGGTTTCCACCAGCCAGCGCAGCTCCATCGCCAGCGCCAAGCTCGACATGGCCAATCGTATCGCCGCCTCCTGCGAGCTCGCGGGCTTCACCGCCAAGCGCGGCGACGGCTACCCGGGCTGGAAGCCCGATCCCAAGGCCTCCCTGGTCAAGGTGGTCAACGGCGTGCACGAGAAGACCTTCGGCAAGCCCATGGCCATCAAGGCCATCCACGCGGGCCTGGAGTGCGGCCTGATCGGCGAGAAGTACCCCGGCATGCAGATGGTGTCCTTCGGGCCCAGCATGTGGGACGTGCACACCCCCGACGAGAGCGTGAGCATCGCTTCCGTGGGCAACTTCTGGAAGCTCCTGGTGGCCGTCCTGGAAAACGTCTAGGAACGCACGGCCTCACGGAAAGGGCCGCCTCCGGGCGGCCCTTTCTATGCCGTGATCAGCGCGCGCACCTCGTCGTTCCCGAACTCGGAGGCGCAGGCGATCACCACGGCGCAATGGCCGGGCTGGCTGGGGGGCAGTTCCACCTTGGTGAGGAACTGGCCCTCGGCGTCGGTCCTGCCGGTGGTGAGGGTGGTGGCCTTCTTGAGGCTGGAGATGAGGCGGACCGTCACGTCGGCGCCGGGCACGGGGTTCTGGCTCACGCAGAGCCGGGCGCGGATGCGGATCTGGAACAGGTCCCCGAACTTCGGGAGCATGGGCTCGTCCAGCACCATCTCGAGGGTGTCGGTGTCGCCTTCCTGCTGGAGGTACTCCAGGATGGCCTGGTCCAGGGGCTTGTCGTTGAAGACGCTGCGCTCGGCGAGGAGGGGATCGTTGGGGGTGGCGTCGTACTTGCCGTTCTTGATGTCGCGGATGACCGACTTGTGCTGGTCGTCCATGCGGGCCTGGATGGAGCTCTCCTGCAGGGGGACCTCCGCCAGCAGGTCCTCGTAGGTGCCCCGGTAGCTGTCCAGGATCTCGCCGCCCACGTAGATGAGGGTCTCGATCTTGGGGTTGGCCAGGCCCTTGTCCTCGGTCTGGACATGGAAGACGCGGTTGCCGTGGCGGACGTCGGTGTTGTAGCCGGTGATCATCGCGTCAGCCCCGGTGGAGCCGGTCCGCCAGCTCGGGCATGACCTCCCATGCGATTTCCCGGAGGGCCTGGTCTCCCAGCCGGGCGACCACGGCCTTGGTCAGGCGGTCCATGAGGACCGGGTCCGCCAGCAGGGCCGCGAGGGGATCGGCGGCGCCCGCGGCCAGCGGCTCGGGAGCTGCGGGCACCGGGACGGCTTGGGGAACGGCCTCGGCGACGGCTTCAGGAACGGCTTCGGAAAGGGCCTCCTGGATGGCTTCGGGGGCGGGGACAGGCTCGGGCTCAACCTCGGTCGGCTCCACCCGGTCCAGGAGGCTGACGGTGGTGGCCCAGGGGGGAACGGTCGCCTTGTCCGCGGCCGGGGGCGCGTCGTCCAGGACGGCGAGGTCCTCCAGGTCCGGCACGTCGCCGATGTCGCCCAGCACGTCGGCCTCCGACACTTCCGACACCTGGGTGAGGCGCTCGGGGGTCACGTACTCGGGGACTTCCGGCAGGAAGGCGGGGGTGGGGGAGGGGCCCGGGTCCGCGTCCAGGAAGCTGTCGGGGTCGAAGTCGCTGTGGGCTTCCATGGCCGCGGCGGCCAGGTCGTCCCCGGTTCGGGCGGGCTTGTGGGCGAAGGCCAGGAGCGACTCGCTTTCGTCGGCCCAGTCCGAAGGCAGCTCGGGCGCGGGGGAAGGGACGGGTTCCGGAAGGGGGGCGGGCTCGGCCTGTTCCGCGGTGGGCCCCAGGTCGGGCAGTTCGTCGGTGATCACGCCCAGTTCGAGGATGCCGCTGGCGTAGGCGTCCTCCGGGGCCAGCTCGGGGACCTCGCCGGCGTCCAGGATGACCGGTTCCGGGGCCGCCGGGGCTTCCGGGGGGGCGCCCAGGCCCTTGAGGCTCTCCAGGTCCAGTTCCTCCAGCTCCAGGGACTCCATGGGCGCTTCGGGGGAGGGGGCGTCCTCCACGAAGAGGTCGGAGGGTTCCAGCAGGAGCAGGTCGGCCTCGGGCAGGGGGTGGTCGGAGAGCTTGAGGTAGGGAAGGGTCTCGAAGGTCCCGGTGGTGGCCTCGGGGGCCGGTTCGGGCGGGGGAGGCTCCACGGGGGTGGCCAGGAGGGTCCGGACCCGGTCGGCGAGGTCGCGGAGCTCCACGGGCTTTTTCAGGAAGCCCTGGATGGGGGCCTTGCGCACGGTTTCGGGGTCCACCACGTCCAGCACGCCGGCCATCATGGCGATGGGCATGGCGGCGGTGGCGCCGTACTTGCGCAGGCGGTCCAGGAGCTCCCAGCCGTCCATGCCCTGCATGGTCGTGTCGAGGAGGGCCACGTCGAAGGCGGCGCCCGTGCCCAGCAGGTCCAGGGCCTCGGCCCCCGAGGAGGCGCAGGTCAGCTCGATGTCCGTGGCGGTCAGGAGCGTCTCGACGATCTGGTGGATTCGCTGGTTGTCGTCCACGAGGAGAAGACGGGGCATGGGGAACCTCGGGATGCCGGATTGCGGGGAGGTGGCTGCGCTTACACTAACAGAGACCATGGAACATGGTATCTAACGTTTCAATGCGGTCTTCACGGACTTCAGTCTCGACGTGGGCTGGAGGCGCACCAGCAGGGCCCGCTCGCCGACCCAGACCCAGGCGGATCCGGTGGATTCCCGCAGGGCGATCTCGGGGCCGTCGGGGATCCAGCCCTTGACCGAGGCCCGCAGGCCCTTGGCCGTCATCCACTCCGGGCGGTAGGCGCGAAGCAGGGCCTGGCGCTGGCGTTCCGGCAGGAGCGATGCTGCGTCCTTGCCCCAGCGCAGGTCCCAGGTGGTGGCGGCCAGGTCCTCCCGCCACCAGGTCCAGGCGGGATCGTAGTCCGGCCAGGGCGGGGTGTCCGCGGGCACGTCGGTCCAGTCGGCGCGGTCGAGGGGGGAGGTCTTGCGCGGGGCGGGCTCGCCCTTGCGGCCGGGGGCTTCCAGGGCCATGCGCAGGGGGGGGTGGGCCTGGAGCTGGCCCGCGCCGGCGGCCTCCCGGCGCCAGACGCCGTCCGCGAGGGTCCAGAGGGTCCACTGCCCGCCCCCGGAAACCCAGAGGCGGTCCCAGGCGGGGAACCACAGGCGGGATCCGGGCTGCCAGGGCGTGAGGAGCCGCGCGCCGGGCAGGTCCTGGCCGTCGTCCCAGAGCTGCTCCGCACGGGTCGCCCAGCCCCGGGGCGGCGGGGGAAGGGCCTTCTCGTCCCAGGGGGCCAGGGTGCCCGCGGGACGCTCGGCTTCGGCGGGAAGCGAGGCCAGCAGCAGCGCGGCCTCCGGCTGCGGGGGGCGCAGGCCCAGGAGCACGGCGCGGCCGTCCCAGCTGAAACGGCTCCAGGGGCCGCTTTCGGTGGCCCACAGCACCCGGCCTTCGGGGATCTCCATCAGGCGGGTCTCGAAGCGGCCCTGGCCCAGGGTGAGGGTCACCAGGAGCCGCGTGCCCTTGGCGGGGTCCAGGCGCGCGCTGGCGATGGGGGCGTCGAAGCGGTAGTGGCGCCATTCCAGGCCGCGCCAGAGCGTCACCTCGCTGTGGCCGCCGGGGCCGTTGAGGGCGAGGCCCTGGTCGGCCAGGTAGGCCGAGGCGGGCTCCCAGGGCGTCCCGAACCCGCCGCCGTAAGGCCAGGGCTGTTCCTGGTCGGGGTCCTGGGCGCCCTGGAAGCGCGGGGTCCAGCCCTCCCGGAGGCGGCATTCGGCGAGGGTCTCGAAGGTGTCCAGGGTCTGCTCCACCGCCTCGGCCGCCACCACGGCGCCGCCCTCGCGCGTGGTGCGCGGAGCCTGTACGATGGCCAGCAGCATGAGCATCGCAGCGATGAACATGCTGGCGAATAGGTACCGTTTCGGGATCACCGCTAGGTCAAACCTCCTTGCACATGATGCAATCATTTGTGGATGGCCCGCCATGAAACATGCCGAGCACGTTGAAATCGAGATGAAGTTCCGCATCCCCTCCCTGGAGCTCTCGCGGTTGCGCCTGGAGGCCTGCGGGTTCGCCCCGGTCCACGCCCAGGACGGGGAGGTGAGCGTCCTGTGGGACCGCGACGGGGAGCTGCGCGCGAAGGGCGGCGCGCTCCGCCTTCGCCGCTACGGCGGGCGGGCCGCGCTCACGTGGAAGGGGGCGAGGGTCCCGGACCCGCTGCTGAAGATCCGCCCGGAACTGGAGACGGCGGTGGCCGACCCCCTGGCCATGGAGGGGATCCTGGCCCAGCTGGGCTTCAGCCCCGTCTTCGAGATGCGCAAGAGCCGCTCGGTGTGGCGCCGGGGGCCGCTGGAGGCCTGCCTGGACGAGACGCCCTTCGGGTGCTACCTGGAGCTGGAGGGAGCCCCCGAAGCCATTCGCGAGGCCATGGGGCCGCTGGGCCTGGAGGAGGCCCAGGTGGAGCCGCGAAGCTACGTGACGCTTTTCCAGGAGCTGGCGTGAGGGCCCTGGGGGCTTTCCTCCTGGCGCTCCTGGCGGCCTGTTCCCGGGAGGGGCCCGAGGGCCGGATCCGCAAGGCCTTCGAGGGTGCCCGGAGCGCCGTGGAGGCCGGAGACGCCGCCGGGGCGGCCGCGGTGCTCTCGCCGAGGTTCGCGGGGCCCGAGGGCATGGACCGGGCCGGGGCGCGGCTCCTGCTGGCCGGGGTGCTGGGCCGGGAAAAGGTGGGGGTCACCGTGCTTTCCCAGAAGGTGGAGGTGCAGGGCACGCGGGCCGTGCAGTCCCTGCAGCTGGTCCTCACGGGCCGGGTGGGGGGCGAGCTGCTTCCCGGGGACCGGGCGCGAAGGGGCCTCATCCTGCGCTGGGAGCTGCGGGACGGGACCTGGCTGGTGCGGGAGGCCCAGTGGGACTACTGAGCCTCCTTGCGCCTGGATAGGTGGGGGGTGGTCTTCTCCTGCTCCAGCGCCTTTCGCAGGCGGGGATGCTTGAGCGCCATGGGCCAGAGGACGTGTCCGGCCTGCCGGGACTCGCGGATGGCCAGGGAGCAGCCCCGGTAGTCGGCGGCCTCGTAGAGCGCCGCGATGCGCAGGGCGACGGCGCGCTCGTTCTCGGGTTCCCGCTTCACCAGCGCGTCCAGGAAGGCCAGGGCGCCCTTGGGATCCGTGTCCAGGGCCCGGTCGGCCTGGTCCAGGGTGGCGTAGGTCCCGCCCCTGGCCGGGGGCGCGGGCTCGGCCGGGGACGGCTCGGCCTTGGCCGGATCCGCCGCCGGAGCTTCGGGCGGGGGCTGGATCGGGGGTTGGATCGGAGGCGCCGCGGGGGGCGCCGGCACCGGCTGG
>DBMS01000207.1:1419-3737 GCA_002297665.1 Holophagaceae bacterium UBA692 | reverse complement strand
GCCGGGGAGCCCGCGGCGGCCCTGGCCTTCTACCGGCAGGCCGATGCCGCGGCCCGGGCGGCCCAGGGCATGGCCCCCAGCGACATCACCGGGTGGCTGGCGGGGGCGGACTGGCGGCTGCGCTGGCTGGAGCAGCCCGGCCTGGGCGCCCGCGAGGCCCTGNNGGGGTGTGGCGGGAGGCCGAAAGCCTGCTGGACACGGTGCTCGTCATCCGCCCCGGCAATCCCCGGGCCATCAGCGGCAAGGTGCACGTGATCCTGGGCCGGGCCCGCGCCCTCAAGGCCGCGGGGAAGGACGCCGGCCCCGAACTGGCCCGGGCCGAACGGTTCCTGCACGCCGCCCAGCACCACCCCCGCTTCCGCTGGCTGGTCCCGGTGAAGGAGGACCTGATCCGGAGGACCCGGAAGGAGCTGGCCCGGGTATCTTAGTAGGTTCAAGGAACCGCCATGACCCCTGCCCCCATCTCCGTCGTGTCCCTTTCGGGGGGACTGGACTCCTGCGTGGCGGCCGCCGCGGCCCGGGCCGAGGGCTTCGACCTGGCCCTGCTCCACGCCGACTACGGGCAGCTCACGGAGGCCCGGGAGCGCAGGGCCTTCGAGGCCATCGCCGACTTCTACGGCGCCCCCCGGCGCCTGGTGGTGCCCTTCGCGGGGCTGCGGGCCATCGGCGGCTCGGCCCTCACCGACCCGTCCATCCCGCTCCCCGGGGGCGACCTGGAGCGCGAAGGGGTGCCCGTGAGCTACGTGCCCTTCCGCAACGCGCACCTCCTGGCCACCGCCGTGAGCTGGGCCGAGACGATCGGCGCCGGCGCCATCCACGTGGGTTTCGTGGAGGAGGACTCCAGCGGGTACCCCGACTGCCGCGAGGCCTTCCTCCGCGCCTTCGAGACCGCGGCCGGCCTGGGCACGAAGCCCGGCACCCGCATCGCCTTCCACGCCCCGCTCATCCACCTGCGCAAGGCGCAGATCGTGGCGCTGGGCCTGAAGCTGGGCGCCCCCCTCCACCTCACCTGGAGCTGCTACCAGGCCGACGACGCCGCCTGCGGCGCCTGCGATTCCTGCCTTCTCCGGCTGCGGGGCTTCAAGGAGGCCGGCGTCGCCGACCCCATCCCCTACGCCACCATCCCCGACCACCTGCGACCCTGAGGACCCACCCGTTGCCCAAGCCCACCCTCAAGACCCTTCCCAAGCGCCGCGTCACCGAGCCCTCCACCACCCTCGACACCTTCCTGAGCCCCCGTCCGGGCCGGGCCTTCGAGATCCGCTTCGAGACCGACGAGTTCACCTGCCTGTGCCCCATGACGGGCCAGCCCGACTTCGCGCGCCTGCGCATCACCTACGTTCCCGACCAGCTCTGCGTGGAGTCCAAGTCCCTCAAGCTCTACCTCTGGAGCTACCGCGACCGCGGCGCGTTCCACGAAGCGGTCACCAACCAGATCCTGGACGACCTGGTGGCGGCGCTGGCGCCCCAGTGGCTCCAGGTGGAGGGCGACTTCCTCATCCGCGGCGGCATCCGGACCCTGGTGAAGGCCGAGCACGGGCAACGCCCGTGAGGTACCGCGGCGCCGCCCCTCCCCTCGTCCTGATCCTGGCCGCCACGGCCGGGACCCTGGCCTGCGACACCCAGGCCCGGCGGGAAGCCCGGGCCGAGGCGGCCCGGAAGAACGAGGCCTGGGAGGCCGGGCAGCGCCGCGAGGCCGAGATCGCCGCGCCCACTCCCGAGGTGCAGGCGCAGGTGGACGCCGCCGTGAAGGCCTTCATGGACGGGCACCATCCGGAACTGCAGACGGAGGGCTCCACCTACACCCCCCTCACCCCGAACCTGTTCCTGGTGGGCGTGAGCGTCCACGATCCCCTCAAGGGCAATTCCTACGTGGCCCAGCTCACCGCCGAGCGCCTGCGGGACGTGGACTGGGGCGAGGACGACCCGCCCCGGGAGAACGGCAGGCTCCTGTGGGTGGTGGACTACGCCAGCGCCGAGAGGATGCGCGCCCTGGCCCAGCGCCACGGGTTCGCCGAGGAGGTGGACCGCATCCGCGACCAGGACCGGGACAACCGCTACCAGGCCTCCTGGGGCCACCGCTCCTGGCTGGACGACTACCTCCTCTGGCACTTCCTCTTCCACCGGCCCCTGGCCTACGGCTACCGCGGCGGCATGGCCGCGCCCATGGCCCCCGGATACCGCTTCCACGACCCGGGCCGCCCCATCGCGCCGGAGGACGCCTCGCGCTTCGCGCCCGCGGCGGCCCCCACCGGAGGCCGGTCCATGGTCTTCCTGGGGGGCTCGGCCTGGCGCCCGCCCCTGGCGAGCGGCGCGGG
>DBMS01000207.1:0-1372 GCA_002297665.1 Holophagaceae bacterium UBA692 | reverse complement strand
GGGCGGCTTCGGCTTCTCGGGCCACGCATCCGGATCGGGAGGCTGACGTGCAGCGACTTTCCATCACCCCGCGCTCCGGCTGGCAGGCCAGGCTGGAGGCCGCGGGCGTTCCCTTCCACACCCACGACGACGGCAGCCCCTACTGGCGCGAGGACGCGTACTACGCCTTCGGCCCCGCCGAGATCGAGCGAATCGAGCGCGCCGCGGCCGAGCTCCAGGCCATGTGCCTGAAGGCCGTCGAGCACGTCCTCGAAAGGGGCCGGTTCCGGGAGTACGGCATCCCCCCCTGGATGGAACCCGTCATCCGGGAGAGCTGGGACCGGGACGAGGTGGGCCTCTACGGGCGCTTCGACCTGGCCTACGACGGCCAGGGCTTCCCCAGGCTCCTGGAATACAACGCCGACACCCCCACCTCCCTGGTGGAGGCCGCCGTGGCCCAGTGGTACTGGCTGGAGGAGCGGTTCCCGGGCAGGGACCAGTTCAATTCCCTCCACGAGCGCCTCGTGGCGGCCTGGAAGCGCGCCCAGGACTTCCTGCCCGCGGGCACCCTCTACTTCCTCCACCAGGACACCCTGGAGGACCAGCAGACCGTGGCCTACCTGCGCGACACCGCNNTGGAGGACCTGGGCTGGGACGAGGCAAAGGGCGGCTTCTGCGACCTGGACGAGCGCCCCGTGCGATGCGCCTTCAAGCTCTACCCCTGGGAATTCATGGTCAAGGACGCCTTCGGGCCCCAGCTGGCGCGCCAGCCCCGGCCCTGCGCGTTCCTGGAGCCCGCCTGGAAGATGCTCCTGTCCAACAAGGCCCTGCTGGCCATCCTGTGGGAACTGTTCCCGGGCAGCCCCTACCTGCTGCCGTCGTACCTGGACGGCCCCAGGGACCTGGCGAACTACGTGAGAAAGCCCATCCTCGCGCGCGAAGGCTCCAACGTGGAGATCCACGCCGGGGGCCGGGTGTTCACCGGCAAGACCCAGGACTGCTACGGCGCGGAGGGAAGCGTCTACCAGGCGCTGGCCGCCATCCCCGATTTCGCGGGGTACCAGCCCGTGCTGGGCGCCTGGATCGTGGACGGCGAGCCCGCGGGCATGGGCATCCGGGAGGCCAGGGGCCCCATAACCGACAACGGCAGCTCGTTCGTGCCCCACCTGATCGAGGGCTAGCGGTGCGCGCGCTGGTGGCCCTGGGCTCCAACCTCGGCGACCGCCGGGCCAACCTCGGGGCCGGCCTGGCCCTGCTGGCCGAGCTGGGCGAGGTGACCCCCTCGCCCCTCTGGACCGAAACCCCCGACGAGTCCGGCAAGGGCCCCGACTACCTCAACACCGTGGCCCTCCTGGACACCGCCCTCGACCCCAGGGCCCTGCTGGAGGCCCTG
>DBMS01000245.1 GCA_002297665.1 Holophagaceae bacterium UBA692 | reverse complement strand
TCGCGGCCCTGGCCCTGGGCGCCGCATGCAACCAGTACGCCCGGCGCACCCGGCGCCCCGGCGCGGTGCTCCTGCTGCCCTCGATCATGCTGATCCTGCCCGGAAGCCTGGGGGTGCGGGGCATCACCATGATGATGCACGGCCAGACCCTGGAGGGGCTTGAGGCGGGAACCCGGGCGCTGTCGGTCACCCTGGCCCTCATGCTCGGGCTGTTCCTGGCCAACGCCCTCGTCTCGAGAAGGACTTTCTAGGTTACCGCGCCTATCATGGTCGAAACCCCCGCCCGGATCCAGCCGATGTCCCCCTACCCCAGGCTCGCCGCAGCGTTCCTCCTGGCCACGGCCCTCTGGGGGCAGGGCCCGGGCCGCCCGCCCACGCGGCACTACGGCAAGGAGGACGGCCTCCTGAGCGAGGTGGTCACCGCCATGGCGCTCACGGCCGACGGGCAGATCTGGGCGGGCACCGAGGCCGGGCTCACCTCCTTCGAGGGCCGGCAGTTCGCGCCCTACGTGGGCCAGCTGCCTTCGCCGGTGCTCACCGACCTCTTCGGGGACCCGGACGGGTCCCTTTGGGTGGCCACGGACGGCGGCGTGGCCCGCATCCGGAACCGCCGCTCCCGGCTCCTGGGGGAGGCCGACGGCCTTCCCCGCGGGTTCTACCGCAAGCTGGGCCGGGACGCCCTGGGCCACCTGTGGGTCCTTTCCACCGAAGCCCTCTATGTCGAGGACGGGTCCATGCGGTTCGTGAAGGCCCCGGTCCTGCCCGTCCCGGAGCGTCCGGTGCACCTGTACGCCGACCCCGCGGATCCCGTGCCGATGGTCATTACCGCCCGGCACATCCTCGAGTGGCGGAAAGGGGCCTGGGTGCTCGTCCCGGGACCTCCCACCGGCCCCGGCGAGGAGCTCCTCAATCATTCAAGGGACGGCCTCGGCTGCATCTGGCTTCGCACCAGCCGCGCCATGTGGCAGCGCGGGGAGGACGGCGCCTGGCGCAAGGTTCGCACCGGCCCCACCGGGGGCTTCAGCTTCAGCTCGCGGCCCGAGCGGGACGCCCTGGGCTGGGTGTGGTTCGACGACGCCGACGGGCTGTGGCGCATGAAGGGCGACGCCCGGGAGCGGTACGGCCGCGCCGGGGACGACGCCAAGGGCGGCATGGTGGACCGGGAGAGCGGCATCTGGATCCGCACCGACCACGGCGTGCAGCGCAACCTGGGCCGCAGCCGGTGGGCGGGCTACGACAGGCACGAGGGCCTGGCCGCGAACCTGGCCTGGCAGCCCCTCCGGGACCGGTCGGGGCGCCTGTGGGTGGGCACCGACAAGGGCCTCTGCGTGGCCACCCCGACCGGCTTCCGGCAGGTCCTTCCGGGACGGTTCCTGTCCCTGGCCGCGGCGCCCGACGGCCACCTCTGGGCCGCCGGCAGTCCCGGGGGGCTGGTCCACGAGCTGGACCCGTCCACGATGGCGTCCCGGCCCCACACCGTGGACGTGCTGCCCCGGGGGCGGATCACCGCGGGCCTGGCCGTCGACGAGGACGGCACGCCCTGGGTGGCGGACCGGTTCAAGGGCGTGGCCCGGGGGACGCGCACCGCCGAGGGCTGGACCTGGACCCGGGTGCGCATCGGGGGCCGCGACCCCAGCGAGGTGCTGGGCCTGGCCGCGGTGCCCGGCGGGGGGATGATGGTGCTCCACGACGGCTCCGCCTCCATGTTCCGCCGCGGGGCCTGGCGCCCGGTGCCCGGCCTCCTTCCCGACACGCCCGGCGCCGTGGCCTTCGGGCCCGGCGGCGCGTTCGTCGTGTCCTACCGGAACCCCTACCAGAACCGCTCCGTGGTCACGCTCCACCGGCTCCTGGGGGAAACCTCCGGGCGGCGGCGCATCGTCCCCGTGCAGGGCCTGGCCAGCGACCCGCTCATGTCCATCTTCTCGGTGGGCATGGATCCCGAAGGCCGCGTGTGGGTGGGCACCAACAAGGGCCTGGGCGAGCTCGCCCCGGGCGACGCCTCCGTCTTCCGGATGATCGGCATGGAGGATCGCCTGGTGAGCCCGGAGTGCAACGAGTGGGCGATGCTGGCCGAGCGCGGACGGGTCTGGGTGGGCACCACCTCGGGGCTGGCCTCCTACGATTCCAGCCAGATGGAGATCCGCCCGGTGCTCAAGGAGCCCATCGTCATCCAGGCCTGGTCCGGCCCCAGGGAGCTGGACCTTCCGCTTTCGGAACCGAGGCTGGCCCGGAACTCCAACATGCTCGAGCTCAAGTTCATGATCCCCACCTACCAGGCCCCGGGAAAGATCTGGCACGAGGCCCGGCTGCTGGGGGTGGACCCGGGCTGGATCCGCCAGGAGGAAGGCCATCTCCGCTACGCGGGCCTGGCCGCGGGAAGCCACACCCTGGAACTGCGGGGCGTCCTCCCCGACAACGGCATCGAGGGCCCCGTCCTGGCGGTGAACTTCACGGTCGTTCCGGCCTGGTGGGAGACGCCCTGGGCCCGGTCCCTGGGGCTGCTGGCGCTGGGGGGCGGCATCTGGCTCCTCTTCTGGCTGCGCAGCGTGTCGCTCCGGGCCCGGAACCGCCAACTGCAGGAGGAGGTGGCCCGCCAGACCCGCGCCCTGCAGGAGGCCTCAAAGGCCAAGAGCGCCTTCCTGGCCAACATGAGCCACGAGCTGCGCACGCCGCTCAACGCCATCCTCCTCTACTCGGAACTCCTCCAGGAGGAGGCCAAGGAGCGGGGGCTGCACTCCACCCTGAGGGACGCCGGCCGGATCCGCCAGGCGGGAAGCTCGCTGCTCAACCTCATCGACGACATCCTCGACATCTCCAAGATCGAGGCCGGCCACATGCAGCTGGAAATCCAGGACCTGGCGGTGGCGCCCTTCCTGGCGGGCCTGGATTCCGCCCTGCGGCCGGTGGTCGAGCGCAACGGGAACGTGTTCGAGGTGGACGGCGGGAGCGCCCCGGAGGTCCTGGCCACCGATTCCACGAGGCTCCAGCAGATCCTGGCCAACCTCCTGGGCAACGCCGCCAAGTTCACCGAGAACGGGAAGGTGGTGCTCCGGGCCTCCACCGAGCCGGGCTGGGCGGTGTTCGCCGTGGAGGACACGGGCATCGGCATGACCGCCGAGGAGCAGAGGCGGGTCTTCAGCGAGTTCGTCCAGGCCGATTCCAGCACCACCCGCAAGTACGGCGGAACCGGGCTCGGCCTGACCCTGGTCCAGCGCCTGACCGGGATGCTGGGCGGCAAGGTGGAGCTGGATTCCGCGCCCGGGGCCGGGACCCGGGTCCGGGTCCGCATTCCCCTGCCGCCCCCTGTGCGATAATGGGGTTTTAAGGCGAGATTCATGATCCTGCGCAAGGAATACGGCTTCGAGGCCGCCCACTTCATCCACAACCACCCCGGCAAGTGCCGCAACCTGCATGGGCACAGCTACAAGCTCTTCGTGTCCCTGGAGGGCTCCGTGAACCCGGAGACGGGCATGATCATCGACTTCGACGACCTGTCCAAGGTGGTCGTGGAGAAGGTCATCCAGCGCCTGGACCACCGCTTCCTCAACGACCTCATCCCTTTGTCCACGGCGGAGAACATCTCGGTGTGGATCTGGGACGAGCTCAAGCCGTCCCTGCCCCTGCTCTGCCAGGTCGAGGTCTTCGAGACCCTCGACAACAGCGTGATCTACCGGGGGGCCTGATGCGCCCGGCCCGCCTGGTCCTTCCGGTCCTGGTCCTCGCCACCGCCTGCGCTCCCGTCAGGGACTACCGGGAGGCCGCCCGCGGCCTGCGCTTCCACCTGGACCGGGTCGAGCCCCGGGTCCACCTGGCCCTGCCCCTGGACCGCTCGCGCATGGCCTTCCGCGTCGTGGTGGGCGTGGACAACCCCTCCGGCGTGCCCTTCCACGTTTCGGCCTTCACCGGGGACCTTAGGCTGGAGACCCGCGGCGCCACCCACGCCATCGGGCGCATGGAGCTGGCCAGGCCCATCGAGCTCGCGCCCCGGGGCTCGGGCAGCATGGACGTGGAGGTCTCCTTCTCCTACGGGGACCTGCGGGACAACTGGGTGGCCATCCAGGCCGCGGCCCAGGGGGGTTCCGGCGCCTGGCTCCTGGAGGGCGCCCTGAAGACCGAGGCCTACGGGTTCCCCATCCAGCTTCCCGTCAAGTCCCGCCGCGCCTTCGGAGGGGCCCCATGATCCGGGCCGTCGTCTTCGACCTCTGGAACACCCTGGTGCACAGCCAGCACGGCGACCCCTTCCGCCACCTCCAGCGCCTTCTGGACGACGACCAGCGCGCCCTCTATCCCGCCCTCCGCCGCGAGGCCATGGACCGGCCCCACCCCGACGCCCGCACCTTCATCGCGGGCTGGATGGACCGGCTCTCCCTTTCCGGCACCCAGATCCTGGCCATGGCCGAAGTCTTCCAGACCGCCGCCGACGACGCCGCGTGCTTCCCGGAGGCCATGGACGCCGTGGCGCGCACCCGCAAGCTGGCGCGGGTGGGCCTGCTTTCCAACACCCAGAGCTTCGACATGGAGTTCCTGGACCGCCTGGGCCTGGAGCGGGCCCTGCCCACCCGCTGCCTCAGCGCCCTCACGGGCCACCTCAAGCCCGAGCCCGACGCCTTCCGGATCATGGAAAGGCGCCTGGGACTCTTCCCCGGCGAGATCGCCATGGTGGGCGACAGCTGGCGGGACGACGTCACCGGGGCCCTGGAGGCCGGTTGGACCGCCATCTGGGTCAACCGCGCCGGCCATCCCAGGCCCGAGGTCGACCCCGAGGCCGAGCTGGTGGAGGTCCCCGACCTCTCCCACGTCCCCGGGATCATCGAGAACCTGCAGAAAGGTGCCCGCTGCAGCACCTGCCTGGGGTGATCCGCTGGCAATTCGGGGGGATTCCCGATAGAAAAGACAGTGCGCCTTTGATGGAGTATCCGATGACAGCGACCGTTGAAACGATTCTGGCCGAAACCAGGAAGCGCATGAAGACCTCCCTGGAGACCCTCAAGAAGGAGATGGCCACCGTCCGCACGGGCCGCGCCAACGCGGGCATCCTGGACACGCTGCACGTGGAGTATTACGGCGCCACCATGCCCCTGAACCAGATCGCGGGCGTGAGCGTCCCCGAGGCCTCCATGCTCGTCATCACCCCCTTCGACAAGTCCGCCATCAAGGCCATCGAGCACGCCATCCTCAAGTCCGAGCTGGGCCTCAACCCCGCCAACGACGGCGTCGTGATCCGCCTGCCCATCCCGCCCCTGAACGAGGAGCGCCGCAGGGACCTGGTCAAGGTCGTGAGCCGCATGGGCGAGGAGATCAAGACCGCCATCCGCAACGTTCGCCGCGACGCCAACGAGGACGTCAAGAAGCTGGAGAAGGACAAGACCGCGCCCCTGGGCGAGGACGCCGCCAAGAAGGCCCTGGCCGACATCCAGAGGATCACCGACGAGTCCATCAAGGACGTCGAGGACATCATCAAGCACAAGGACGCCGAGATCATGCACATCTGATGGTCCCTCCGGCGACCCTCGCGCTGCTGGTGCTCGCGGCGCTCCTGGCGGGCTTCGTGGACGCCATCGTGGGCGGCGGCGGGCTCATCACCATCCCCGCGCTGCTCCTGGGGCTTCCCGCGGGAACGCCGCTCACCACCGTCCTGGGCACCAACAAGGTGGTGGCCTCCGCCGGCGCCACCTTCGCCACGGGCCAGTTCCTGCGGGCCAAGGTCCTCACCCTCCGGTCCATGGCCGGCCCCGTGGTCTGCTCCATGGCCGGGGCGGCCCTGGGCGTGCGGCTGGCCTACCTGCTCCAGGGCAAGGGCGACGCGTGGTTCCGGCCCGTGATGGTGGGGCTGATGGTGGTCATGCTGGCCTTCACGGTGTTCCGGCCCGACCTGGGCAAGGTCCACGCGCCCAAGTACGGCGTGAACCACCAGCGCGGCTTGGCCGCCCTCATCGCCTTCATCCTGGGCGCCTACGACGGGTTCTTCGGCCCGGGCACGGGATCCATCCTCATCTTCCTGTTCGTGGCGGTGCTGGGCTTCGATTTCCTGCGGTCCTCGGCCCTGGCCAAGAGCGCCAACTGGGCCTCCAACGTGGCCAGCCTCGCTCTGTTCGTGAGCCAGGGCAGCTGGATGCCGGTGGTGGGCGTCACCATGGCCGTGGGCAACGGCCTGGGCGGGTACCTGGGCGCCCGCACCGCCCTCAGCAAGGGCAGCGGCCTGGTGCGGGGCGTGTTCATCGCCGTGGTCTCGGCCCTGATCCTTCGCCTGGGCTGGCAGATGCTAGGAAAATAGCTTTCACGACCGGATGAGTCGGATATAGTGTTTCCTGCCCCAAGGAGGCACCATGGAACGTAGAGAACTGCTGGGAACCCTCGCCGCGGGGACCCTCGCCCTGGGCTTGGCCCCCCACCTGGACGCGGCGCAGCCCGCGACCTCCGACCCCCGCGCCGACTACAAGCCCCGGCCCTTCGCCCTGGAGACGGGCCTTCCGGGCCTCTCCAAGGAGATGCTGGGCGAACACCTGGCCCTGTACAAGGGCTACGTGAACCGCACCAACGCCCTGCTCAAGGACCTCCAGGCCGCCGAGGCCGAGGGCCGCGCCACCACCGCCGTGCAGGAATCCCGCAGGCGCCTGGGCTTCGAATTCAGCGGCATGCGCCTGCACGAGCTCTACTTCGAGGCCCTGCGCGAGAAGGCCGCCGGCCCCGGGCCCGGCCACGCCCTGCAGAAGGCCATCCAGGCCGGATGGGGCACCTTCGACGCGTGGTGGGCCGCCTTCAAGGCCACCTGCACCATGACCGGCATCGGCTGGGGCGCCCTGGTGAAGGACCCGCACACGGGCCGGCTCATGAACGCGTGGATCCAGGACCACGAGAACGCCTTTCCCGTGGGGACGGTGCCCATCCTGGTGGTGGACGTGTGGGAGCACGCCTACGTGAAGGACTACGGCGCCACCGCGCGGGCGAAGTACGTGGACGCCATCCGGCCCCTCATCGACTGGGGCGTGGTGGAAAAGCGCTACTGAAGCGGCTCGCAGACGCGCCCCAGGGCCAGGGAATCGCCGGGAGGATACGCCTGGGCCATCCGGGCAGCCCGGATGGACTCGACGATGATCTCCTCGGCGACCCCCTGCTGGCGTAAGCTTTGGACCAACCGGGCCACGGGGTCCTTCTCCAGGCGGGCGAGATCCTTACGCAGGCCCTGGCCGATGTAGGCTCGAATGAGCGGCTGATACCCCGAGAATCCCAGGGCCGGCGCCACCGCTTTCAGGTCCTCAAGGACATCCTCCGGAAACCGGATGGAAATGCTGACCATGGGGCGGTCGTTCCGGAGGCGTTTAAGAACCTTTTCATTCATTTTCGTAGACCCTCCTTTCTGAGGGAGTCGCCGGGCGGGCGGAGATGACGCGGATGATTTCACCGGCACGAACCATGTGAACCACGAAGAGCAAAGCCCCTTCCTCGGCATATCCCAGAACCGCGTCCCTGGCTTCGCCCCGGTCGCTGGCGTCCAGGAGTCGAAAAAAAGGATCGAAGAAGACTTCGCAGGCGCTTTCGAAGGAGACGCCGTGCTTTCCCAGGTTCCGAAGAGCCTTGCCGGAATCCCACTCAAAGACCTGACCGAATCGGGAGAATCGCACGTCCACGCCCACAGTGTATATACACCGTGGCACCCGTCAACCCCCTCAGACCTCCACCCCCAGCGCCCGGGCCGGCTCCACCACGAAGGGCCGGGCCTTGGCCCGGGGGTGCGGCAGTTCGAGCACCAGTTCCGCGCCCAGCCCCTCGAGCCCGGGCGGCGCCGGCCACGCCCAGCGGCCCCGGGCGCCTTCGGCCTGGATCAGGTCCAGGTCCAGGGTGCGCGGCGCGTTGCGGCCCGTTGAGCGGTCCCGGCCC
>DBMS01000325.1 GCA_002297665.1 Holophagaceae bacterium UBA692 | reverse complement strand
GTTCTCCAGGGAGCCGCCGTAGGCGTCCCCGCGATGGTTGGCCAGGGGCGACAGGAACTGGTGGAGCAGGTACCCGTGGGCGGCGTGGATCTCGGCCACCTGGAACCCGGCCTCCAGGGCCCTCGCCGCGGCCGACGCGAACGCCGAGACCACCCGCTTCAGCCCGGCCCCGTCCAGGGCCGCCGGCGCCGGCCAGCCCTCGTCGAAGGGCAGGGCGCTGGGCGCCACCGATGGCCAGGTGGCCGGAGGGACGTTGCCTCCCTTCCAGGGCGCGCCCGACCCGGCCTTGCGGCCCGCGTGGGCCAGCTGGACGCCCGGCACCGCGCCCTGGGACCGGATGAAGGCCGTGATGCGGGCGAGCGGCCCGATCTGGGCGTCGTCCCAGAGGCCCAGATCCTCGGCGCTGATGCGCCCCTCGGGCGTCACGGACGTGGCCTCGGAGAGCACGAGCCCGGCCCCGCCCTGGGCCAGCCCGCCCAGGTGCACCAGGTGCCAGTCGTTGGCCAAGCCGTCCACGGCGCTGTACTGGCACATGGGCGAGACCGCGATGCGGTTGGGAAGGATGACGCCGCGCAGGGAGAGGGGGGAGAACAGCCGGTTCATGGGGCCACCTTTAAATCGATTATAGGAAGTGCGCTACATTGGAGGAGGTGAAGAGGGGGCGGAATGGCCAGGATCGTGATCGTCGACGACAGCCGGCTGGCCCGTACCTTCACCGCCAAGTGCCTGGAAAAGCTCGGCCACGAGGTTGAGGTGGTGGAGCCCACAAGCATTTTCGACGTGGTCAAGGTCCTCCGGGAGCTCAAGCCCGACCTGCTGGTCATGGACTTCCTCATGCCCAACTGCCCCGGCACGAGCCTGGCGAAGGTGGTGGGCGACGACGCCGAACTCCAGGCCATGGGCACCCTCGTCCTCACGGCCCACCACGACGAGGAGGTGGTGGCGCGCCTGAAGAACCTGGGCGTGGCCGAGGTGCTCTTCAAGCCCGTGGACGCCGGGGCCCTGGGCCGGGCCGTGGCGGACGCCCTGGCTATTCGAACGTGAGGACCCCGGGCTCCTTGCGGTAGGCGAAGAGTTCCCCGAACCGCCCCCAGGCCACGATGGTCTCGAAGGTGAGTTCGGGATCCTCCATGGGCAGGCGGCTGGCGATCTCGCGGATGAGCTCCTCCCGGGCGAGGGACCCCTCCCGCAGCTCCAGCATGTCCTGCACCACCCGGAACAGCTTGAGCTCCATGAGCTGGTCCCGCCAGATGAGCTTGCGCTCGTCCATGCCGCCCTGCACGAACCGCCGTCCCAGGGCCGTCAGCACCACCTGCCGCTTGGGCGTGTCCACGAATTCGAGCATCTCGCAGCCCTTGACGGTGGTGAGCACCTTCTCGAAGGGCACGTGGGTGTGGGCGACCACCTGGAACAGGTCGCAGGTGCCGCCCAGGGTGTCCAGGAGCTCCAGGAGGCCCAGCATGTCGGCGTTCTGGGCCCCGGGCAGCGGCTCGACGATGTCGGCCTCCACGGAGGGTTCCACCGTGCTCACCTGGATGTCGGGCAGTTCCGCGCTGGTGATGATGTCGTGGAGCTGGTCCACCAGCCTCGTGAAGTCCGGGCTGCGGGTGTCCCGGGGCCGGGGGAGGGTGTTCTCCACGATGGTGCGGATGCGCCCGGGGTTGGCCGAGAGCACCACGATGCGGTCGGCCATGTAGGCCACTTCCTTGATGTCGTGGCTCACCATGAGGATGGAGGACGGATTGCGGTCCACGTCGTCCCAGATGTCGAGGATCTCGGCCCGGAGGCCCTCGGCGGTGAGGGCGTCCACCTGGCTGAAGGGCTCGTCCATGAAGAGGATCTCCGGGTTCACCGAAAGGGCCCGGGCCATGCCCACGCGCTGCTTCATCCCGCCCGAAAGCTCGCGCGGGTAGGCCTCCTCGAAGCCCTCCAGGCCCACCATGCGGATGGCGCGGTTGGTGCGCTCCCGGATCTCGGCCCGGTCGAGGCCCTTGGCGATGAGCACGTTCTCCACGTTGGCCTCCACCGTCATCCACGGGTAGAGCGCGAACCCCTGGAACACGATGGCGACGTTGGAATTCAGCCCGGCCTGCTTCTGGCCCCGGTAGCGCACATGGCCCTGGGTGGGCTCGATGAGCCCCGCGAAGATCCGCATGATGGTGGACTTCCCGCACCCCGAGGGCCCGATCAGGCAGATGACCTCGTTGGGACGGATGTCCAGGTTGATGTCCTCCAGCACGCGCAGGGGCACGCCGGTGCCCCGGTCGAAGGACTTCTGGATGCCCCGGAGTTCGAGGATGGGCTGGGCGTTGGGATCGAGGGCCATGGTCGACCTCACTTCGTCAGGGAATAGCGGGTGTGGGCAAGCTGGTAGGTGGGCTTCCACACCAGGCGGTTGAAGACCACCACGATGGCGGACATGAGCAGGACGCCCGCGGCCAGCAGGGTCAGGTTGCGCTCGTAGGCGGCCTGGCTCACGGTGGCCCCCAGGCCGAAGGTCTTCAGGGTCTCGCCGTGGAAGGAATAGTACTCGGCCACGATGCTGGCGTTCCAGGCGCCGCCGGCGGCCGTCACCCAGCCCGTGACCAGGTAGGGGAAGGTGGCCGGAAGGTAGAGGGCCTTGAAGCGCTGCCACCACGAGAGCCGGAAGCTGGTGGCGGCCTCCTTGAGGTCGCCGGGGATGGCCATGGAGCCCGCGATGACGTTGAACAGGATGTACCACTGGGTGCCCAGGAGCATCAGCAGGACGCAGCCGTAGTTGAGCCCGACGTGGAACCGGGCCAGGGTCGCGATCACCACCGGGAAGAGCATGGGGGCCGGGAAGCTCGCCGCCACCTGGACCACCGGCTGCAGGATCCGGCTGAGCCGCGGCGAGAGGCCGATGGCCAGCCCCGCGGGAACCGCCCAGAGCGTGCCCAGGGCCGTGGACGCCAGGACGCGCACCAGGGTGAGCCCGCCGGCCCGGGTGAGCCAGGACCATTGGCGGGCCGGGATGGCCGAAAGGTAGCGCACGAGGCTCACCGCCGCCCACACCACGACGGCCAGCAGGCACAGGAGGGCGACGTTGGCCACGGCCCGCTGGATCGTGTTGGCGCGCCGCTTTCCGTGGGGCCTGGGCGCCGTCCTCGCCTTCGCCAGCCCCAGGTGGCGCCGGTGGGCCCGGCGCACCTCCAGCCACCGCACCAGCCGCGACCGGCGCAGGAGCCTCAGGAGCCAGCTGCGGGGCTGCTCCCCCTGGGCCGTCTCCTCCACCCGGAACCGCTGGGCCCAGACCACCACCGGCCGCCACAGCACCTGGTCCAGGAAGACGATCATGCACACCATGGCCACGATGGCCGAGACCATGGCCGTGGTGTCGCCCTTCTCCACGGCCACGCTCATGTAGGACCCCAGCCCCGGCAGGCGGAAGTCCTGGTCGCCCAGCTTGAAGGCTTCGGTGATCATGAGGAAGAACCAGCCCCCGGCCATGCTCATCATGCTGTTCCACACCAGGCCCGAGGTGCCGTAGGGCAGTTCCACCCACTTCAGCCGCTCCCACCAGGTGAACCCGTAGACCGTGGCGGCCTCCTGGAGGTCCTGGGGCACGGACTTCAGCGAATGGTAGAAGCTGAACGTCATGTTCCAGGCCTGGCCGGTGAAGATCATGAGGACCGCCGCCAATTCCAGCCCCAGGTTGCTGCGGGGGAAGACCGCCACCAGGGCCAGCACCAGCCCCGGCATGAAGCCCAGCACCGGGATGCTCTGCAGGATGTCCAGCAGGGGCACCAGGAGCTTTTCCGCGCGGCTGTCCTTGGCGGCCCAGTAGGCGTAGACCAGGGTGAAGCCCAGGGAGATCACGTAGGCCGCCAGGCCCCGCATCATGGAGAAGAAGGTGTAGAGGGGCAGGGACGCCGGGGACAGGTCGATCTCCACCACGGGCCGCTTGGCCCCGGTCCACTGCTGGCCGAGCTGCACCAGCCCGAAGAGCAGGGCGCACCCCGTCAGGATGACGACCAGGTCCACCCACCGGCGCCGCCGGAACGGGTAGAAGAGGGCGTTGGCCTGACCCCAGACTGTGTCGATGATGCGGTTGAGCATGGGAGATCCGGAGCGGAGTGGCGCAGGGCGGCACCCGCCGCTCCCGCATCCTTGCATACGTGTGTCGCCTGCGTGCTACGTTTTCGCGTCAGCGGCGGCACAAAGGAGGTTCTTCGACGGGGTTCACGTTCAGCATCGATACCTCCTTTCCGGACAAATCCTCTTCAGGCAGAATGCCCCCCCCCGATGAACCGGTCAACCCCGGTACCGGAAATTGGACCAACGGAGGCGGCCCGGTCAAAATCAAGGCAAAGGAGCATTGCCTTGGACACCAGGAAAATGGGTTTCAATACCAAGTTGGTCCATGCGGGCATTCCCGACGATCCCACGGGCAGCGTCGCCACCCCCGTCTACCAGACCTCGACCTTCGCCTTCCGCAACGCCCAGCAGGGCGCCGACCGCTTCGCGGGCAAGGTTCCCGGCTTCATCTACAGCCGCATCGGCAACCCCACCGTCTGCGCCCTGGAGGAGAACGTCGCCCAGCTGGAGAACGGCTTCGGCTGCACCGCCACCGCCTCGGGCATGGGCGCCGTGTCCACCGTCTACATGGCCCTCCTGAACCAGGGCGACCACATGGTGTCCACCGCCGGCGTGTACGGCCCCTCCCGGGTGCTCATGGACAAGCACATGAGCCGCTTCGGGGTGGAGTCCACCTACCTGGACACCAACGACCTGGCCGCCCTCAAGGCCGCCATCCGGCCCAACACCAAGGTCGTCTACGTGGAGTCCCCCTCCAACCCCTCCATGATCGTCACCGACATCGCCGCCGCGGCCGCCATTGCCCACGAGGCCGGCGCCCTGCTCGTGGTGGACAACACCTTCGCCAGCCCCTGCCTCCAGAAGCCCCTGGACATGGGCGCCGACGTGGTCCTGCACTCCATCACCAAGTTCATCAACGGCCACGCCGACGTGGTGGGCGGCGTCATCGTCGCCAAAACCGAGGAGCTCCACAAGAAGCTCCGGGCCATGGTCGTGATCATGGGCCCCTGCATGGATCCCCACCAGGCCTCCCTGGTCAGCCGCGGCCTCAAGACCCTGTCCATCCGCATGGAACGCGCCCAGGCCAACGCCATGCAGATCGCCCTCTGGCTGGAGAAGCACCCCAAGGTGGAGTGGGTGAGCTACCTGGGCCTGCCCAGCCATCCCCAGCACGACCTCGCCAAGCGCCAGATGGCGGGTCCCGGCGCCATGATCAGCTTCGAGGTCAAGGGCGGCGTCGAAGCCGGCGCCCGGCTCATGGACAGCGTCAAGCTGGCCGCCCTCGCCGTCTCCCTGGGCGGCGTGGAGACCCTCATCTGCCACCCCGCCTCCATGACCCATGCCAGCATGGGCCGCGAAGCCCGGCTGGAGGGCGGCGTCACCGACGGCCTCGTGCGCTACGCCGTGGGCATCGAGGACGTGGAGGACCTCATCGCCGACCTGGACCAGGCCCTGGCTCGCGTCTAGCGTTCGCCGGTCCCTGGCCGGCGCTGGCCGATCAGCCCCTGGAACGCCTCCCGGACGGGACCTATCCTCGTCCCGGAGGCGTTTCCATGGTCAAGGTCCTGCTGTGGTTCATCCTGCTGGTCATCTGCTGGCCCCTGGCCCTGCTCCTGCTCGTTCTCTTTCCCCTGGTGTGGCTCCTGCTCCTGCCTTTGCGCATCCTGGGGTTCGCGGTGGAAGGAGCCCTATCCCTGGTGCGGGGGGTCTTCCTGCTTCCCGGCAGGATCCTGGGGGGCTGAGAACCGCGTCCCCGGCGGAAACCGCAAGCCGAAGGCCGCGTCCAGGACGCCCAGGAGGTCCCCGGGTTCCAGCTCCCGGGTGACGCCCCCCCGGGTGAAGGACAGCCCCCGCAGCCAGGCCCGGTCGCCCGGGGCGCACCGCTGGACCGTGATCACCTGGGTGAACTTCGAATCGGGGTGGGTGCTGGTGTAGTGGTTGGCCACCTTCAGGTCCACCGGGAAGACCTCGCCGGGCTCCAGGGCGTAGAGGTCCTTCCATTCCCCGTCCCGCCAGGCCTGCAGCACCTGCCGCGCGCCTTCGGTCACCACGCGGTTCCGGTCGCCGTCACGTTCCACCTCGCGCCCGTCCAGGGGGACCGGACCCAGGATCCCGTCCCCCCCGAACCCCACGTCCGCCAGCCAGGGCCCGTCCCCCAGGGCCACCTCCAGGGCCAGGTGCGAGCGGGCCATGGGTCCGGCCGCGCCGTCCGCGCCCCGCCGCACCCGGGCCTCCCGCAGCCGCACCGCGAACCCCAGGGCCTCCAGCGCCGCCGCGAAGACCGAGTTCTGCTCGAAGCAGTAGCCCCCGCGCCCCCCGGCCACCAGCTTGGCCTGCAGGGAGGCCAGGTCCAGCCGGATGGGCCGCCCCAGGTGGATGTCCAGGTTCTCGAAGGGAATGGCGCGGGTGTGGGCCGCGTGCAGGGCCTCGAGGTCCCGAAGCGTCGTCCCGGGTGCGCCCGGAAAGGCGATGCGCGCCAGGTAGGCCGGAAGGTCGAAGGCGTCGTTCATGGCGTTCCTCCCAGCGCGGACCGGCCCCGGCGCACCAGGACCGGAACCAGGACCATTGCCCCCAGCACGATTCCCACGGCCAGGGTGGGGTTGCCCAGGTACGCGTTCAGACGGAGCGTCGTCACCGCGATGACGGCGTAGTAGAGCATGTCCCCGGCGATTGCGAAGGCCCAGCCAGCCACGAACCCGTGGCCCGCCGCCATGGCCGCGGCCCGCCCCGTCATGGGGTCCACCCCGAAGGCGATCAGGAGCAGCCCGAAGGGCCCCGCCCCCGTGCCGCTGACCTGCCGCGCCCCCCGGGCCATGGCGAGCTTCATGGCCATGCCCAGGCGGAACAGGAAGGGGACCCGCGCGCCCAGTTCCACAAGCAGGAGCAGGACCGGCTCGAACGCCAGGGCCAGGATCAGGTCCGACACGAAGTAGAGGCCCGCCGTCACGGGCCAGGGCAGCCCCTGGGACCGGGCCAGCAGCACCCCGGCGGGAATCCCGCCGCCGACCGGGAGCAGGAAGAGCATCAGCACGGGGACCATGCAGGATGGTAACCCGGATGCGCCGGCCGCCGGGGCAAATCGGAGGCCGGCGCCGCCGCCAGCTTGTTGGGTAACCCCTTTGGCTGTAATCCATGCCCCGGGCCTACGATCCGGGCTGTTCCGGGATTTATAAATTATTACTAATTCAGACCGGCCTTTCCGAAATCCGGGCCTATGCTTCCAGGTTGAGGAACGGCCGATGCCCAAGCCCACCCGAAACCTCCCGAAGCTGGCGACGCTCCCCGGCCCTCCCCCGCCCGGGGCGCCCGAAGCGCCCCGGCGCGCCGCCGCCCCGGACCTCCCGCCCCTTTCCACCGCCCAGCCGGCGGCGCGGTTCTTCGGGGTGCCGTTCCTGAAGGGAGCGGCCCGGGAGGTGACGGCCATCCATTTGTGCCCCGAGCGGGTCCACCTGGCCACCATCCGGGACGGCACGGTCCTGGAGGTGTCCAACCGACTCACCCTCAGCCGGGTGGACCTGGGCGGCCTGACCTGCGCCCGGATGATCGCCTTCCGTCCCGGCCAGCCGAACGCGGCCTCCACCGAACTGGCCATCGTCGGCCCCCCGGATGCGCCCGAGATCGCCCGCTTCGACCTGAAGGCGGGCAACCATCTCGCCGGCCTGCCCATCCAGGGGGTTACCGCCCTGGCCTACAGCAGCGACGGCCGCTTCCTGGCCGTCGGCACCCGCGCCGGGGCCGTCCGGACCTGGCTGCTGGGTCCCGGCGCCCCCACCCCCCTGCGATCGGGCGCCTTCGAGGCCCAGGTGGAAAGCCTGGCCTTCCACGGCGAGCACCCCACCCTGTACGC
>DBMS01000047.1:333-9021 GCA_002297665.1 Holophagaceae bacterium UBA692 | reverse complement strand
GTTTCAATCCACGCCCAGGTGCGATGACCTGGGCGACTCCCCCTCGCGGAACTCAAGGATTACCTTAACTTGGAGACGCCTTTGCGCGAAGCGCCATTCTCGCGGTTGTTTTCCGTCGGCCCCGATAGGTTTAAATATCTTCATTTCCCATATTTTCAAATAATTAGAACCCTCCGCGAAGGGTCCCGGGTTTTGACGTGCATTTGAGGTTCGCGTCCGGGCGGCCATGGCTACAGGATCAAGGGACCTTGGAAATCCACGGCAGGCTTGACTCCATGGTGCTCAGCGCGCTTCATGTCGTCGTCGCCGATGAAGTAGAAGCGAAGACTATCTTCCTCTGGATTCAGGATTCCCAGGAGCCGAAAACGGAACTTGATCCATAACGCGTCCGGGACCCTGCATTCGAAGACACTGAATTGGACTCTCTGCCCGAAGCTCTCGCAGGCCTTCGCCACACGCCGCAGGCGGCGTCTGCCATCCGCGTCCAGGGTATGGATGTCATAGGTGACCAACACAACCACGTTCAGCCTCGTGGGTGGAATGGCGGGAAGGCTTCGAGGTCTCCCCTGAGGTGACGGGCCAGAAGCCGGGCTTCCAGGAGAGGGGCGAGGCCCCATGGAATTTCCTGGTCAAGGAACGGGTGTCGGAGTGTTTGGGCTTTTCGTTCCTGGTAGGTGATGATCACACGTTTGCGCGTGTCTTCGTCCATTTCGATCCCGCCGGATTCGGATTGGCGGAAGCCCTTGGAGTCGACCTGCTGATTGTTGATGAGCGTCAGGACAAGACGATCGGCCACCAGGGGCCGGAATGCTTCCATCAGATCCAGGGCCAAAGCTGGCCGGCCAGGGCGGAAGGCATGGAGGAAGCCGATGGTCGGGTCCAAGCCCATGCACTGGCAGGCCGAAAGGCAGTCTCCCATCAGGAGGGCGTAGCAGAAGGAGAGGAGGGCATTCAAGGGATCCAAGGGTGGGCGCCGGGTTCGGCCACGCCAAGGAAAGGCGGGTCGCTGTTGGCGCACCAGGAACTGAAATTGGTCGAAGTACCAGGCCGCGCCTTCGCCTTCGCACCCGCGGACCTGGTCCATGGTTTCCATGGAATCCACTTGCCTTTGAAGGAGGCGAAGGCGCTCCGCGGCCTCTTTCAGGTGATGCTCTTCTCCTGGGAGCGATTCCCTGGCGGCCCTTTGGAGGATTTGTCGTTGGTTCGCGAGCTTGCCCTTCACGAAGGAGCGAGCCAAGGCCAGGGACCTGCCGGCGTCCAAATGCGCGCGCATCTGGTCGCGGCGAAGAAGCCCTCCGTTGGCGCCCATTCCTTCCAATCGTCCCAGAAACCTTCCGCGCTCTGTGAGAAAAACCAGGGTCATATCCCGTTCGAGGCAGGCCCGCTGGAGTTCCGGGCTGACCCAGGCCTGGGCCATGACTACGATGCTTTGAAGGTGGTGGAGTGGAACCTGAAGTCGTTTCGAATGATTGACCTTGAGGACCAGGGCTTCGCCTTCCTTGTGGAGCGCACTGTCGGGTGTGGTTACGTACAGCGTGTTAAGGAGTTGCATCAGGACATGCCCTCCAGGTAGGACCCCAGGCCCGCAGGGCCTGGCAGTTCGGGAAGGCAATGATCCCGAAGGCTGCATTCTTCACATTTGGCGCCGGGCTCCGCAGGCGGGGTACGCTGGGATTCCAGCATCTGGAGGATTTCGCCGGCGGCCTTGAGCGTGTCCCCGCGGAGCTTCCCCGTGAAGGCCACCTCGCGGCGCCGGCGAGAGGCGCCATAGTAGATGGCCCCGGATGGGACCGGAACGCCGAGCATGGACTCCAGGCAGATTCCCTGCCCGCAAAGCTGTAATTCGGCATGGAGAAAGGTGTTCCTTGAACTTCGTTTGTACTCCACGGGAAAGGGCCGTCCAGTGCTTGGATAGTCAGGGTCATCGAAAAACACGACCACATCGGCCCGGCCCCCCAGGCGATGGGTATCGGAGCGCAGCTCCAAGGCACGGGCGATGCGAAGTCCTGGCCTCTGTTCCAACCCCGGCAGGTCAACCTTCTCGTGGAGTACACGCCCCTCCATGGTGCGGCCCGATTCCGACCAGAGGTTCTCCAGGTGGATCAGGCCGCATTGGCGGTGGCAGTAGGACCAGTGCTCCAGGGCTGAAAGGGGCACCAGGAGCTCATCGCCCTCCATGATTCACCTTGCCGGCACGAGGGTGCGAAGGCCCTTCAGTGGCTTGCCGTCGAGGCTGATCTCGTAGTCGCTGAAAGCCCTGGCGGGACCTTCCGTGGTGCGTTTCCAGGCGACTCGTTCGAATAGATCGCTGGCGTGGGCGGTTCCCAGGGCCGAATCATGCTCGAAGATCACCAGATGGCGCGTGCTCATTTGCCCGCGCGCGGCGCTGCGATCATGCTCGAACATGTCCTCCATGGCCTTCCAGAAGAGGTCCAGGTCCGCCTGGGAAAAGCCCGTCTGGGCGGCGAGCGAGGCGGACACGAAGCCATGGGCTTGGTAGAGACCATAGGGAACGGTGTACTTCCGTCCCATGGTGCGATTGTCGCCGCCCTGCTTTTCCGCCTCGCCTTCGGTGGTTACAGCCATGCGAGTGATGGAATGCTCCAAGGCCACCACCGGTTCCAGGGACCGTGCAAAGGTCAGCTGGATGGGGCCGCGGACCTGGCCAGCGTTGGCCCCCGTGGACATGACGGCGCCGAACGTTCGCACATCGAAGAACTGTGCACACATGGCATTTCGGCCCTTGTCCACCTCGGAACCCTGCGCTTCGTTCTTGGTGGTTCGCTTCTTGCCGTCGGCGGGGTCCGCGGGTTCCTTTTCCAGATCGATGCCCAGCCTTTCGTAGGCTCCGGCGATTTGGCGGTTGAGGATGGCCTTCTCCTTCACGAAGATGTCGTAGGGAGCTGAGCCACCATGGGTCAGTTGCACGTAGTTCCTGACCTTCCGCTTGAGGCAGACATCCGTGACCAGGCCCATGCCGGTCTCGGCGTCGATGCGGGGGAGGTTCCCGGCATCGGGGTCGCCGTTGGGATTGCCGTCCCGGACGTCGAAGAGAAGAACGAAATCGTAGCGCTTGGCGAGGGTCATGGCGGGCTCCTTATGCCTGGGGGTCGGACGGGGCGGTTTTGGTGAAAAGGGATTGGCGCTGGTGGTAGTAGCCGATGGCGAAGCGAGCCTGCTCCTCCATGGGCAGGTGGGAAGGCATGGCCTGGAGCCCGTCGAACACTTCGCCCAGCCGGATCTCATGGTTGCGCCGGAAGGCGGGGTTGCTCAGCTTGGCAAGGTGATGGTTCTTGAGCTTGAGCAACTGTGGGAATACTGTGGCCGGTGTGCTGGAGGCCGCACCATAGAACCGGTCCCGGATGGTGGAATTGATTCCGGGTTGGGCTTCCTCCTGGATCTTTTCCAGGATTGCGAAAAGACGTCCCAGGCGGTAGCCGGGGCTGAGGTTCGAGGGGTCAAGGCTCACGGTGATCTCCTTGGATGAGGTGGCGGTTTTTTTCTGGGATCTATTAAGTACGGCTTTGAGGACGGCAGCCCGCATCCGGGTCACCTCCCGCTCCGCGCGGATGCGGCGGATGGCCAGTTGGAGGAGGGCCTGGGGGTAGGGACCGCCGGAGAGGGCGGCGCGCATGACCTGACCCGCGAGGTTGGGGGGAATGTTTTCGGCCTTTCCTTTGAGCACCAGATCGCAGAGGAGCGCCATGAGCGCGCGCCGGCCGGAGTCGCGGGGGCTGCAAACGATTTCCAGGTCGTCAAGGTGCTGGCGCAATCGAGCTGAAATCCCATCCAGCGTGTCCGAATACCAGAAACGCACCGAGAGCCGTGCCGCATTGGGAGCCAGGCCCAGGATGAAGAAGGGCGTGTCATCCACTTCCATGCCCTGCCCGGAACGGACCGTGGCATAGAGGGCCTTCACGGCCTCGACTTCGGCGTCGGGGTCGTCCTTCGTCGGCAGTCCGAAGAAGGTCGCGAAGTCCGCCTCCAGCCGTGTAGCCTTCTTCGCCGACCAGAACACGGTGGTGGCGTCACCCACCTGGACTTTCTGCCGGGAATCCCGGCCTAGAAGGCCGTTGAGGGCCGTCGTGTACGCGAAGGCTGCACTTTCCCCAACTGGCGCGTTATGGTTCTGGGAGCGGCCCCGGGAGGAGAAGGCACGAAGGTTGAAGGAAATGAGGGCGGCCCCGGATGCCTGCGCCCCTCTCACGCCAGTGATGGATGTGTGGATACGCGCGATGGGAGCCCTTCGGCCCGTGACCAGGCATGTTCCATCTGGAATACCGGTGCTGAGGGTGTCCGCCGCTTTTTGGGCCATGGCCTCGCACAGCGTATGGAAGCCTGAACCCTCCACACGGAAGGCCAGGTTGCCGCCCGACTCAAGGATCTCGGCCCACATGGGTGCCAGATCGACTCTGGACTCAATTGCGTCCAGGGGTTTTCCGTCCAGGAAGGTCTTGACCGCTTCGAGGTCTGGGTGGTACCCCAGCGTGTTAAGGCGGGCCCTGAAAGCCGCCTTTCGCTGCTCGACGCCTGTTCTTCCTTTGGGATTGGCGCCAAGGACATATTCCGCATTGTCCCAAAGCAGGTTCGCTTTGATCCCTACCGTTCGCTTCTCGGTCCGGGGCACCAGGAACGCCTTGGCCCGTCGTTGCCTTCCCTCGCCCTCCCGGGTGTCCTGGATGGTGACGAAGGCCCCTGCCGGATTCACGACGATCAGGAACGGAATGGGTTTCCACTCGAACCCTTCCGGGGCGATGCCGCTTTCCGGATCCGCAGCCTTGCGCTGATAGTAGTCGTAGAGTGCCTGGAGGATCATCGATGCACCTCTGGGCTGGACCAATCCGGGATGGTGATGACGCCCTGTTCCATCCGGGCCTTGAAAAAGGCCGGGGCGGGTCCTCCAGGGGCCTCGTAATCAAGGTCGTAGAGCATAAAGCCGAGATCCCTGGTTTCGGCGATAGCTTCAGGTCTGGACTCCCCGGGCTCAAGGAGCCGAATGGACGAAACGCTGAATTCACGGCAACCGAGGTAGGGCTGGTTGAAGCATTGTCCTTTGCGGGCCCTGCGTTCGAACATGGCGTGGTATTTGGCCGGATTCTCTGGGCCCGCCATGAGGGGGCGCTCTTCGGGGTCCCTCTGGGAATCGGGGACGGGATGGTGACTTCGGGGACGCGCTGAGGGCGGAAGGTAGATCATTTCCGCATGGAGCCGGTACGCTACGTCCCGGAGAAGCAGCCCCGCGCGCTGCTGCCGATTGTCTTCCACGAAGAGCCCCTCCTTTCCGGTCATCACGATGCCCACCTCGTTCCTGCGGACACTGGTCCACTGGATCGGCTTCAGCACCTCGATCCGGCGGGCCTCCCACCGGAAGGCGGGCTTCCAGAAAATGGCCTCGAAGATGGCCCTGACGGCCGATGGGGTGGGTACGTCATAACTGACGCGTTCAACCTTCATCTCGGGGCGGGTGAAGCAGGCGTACTCGCCTCGCACTTCAAGGCAGAAAGTCCTGTCGTGGTGTTCCATGGTCGCTCCTTTGGCCTGGGGTCATTGGAAGAATTTCTCGGGGTTCCATCGGACGGGGTCCAGGCGCAGGCCCAGCGCGTCGTCGTAGAGGTCGTCGGAGGCCTGGATCCAGAGACCTTCCCACTCCTCCACATCGCCCTGGTCGCGAAGGGCCCGGAACATGGGGTCGGGTATTGTCACCGTGAAGCGCTGCAGGGCCCTGAGGCTTTCTCGGCTGGCTCCCGCCTGACGGATCTGATGGAGGATCCTCTCCACCTTGTTGGCGTGGGACCCATAGCGCACCACGATGGAAGCCTGGGCGGCGTCATCCACCAACTGGAAGGCATCGGCGGCAGTGCGGAACTGGAAGTGGCCGCTGCTGACGCCAGCGGACAACAGGGCATCGATTCCCTTTTCGTCAAAGCTGATGACCTGGCTATAGAATCGTTCGAAGTAGGCCTTGAATGCAACCGGGTCGAGGCGCAGTGCGGTCTCTCGCATGCTTCGGAGCACCTCCCGTCCGGCCTCAGCGCCTTTCCCGAGGAGCCCCCGAGGGCCGGGCCCTGGAGGGGTGAAGAGAACGACCCGCCCAGGTCGTCCTTCTGGAAGCCTGCCTTCACGGTTGCATCTTCCTGCTGCCTGGGCCAAGGAATCCAGGCCGGCAAGGGCCCGATAGACCACAGGGAAGTCCAGGTCCACGCCGGCCTCCACCAATTGCGTGCTGATCACCCGGATGGGTCTGGCCTGGGAAAGGGCCAACTTGAGTGCCGCTATCACTTCGCTTCGATGCTGGGCGCACATGAGGGCCGATAGGTGGATGGTACCCTGGGGCATCCGTCCGTGGAGTTCGCGGCAATCCTTGCGTGAATTCACGATGCAGAGCACTTGAGGCTCTTGGGAAAGGAGTCGGGCGAGATCCTCCCAGGGGGTAGGGTGAAGCTCCGGGTGCAAGAATCTGACTTCCACCCGCCTCAACCGCCTGGCCAAGCCGGAAGGATCCGCCATGAGTTCCCGCACGCCTTCCAGCCCACGGAAAAGGGCTTTCCCCGTGCCGATGGATCCCTGGATGGCGGGTTGGGTCGCGGTGCATAAGACCGCACTGACCCCGTAGGATCTGGTCAGGGACGCCAATGCACCGAGGATGGGCTTCAGGAAGGCCGATGGCAGCATCTGGGCTTCGTCCAGGATCACGACGCTATCCACGATGTTGTGCAGTTTCCTGCAGGCCGACGTCCTGGCTGCAAATAGGCTTTCAAAGAACTGGACATTGGTCGTCACCACGATCGGGGCATCCCAGTTCTCCATAGCCAGCCGGCTCTCCAGGGTCTCCCGCGCCGGATCAAGGTTGCTGTGGTGCTCCAGGACAGAGCCAGGGCCAAATACCTTCCCGAGAGTCTCTGCCGTTTGCTCGATGATGCTGGTGTATGGAATCACCACGATGATGCGACGCTTGCCGTGGCGAATGGCATGCTCAAGCGCAAAGGCCACCGACGCGAGGGTCTTGCCGCCCCCGGTAGGTACGGTGAGTGAAAATAGGCCCGGAGGACTCGCCGCTCCGGATCGGCAAGCATCCAGGACCTCCCTGCGCACCTTGTTGACTTCCGTTGCGGCGGCGTCTTTAGAGAGGTCGAGAAGGTGGCGATCCAGCTGCTCCTTGAGACTCATGAGGTCGAGGATTCCCGTTTCGCGGGCCGCAGCCCTTCCTGGATCCATGAAGGCCTCGGTGTCCAGGAAGTCCGCGTCCACAAGACACGAGAAGAGCATCCGGATCCAAAGGTGTACGTCCTGGTGGCTCTGGAAGGGGGGGGCCTTTGGTGCCCGCGATGGGTTTGGAATCCATGGTGAAGGGATTCCGCTCATGGCCATGGTTAGGCGGTCCGTTTTGGCTAGGCGGTTCGATAGGGAGCCACCACCTTCGGATAGCCAGTCCAGGAGTCCGGAATGGTGTCCGGTAACAAGGTAGGCAAGGATTCTGCCCGCAAAGCCCATATTGCTTTCCGCCCATATGCCGCCAGCCGTGCTGTGGTCCACATGGTCGCCAACGCCCTCCAGGTGGGCGGAGGGGTCAAAGCCGCTCTTTGTCCGTATGTAGCTCTGAAAATCTGCGCCGGCTTTGCCTAGATCATGGAGCCGGCCTGCAAGTTCCGCCCATGCGCCTGAGCCAAAGGCCTGGCCAAACCTGTAAGCGCGCCGGGCCGTTCCGTCAAGGTGCATACCCAGGCTGTGTGTCCTCCAACCTCCTGACATTGAGGCGTTGGCGACATGGGCCAGCAGAGCAGGGGATCCCCCCATGGGGAATTCCTGGGGCCTGTTCCCGGGATCGAGGTCCGATGTGGGCATGAGGCAAGCCCTTCAGTGGGTAGTTGGTGCCTTCGCTAGGCTAATGCCTTGGAGTGGACAAAAAATGTCCATTGCCCATGGTTGTCGAAGCCTTTTGGCTGAAACGAGCAACGGATCCAGCCGGAAGAACCGGACGGGGGACCATGAAGCCTCCTGATAATTGCCCTGGAATGGGTGCATCCATTTAGCGCGCTTTCCCCATGGATTGCCCCGAATTTCCCTGAACGGTCGTTTTCGGGGGATGAACGGTTGAGTTCCGGTCTCACCTCTCCCAGGCAACCCGGCTTGAGGTCGGCAAAAACCGCATGCCCGGGACAGGCGTCGCTGGCGACGGCGCGGGCATCGGGGCGTTTCAAAGCCAGGGCCACCACGGTGAACCCCAACTCGCTGCCGATGTAAACGCTGGGACGCAGAGGATTCGCTGGGGCGCTGGGGGAAAGGAAGGTGGACTTTGGGGCTTGGCTCCTCATGGGCTGCGGCATTCGACCGGCCGTCTGCCTATGGGGTTGATTTCCCAGCGCCCCAGCGAGATCTCCGCGCCCCAGCGGTTGATCCTGTTGCCTCGCATTCCAGGCGCCTCGTGTCCGGTCGTAACCCATCCAATCGTTTGACCGTTCCGTCCTGGAAAACACGGGATTTTCCCTTATCGATCCTTGCCGGTTAAAGCTATCCGGCTGCCCGTTGGATGGCTACAATGGGCCCTGCCCAACCCGCAGCACCTCGAAATTACCCATCGATGTCCCAGGCACCTGAGGAGGATCCCATGGCTATCAGGGCCGCCTTGCCGAACCGGTTCGCGATGGCGGGCCTCCTGCTGGCCGGTTTGTTCCTGGGGTGCGGCGGCAA
>DBMS01000047.1:0-280 GCA_002297665.1 Holophagaceae bacterium UBA692 | reverse complement strand
TTGACGCTCACCGCCCAGGTGACGGGCAGCCCGGCGCCGACCCTGGTGTGGGCGGTGGACGGGACGCCCGGCGGCAGTTCCACGTCCGGCACGATCAGCGGCACGGGAACCTCCGTCACCTACACGGCCCCTTCCGCGGCCGGCCAGCACGCCGTCACCGCCGCGAGCGCCTCGGACGCGGCCATCAAGGCCACGGCCCTCCTCACCGTGGAGGCGCCGACCCCGGAGGTGGTGCGGGTGAGCCTGGCGCCGGGATCGGCCAGCCTCGCGGCCGGCGCCA
>DBMS01000122.1:15907-20426 GCA_002297665.1 Holophagaceae bacterium UBA692 | reverse complement strand
CCGGGCGGCCACGACCGTCAGGCGCGAGGCGGCCCGGGCCATCCAGGGCCCGCCCCGGTCCAGGCTGCGGCGGGTGAGCCTGCCGTTGACCACGCACCTGGGCACGCCCCGCGCCTCCAGCTCCCGCAGGAGGTTGGGCCAGATCTCAGTCTCCAGGCTCACGAAGGCGCCGGGCGGAACCTTCAGGAAGGAAGCCAGGCCCTCGGGATCGTCCAGGGGGAAGGCCCCGCCCGTAACGCGGCCCGTGCCGGCGTCCCACCCCGGCAGGCGCCTCGCCAGGAGGGCCATGCCGTTGGCGGTGCCGGTGGTGACGTGCACGTGGTGCCCGCGCTCGCGCAGCACCGACAGGATGCCCTCGGCCAGCACCAGTTCGCCCACGCTCACGGCGTGGAGCCAGAGCCAGCCTTCGGGGAGGCCGTCCGGGGCCTCGGCCTCCAGGCGCAGGCGCCAATCCGGAGGCAGGCCCCGGGAAAGCGCCCGGGCCGCGGCGCCCGCCAGGGCCACGGCCCCCAGATAGCTGCTGTCCACCAGGTCCATGGCTCCAGTCTGCCATGATTGACGCTGGCAACGAAAAGGTCGCAGATGCTCGAAGTCCTACTGGTCACAGGCCCCCTCGGTTCGGGAAAGACAACCGCCGTGAACCGGCTCCTCAAGGCCGAGCTCGCCCGCGGCGGCAAGGTCGCNNCGAACTGGCCGACATCGCCAACCTGGTGGACGGCTGCGCGTGCTGCAGCCTGAAGGCCGACGTGGTCAAGGTGCTGGCGGACTGGGCGGCCCTGCCCGAGGGGCGCCGCCCCGGGCGCGTGGTGCTGGAGACCACCGGGCTGGCCGATCCCACGGACCTGGTGGACCTGGAGGAGGATCCGGCCCTGGCGGGGATCCGCCTCGTGGGCTGCCTCACGGTTGTTTCCGCCCTGGCCCCCCTGGCCGACCTGGAACGCAAGGCCCTTCTCCGGCGCCAGGCCGCGCTGGCGAGCCTGGTCTACGTGAGCAAGGCCGACGCGGACCCCAGCATGGCCGTGGCCTGGGAAAGCCAGCTCCGCGCCGCCTTTCCGGGCCACGCCATCGTGCGCACCCGCATGGGGGAGGCCCCCGCGGGCAGCCCCGACCCCTGGGAAGGCGTGATCCCCGAAGCCCCGGCGCCCACGGGCGCGCCCAGCTTCGCCCAGGCCCGGGCCCTCACCCTGCGCTTCGACCACCCGGTGGATCCCGAGGCCCTGGAAGCCCTCTTCCTGCGCAGGCCGGACCGGGGAGAGGTGCTCCGGGCCAAGGGGGTGTGCGCCTTCCAGGGCTGGCCCGCGCGCAACGACGGAAGCGACCGCTGGGCCTTCCAGTTGGCCGACGGGCGCCTGGAGATCACGCCCCTGCCCGCCCTGGCCGGCGGAGCCCTCGCCTCAGCGGCCGCCGTGGTGATCGGCCTGGACCTGGACCATGCGGACTGGAGGCAGCGGTTGCGGGCCCTGGAACGCCCTCCTGCCGGCGCGCGAAGGAAGGTGGTTCTCTAGCCCCGGCGAACCGGCCCTTGCTCCAGGGGACCCGGCTCGCGGAGAATGGACCCTGCCCATGTCCCGCCTCGCCCTCCACCTCGCGCGCGCCCTGGCCTTCCTGGCCGCGGCGGGGGTGATGGCCGCCGTCGCCAACCGCTTCGCCCCTCCCAGCCGGAAGCTGGACTGGCTGGGCCAGGTCCCCGCCGTGTCCCTGGCCCCGGAGGCGGCCCCGGCGCCGGAAGCGAAACCCGAGGCGACCCCTGAGCCGGTCCCCTCTGCGGTCCCTCCCGCGAAATCCCCCGCGCCGGCCGCGGAACCCGCACGGCTCGCACCCAGGACCGTGGACCCCTTCCAGCCGTCCTCCACCGCGGTGGTGCGCCAGATCGGCTCCGACGACGCCTGGGCCGCCTACCGCCGGCGGATTCCCTTCGTGGACGCGCGGCGCACTTCGGACTTCGAGGAGGGGCACGTGGCCGGGGCCTGGAGCGCCCCGGTGTGGGAATCCGACTGCGACCGGCGCATCACGGAATTCGAGGCCCGGGCCAACCCCGGCATGAAGGACCCCATCGTGCTCTACTGCGCCGCCGGCTGCGAGGATTCCAAGCTCCTGGCCGCCAAGCTCCAGGGGCTGGGGTACCGGAACCTCCTGGTCTACAACGAAGGTTTCCCGGACTGGACCGCCAAGGCGCGCCCCGTGGCCCGGGGGGCCCGGCCATGAGGCGCAGGCTCTTCCACCCCTGGCTCACCGTGAGGGTCCAGATCGCCCTGGGCGCGGTCTTCGTGGCCGCGGCCCTGCCCAAGATCGCCGACCCGCCCGGCTTCGCCAAGGCCATCTGGAACTACCAGCTCTTCCCCGCCTGGAGCGTGCAGCCCTCGGCCCTGTTGCTGCCCTGGCTCGAGCTCCTGTGCGGCCTGGCCCTGTGCCTGGGCTTTTGGACCCGTGCCGCGGCGGCCTGGGTGGGGGCGCTGCTCCTGGCCTTCACCGCGGCCCTGTCCATCAACCTGGCCCGGCACCACCCCGTGGACTGCGGCTGCTTTTCCACCCAGGCCGCGGCCCGAACCCTGGACGAACGCGTGGCCGACATGCGCTGGGCCATCCTGCGGGACGTGGGACTCCTCCTCCTGGCCGCGCACGCGCTGGCGGCGGGGGGNNCTCGTGAATCGGGGGAAACCCTGATAGAATATAGGGTTCTGGGGGAAACATGCTCGGTGCCCAAAACGTGACCATGCGCTTCGGCGCGAGGATCCTGTTCGAAGACGTGACCACGACGTTCCAGCCGGGGCGCCGATACGGCCTCACCGGCCCCAACGGAAGCGGCAAGTCCACGTTCATCAAGCTGTTCACCGGCGAGATGGAGCCGACCACGGGCACCATCCAGCGCCCCCGCAAGATGGGCGTCCTGGCCCAGGACCAGTTCGCCTTCGACGCCTTCCGCGTCATCGACACGGTCATCATGGGCAACAAGCCCCTGTGGGAGGCCCTGCAGGAGCGGGACCGCATCTACGAGAAGGCCGACATGACCGACGCCGACGGCATGCGCCTGGGCGAACTCGAGGGCATCGTGGCCGACGAGGACGGCTACACCGCCGAGGCCGACGCCGCCATTCTCCTGGACGGCCTGGGCGTCCCCGAGGAGTTCCACGAGCGCACCATGGGCGAGATCCAGGGCGGCCAGAAGGTGCGCGTCCTGCTGGCCCAGTCCCTGTTCGGGAACCCCGAGGCCCTGCTGCTGGACGAGCCCACCAACCACCTGGACCTGGACTCCATCCACTGGCTGGAGAACTTCCTGTCGCGCTACAAGGGCTCGCTGGTGGTCATCTCCCACGACCGCCACTTCCTCAACGCCATCTGCACCCACATCGCCGACATCGACTACCAGACCATCATCCAGTACACCGGCGGCTACGACGACATGGTCCTGCAGAAGATGCAGATCCGCTCCCGCCTCGAGGCCGAGAACACCCAGCGCGAGAAGAAGATCGCCCAGCTCAACGACTTCATCCAGCGGTTCGCCGCCGGCACCCGGTCGAGCCAGGTGAACTCCCGCCGCAAGGAGGTGGAGCGCCTGACCCCCAACGACCTGGCCCGCAGCAACATCCAGCGTCCCTACATCATGTTCGGCCAGAACAAGCCCGGGGGAAGGCACGCGCTGGAATTCGAGGACGTGTGCAAGGGCTACGACCAGGAGGATGGCCGCCAGGAGGTAATCCGCAACTTCACCGCCAACGTCGGCCGCGGCGAGAAGATCGCCCTGGTGGGCCGCAACGGCGCCGGGAAGTCCACCCTCCTGAAGGCGCTGCTCGCCAACGCCCCCCAGGTGACGGAAGCGGACCGCGCCATCGACTCGGGCACCGTGAAGTGGGGCCACGAGGTGAACGTGGGCTACTTCGCCCAGGACTTCCGGGAATCCATCCCCGGGGGCTACGCCCTGGTGGACTGGCTGCGCCAGTTCGATCCCGACGCCCTCGTCGAGCAGATCCGCGGCGTCCTGGGGCAGATGCTCTTCCGGGGCGAGGAGGGGATGAAGCGCACCGAGGTCCTCTCCGGCGGCGAAGGCTGCCGGCTCATGTTCTGCAAGCTCATGCTCCAGAAGCCCAACTTCCTGGTGCTGGACGAGCCCACCAACCACCTGGACCTGGAGGCCGTCATCGCCCTCAACACCGCCCTGCAGCGCTACGAGGGCACCGTCATCCTGGTCACGCACGACGAGGACCTCATCGACGAGGTGGCCACCCGCATCTGGAACGTCACCGAGGACGGCATCGAGGACTTCCAGGGCACCTACGCCGAGTTCCAGGCCAAGCAGAGCTAGCGAAACGGAGATCCGACATGTGTGGAATCGTATCCATCTGCTATGGGGCCGAGAACCCCTGCCTGGGGTTCGAGGGGGGCGAGCTCCTCAAGCGCCTGGAGTACCGCGGCTATGATTCCACCGGCGGCGCCTTCGTGGACGCCGGCGGCGCCATCCGCCTCCTCAAGAAGGTCGGCGCCCCCAGCCGCGTGGTGGTGGACCTGGGCATGGACCGGGAGA
>DBMS01000122.1:0-15893 GCA_002297665.1 Holophagaceae bacterium UBA692 | reverse complement strand
TCAACAGCCAGCCCCACCACGTGGCCTGCAAGGTCGAGATGGTGGGCGCCCACAACGGGAACATCTCCAACACGGACGCCCTGAAGACATGGCTCGCCGAGCGCGGGCACCGGGTGGTCTCCGACAACGACGGCGAGATGATCACCCACGTGGTGGAGGAGTTCTACGCCGAAGCCCTGGCCGGGCCGGGCCCCGGAAGCGCCGGCGCCGTGCCGGAGGCCGCCGTGCGCCTCGTGGAGGCCGCGCGCAAGGCCGACGCCAAGGGCGAAGGCTCGTACGCCGCGGCCTTCTGCGACCCCAAGGTGCCCGGCGTGGTGGCCGTGAAATCCGGCTCGTCGCTGTACGCGGGCCTGGGCACGGACGCCTTCGGGGAGTTCGTGGTGGTCTCCAGCGACCTCACCTCGGTGCTCAGCAAGACGCGCATGCTCATCCCGCTCGCCGAGGGGGAGGGCCTCTGGTTCACGGAACGGACCTACGCGGTCTTCCCCCTGGCGGGGCCCCTGGCCTTCTCCACGCCGCGTCCCAGGCGGTCCAAGCTCAACGTCCGGGACACGGGCCTGCGGGCCCCCTTCCGGTATTTCATGGACCAGGAGATCGCCTCCTCCCCGGAGAACCTGGAGGGGATCCTCCGCTACTACTTCACGAATCCGGCCACCGAAGGGCTCTTCCACGCCTTCGAGGAGCGCCTTGACCTGGGCAAGGCCCTGCTGGCCAAGGTGGGCGCCCTGCACGAGGCCGCCGACGAATCCGCCCTGGTGGCGGCCTTCCGGCGCCTGCGCGAGGACCCCGTCCACCAGGAGCTGTCCGCCTGGGTCCGGCCCCACCTGGCCACCCTGGCCCCCGCCGAACCCGTGTCCGACGAGCGCGCCCTGCTGGCCGACCTCCTGCGCCTGGAGCCCGGCGCGGGCGAGGACCTGGCCCTCTACGACCACCTGGTGGTGTGGAAGAAGCAGCGCCGGGTGACACGCCACCTGCAGGACCTGGTCCACGCCATCCGCACCGCCACCGGGCGCGTCTTCCTGGTGGCCTCGGGCACCTCCCACCACGCCTCGCTGGTGGCGGCCTACTTCTTCAACAACCTCTCGGGCATCGGGGTGTTCCCCGTGAACCCAGGCACCTTCCGGTCCATGTACCTGAACACCCTGGCCCCCGGGGACCTGCTCATCGGCATCACCCAGTCCGGCGAGACCAAGGACCTGGTGGACATCTTCCAGGACGTGCAGGCCCGCATCCCCTCCCTGCGGCGCATCGCCCTGGTGAACAACGAGAACAGCCGCATCCCCCAGGAGCTGGTGGAGTTCTACCTTCCCATCCTCTGCGGCCCCGAGATCGCCGTGGCCGCCACCAAGAGCTTCCTCAACCAGATCGCCGTCCTCTACGTGATCGCCGCGTCCTTCTCCATGACCGAGCGCAAGATCGCCGCCAAGCTCAAGGCCGCCGCCGACCTGGTGACCCGCACGCTGGAAACCTGCGGCCCGGCCGTGGAGGAGGCCGCCCGGCGCCTGCACCTGGAACCGTCCCTGCACATCCTGGGCACCGGCCTCATCGGCCTGGCCCGGGAGGGCGCCCTCAAGATCCGCGAAGTTGTCCTGAACCACGCCGAAGGCTACGATGCCGCGGAGTTCAAGCACGGCCCCAACACCATCCTGGGCAAGAACACCCTGTTCTCCATCGGCGACCTGGCCGGCCTCCTGGAGGGCTACGAGGCCAAGCGCGACGGCCGTCCCTTCAACGGCGGCATGGCGGCCCTGCGCACCTGGCCCGAACTGGTGGAGGCCCATTTCTCCAACTACCCCCTCCTGTTCGTGTGCCCCTCGGACGAACGGGACGTGCGCATCACCATCAGCCAGATCCACACCCACAAGATCCGGGGCGCGGACATCCTGCTGATCGCCGAAAAGAACCCGGAACTGGCCATGGCCGTGGCGGGCAGACCCTCGGGACAGGACCGCTACTGGTCCCAGTACCTGGAGGTGCCCGCGTCCTCGGACGCGAACCTCTTCGTGTTCGCCGCGTCGATCATCCTGCAGCGGCTGGCTTTCCGCATGTCGGTGCTGAAGATGGAGTACCTGGACGAGCTGAAGGTGGTGGACCACGGCGTCCATCCCGACAGCCCGAAGAACGTGTCCAAGTCAATCACGGTTGATTGATCAGCGTTCCCCTGCGAATCCTCAGCGCCTCCGCGTAGGGTCCCTTTCCGGATTACAGGACGGACGATGGGTCAATGGACCGGCATCCATAACCCGTCGAGGGAAAAGCCAAACGCAGAGGCGCTGAGGACCCGCTGAGGAAAAATCCAATCAGGTTGTCAGTGCTTGTCGTGCTCCGCCTTCGGCTTGTCGCAGCAGGTCTTGCAGCCGGCCTTCTCGCAAGCCTTGTCGCAGTGGCGGTCGCAGGGTTTGTCGGCCTTGCAGCAGGTGGCCGAACAACACGTCTTCTTGGGGGCGTCGGAGACGCCGGCGGCGGTGAGGGTGAGGGTGCCCAGAACCAGGGATATGAGTAGTTTTGTCATCGTTGCTCCTAAGGGCCTACTGGCCATGTGGGTTAGATGGGCGGGAGGCGGTTTTATTCCCTGATTCCAATAGATGAATGCACGGCACCTTGTTTTCATAGGGATGTGACGGGGGTCATCAATCCCGCTCTCCACGCGGTCCCAGCCTTGACGGGGCGCTCGCCGAAGGGCGACCATCCCTCAAGAAGTCCTTACCCTTATAGGTGTGGAATGATCGAGAAGCTGGACTATCAATCGGCGGGATTGATCTCGGGCCTGGAGGTGCACCAGCAGCTCCTGACGGCCCACAAGCTGTTCTGCCGCTGCCCGGCCGGCCTCTACACCGACACCCACGACGGGGAAGTTCTGCGCCACATGCGTCCCACCCTGAGCGAGCTGGGCGAGTACGACGGCACGGCCCTCATGGAGTTCAAGACGAAGAAGGAGATCATCTACCTCCTGAACCACCTCAACGTCTGCACCTACGAGATGGACGACACGCCGCCCTTCCTGGTCAACCAGGAGGCCATCGACGTGGCCATCGAGCTGTGCCTGGCCATGGGCATGGACATCATCGACGAGGTGCACATCGCGCGTAAGCAGTACCTGGACGGCTCCATCCCCACGGGCTTCCAGCGCACGGCCATCGTGGGCATGAACGGCGGTCTCCCCTTCAAGGGGCGCAACCTCACGGTGACCCACCTTTCCATCGAGGAGGACTCCTGCCGCGAGGTGAGCGACAAGGGCCACCGCATCGTCTGGCGCACGGACCGGCTGGGCATGCCGCTCACCGAGACCGTCACGGGCCCGGACCTGCGCACCCCCGAGGAGGTGCGGGACGCCATCACCCTCTGCGGCCTGGTGGCGCGCAGCACGGGGCGGGTGCGCACGGGGCTGGGCGCCAGCCGGCAGGACATCAACGTCAGCGTCCGGGGCGGCAGCCGCGTGGAGATCAAGGGCGTGCCCAAGGCGGGCTACGCCGTCAAGCTCGTGCACAACGAAGGGGTGCGCCAGGTGAACCTCCTGCGCTTCCGGGACGAGCTGCACCGCCGGGGCATGCGCGAGCCCTCGGACATCCGCACCTCGGCCTTCGACGTCACCGAGGTGTTCCAGGGCGTGGACCTGGGATTCATGCAGCGGGCCATCCGCGGCGGAGGCCGCATCTACGCCGTCAAGCTCGAGGGCGGCCTGGGCCTCGCCCAGTTCCCCACCCAGCCCGACACCACCTTCCTGGACGAACTGAGCGGGCGCATCCGCGTCATCGCCTGCCTGGACGAGGCGCCCGTGGTCCTCAGCGGCCAGCACCTGCCGGAATTCCCGGCTAAGCACCGGGTCCTGGACCGCCTGCGCCGCAAGCTGCGCATGGCCGAGAACGACGACTACTACATCGTCTGCGGCCCCGAGGCCGACTGCCGCACCGCGGCCGAGGAGATCCGCCTGCGCTACGTCGACGCCCTCAAGGGGGTGCCCCAGGAGACCCGGCAGGCCATGGTGGGCGGCTTCACCACCTTCGAGCGGATCCTTCCCGGCCCCGACCGCATGTATCCCGACACGGACTCGCCGCCGACCCGCATCACCTCCGAGCGCGTGGAGGCCGCCCGCGCCCGCATGAAGCCCACCCCCTGGGAGCGCTTCCACCAGTTCGGCGCCTGGCGCGTGCCCCCGGAAACCACGGAATACCTCATCCGCAGGGGCGGCGTCGCCATCGTCGACGCGGTGGTGCGCCTAACGGGCGTGGACGGCCTGGTGGCGGCCGTGGAGATCGGCCAGCGGGCCAAGGCCCTCAAGCGCCGGGGCATCCCCATGGAGCGCCTGGGCGTGGGCGAATGGGTGCAGATCTTCGACCTCCTCACCGGCGGGCAGATCTCGCGGGAGGCCATCCCCGCCCTGGCCACCCACATGGCCAAGCACCCCGGCGCCGGCGCCGAGGCCGCCATGGCGGCCTTGGGCTTCGGCATCCAGCCCAGGGAGGTGTGGAGCCGCCAGATTTCGGGCCTGTCCATGGAGGACTACCGCATCGACCTGGGCGACTCGGACGGCAAGCGCCTGCGCTTCCTGGCCGGGCGTGCCATGAAGGACCTGCTGGGCAAGGCCCCCGCCCGGGACGTGGCGGACTACTTGAGGACCCGACTCACCCAGGAGGCCTCCCGATGAGCGTCAACGAACGGGACGACCGCTACCAGGGCTACCGCGGCCCCGCCCGCGCCGCCCTCGAGCAGTACGGCATCGGCGTGTGGAGCGAGGTGGAGGTCGTCAACGACCGTGGCTCCGCGTTCAAGGGCGTGATCCTGCCCCGCAGCGAGACCTTCGACGATCTCCACATCGTCATCAAGCTCGTCAACGGCTACAACGTGGGCGTGGTGGCCTCCCGCATCGCCTCCGCCCGGGAGCTGGGGTACAAGAAGGCCGTCTACAAGATCCCGGAGAAGGCGTTCCCGGTGGATTCCCGGAAGAAGAACGTGACGCTCCTGGGCACCGGCGGCACCATCGCCTCCCGCCTGGACTACCGCACCGGCGCCGTGATCCCCGCCTTCACCCCCGGCGAGCTGTACGGCGCCGTGCCCGAACTGGCCGACATCGCCAACATGGACACCAAGAAGCTCTTCGGGGTCTTCAGCGAGAACATGGGCCCCGAGCAGTACATCGCCCTGGCCAAGGCCATCGGCGAGGAGATCAAGCGCGGGGTGGACGGCATCGTCATCGGCCACGGCACCGACACCATGAGCCACACCGGGGCCATCCTGAGCTTCATGGTGCAGAACTCCCCCGTGCCCATCGTCCTGGTGGGAAGCCAGCGCAGCTCGGACCGGCCTTCCTCGGACGCCGCGCTCAACCTCATGAACGCCGTGCGCACCGCCGCCGAGTGCGACATCGCCGAAGTGATGCTCTGCATGTTCGGGCCCACCTCGGACAACTACGACCTCCTGCACCGCGGCACCCGGTGCCGCAAGATGCACTCCAGCTACCGCAGCACCTTCCGCACCATCGGCGCCACGCCCCTGGCCACGGTGGCCCGGGAGCGGGGCGAGAACGGCCAGTACTTCAAGTACCTCACCGACGACTTCCTCAAGCGCGACAAGACCCGGGTGCCCATCATCAACCCGAGCTTCGAGGAGAAGGTCACCATCCAGTACTACTACCCCAACTTCAACCCCGACATCATCGACGGCCTATCCAGCATGGGCTACCGGGGCATGGTCATCGCCGGCACCGGCCTGGGCCACATCAACAAGCCCCTGTACCCCGCCGTCAAGCGCGCCATCGAAAAGGGCATGACCGTGGTCATGACCGTCCAGACCATCTGGGGCTACGCCCAGATGTACGTCTACGACACCGGCCGGGACCTCCTGAACCTGGGCATCATCCCCATGGACAACATGCTGCCCGAGACCGCCTACATGAAGCTGGCCTGGGTGCTGGGCCAGACCGACGATCCCGCGGAGATCCGGCGCATGCTGCTGGCCCCGGTGAACCACGAGATCACGCCCCGGGAGCCCCACAACGGCTACCTGGTCCTCCAGGGCGGCCTGCCCGAGGTGGAGGCCTTCATCGGCCAGCACTGGAAGTAGCCGGACCGGCCCGGATTCACCTCCGCGGCAAGGGAGGTGCAGGTTGGACATTCCGGCGCTGACCATCCTTTCCTGCCGGTGGCCGCAGACCGATCCGTCCAGATCCTCACAGGGGGACCCGGCCCATGGGGTTCCGGTTCATAGCGCCGACCCACCGGTACCGTCGGTCCGGTCCTCGCTGCGCTGCGGGCCGGTCCTCCGGTTTGCCGTAGCTCGGCCTTGGGGCAGCGGGCGTATGGGGTGGGACGGCAGCCCGTCCTTGGACACACGGATGGTATTGGGTCCCAGGTGATTCACCTCGATTTCGGGAAGTCTCGCTCGAATGCTCAATTCATTCCGGACGATGGATAAGGAGCGCCCCATTCCTGGCGCCAACGACTCCGAGGCCGAGCTACGGCAACCGCCGGACCCGGCCCGCAGCGCAGCGAGGACCGGAAGCCGGCGGTACCGGTGGGTCGACGCGTCGACCGGAACACCATGGGCCGGGACCCCCTGTGAGGATCTGGACGGATCGGTCTGCGGCCACCGGCAGGGAATGCCGAAACGGGACGAAATGTCCAAACTGCAGATCCGTAGAAAGGATCCGCCGGGCGGCCAGGTTACTGCTGCGGGCCCTCGGCCGCACGCCAGGCAGGGTCGATGGTGGTGGCGACCTGGGCCTTGGCGTCCTTCATGAGGTTCTGGCTGGCGTCCTTGAGCTGCTCGCGCTTCCAGGCGTTGGGCAGCTGGGGCTTGGCCTGCTCGTAGGTGGGGAAGCCCTGGTCCTGGCCGGCGGCCTTGGCGCTGGCGGCAACCTTGTCGTAGAACGCCTTGAGCTGGGCCTCGGTGGGCTCGATCTTGGCGATGGCCTTCTCCATGAGGATCTGGCCGTAGGCGTTGGACCGGGCGGCCTCGATGAGGAGCCGGGCCTTGGCGTCCTTGTCCAGCCCCTGCTTCTCGGCGTACTTGATCATGACCTTCTGGTCCACGAACTCGGCCAGGAAGCGGTTCCGCTGTTCCTTCAGCGCGGGGCTGGTGAGGACCTCGTTCGCCTTGGCCTCGTCGCCCACGAGGGTGCGCACGGCATCGGAGAAGGCCTTCTCGGTGACCTTCTCGCCGCCCACGTTGGCCAGGACCTTGGAGGTGTCCTTGGAGACCTTGGAGCAGCCCAGGGCCGCGACCACCAGCCCGCACATCCCGATCATTCGCGCCAGGCGCATATCCATGCTTTTCTCCTAAACATTTCAGATCCAGAATGACATCGAAGGCATACCCTGCCTAGCGAGGATGCGGCATGTCCCCCGGTGAATCACTCAAACATTTGAAACTCGAAGTCTATACCGCCGCCTGGTGCCCGGATTGCCGCCGCCTGGACCGGTGGCTGGACCAGGCGGGGGTGGCCCACGCCACCGTGGACATCGAGACCGTGCCCGGGGCCGCCGAAAAGCTGGAGCGGGAGACGGGCAAGCGAGCGATCCCCTTCATCCTGGTGGACGGCACCGCCTGGGTGCGGGGCTACCACCGGGAGCTCCCCCAGCGCCTGGACCCCGATCTTCTGGTCCGGGAGCTATTGGGGGCGGCGAAAGGTTGAAATCCATGCCAATCTAGAGGATTCCGTTGGAGTGATCAGTGCCTACCCCCTTCTCGAGTCAATTCTGGTCCAATTTGTTCACGTCGGATCTGGCCATCGACCTGGGCACCGCCTCGGTGCTGGTGTACACCCGCCAGGCCGGCCGCATCGTCGTTTACGAGCCTTCCATCGTGGCCCTGAACACCCAGACCCACGAGGTGGAGGCCGTGGGTGACGAGGCCAAGCAGCTCCTGGGCCGCACGCCCCAGGGGGTGCAGACCATCCGCCCCATGAAGGACGGGATGATCTTCGAGGTGGACGCCGCCGAGCGGATGCTGGCGGCCTTCATCAAGAAGGCCCGCCCCAACCGGGGCATCGCCCGCACCCGGATCGTGGTGAGCGTCCCCCCCCGGGCCCACCAGGTGGCTCGCAGGGCCGTCAAGCAGGTCTGCTACGACGCCAAGGCCGGGGAGGTCTTCCTGGTGGACCAGACCATGGTGGCCGCCATCGGGGCCGGCCTGGCCATCAACGAGAAGCGGGGCTGCATGATCGTCGATATCGGCGGCGGCACCACCGACGTGGCGGTCATCTCCTACAACGGGAAGGTCTTCGCGGATTCGATCCTGGTCGCCGGCGACGAGATGGATGAAGCGATCATAAAGTACATCCGCGAGAAGTACAACGTGCTCATTTCCGAGGCGGCCGCCGAGGAGGTGAAGTGGAGCCTGGGCTCGGCCTACACCTCCGACAAGACCCGCACCATGAGCATTTCCGGCCGGGACCAGTTCGAGGGCCTGCCCAAGACGCTCACCCTCAACGACACCGAGATCCGCGAAGCCCTGGCCGAGCCCATCAGCGCCATCATCGACCTGGTGCGCAAGGCCCTGAACGAGACCCCGCCCCAGCTGGCCGCGGACCTCATCGACCGGGGCATCTGCCTCACCGGCGGCGGTTCCAAGATCCAGGGCCTGGACGTGCGCCTCAGCAAGGAGACCCACCTGCCCTGCTACCGCGCGGAGAACCCCGAGACCGCGGTGGTGCGCGGAACGGCCATGCTCCTGGAGGACATCCCCTTCCTGAGGCGCATCCAGATTCTTGATTAGCATGTACCGCAGCGCCTGGGGCTGGAACCCGACCGGACGCAGGCGTTGGGCCATCGTGGCCCTTTTGCTCGGGCACCTGCTCTGGATCGCCCTGGGCCGCGGGACTTCGAACCGCTGGCGGCACCTGCTCGACCTCCTGTCGGCGCCCTCCCGGGCCGTATCCGCCCGGCTGGAGGTCTGGAAGGACAACCGCCGCCAGAAGGTGTCCACCTACCGGGAGGCCGTCGCGGAAGTGGAGCGCCTGCGGGCCCAGGTCGCCGCCTTCCGGGCCGAGCGGGACGCCGCGGCCCCGCGCCTGGCCGAGGCGGAGGAGGCCACCCGGCTCCTGGGGCTCCGCAAGCTCCTGCCCCTTACCTTCCGCGCCGCCCGCATCATCTCCAACGTCCGCCGCGCCCCCTTCGGGGGCATGATCCTGGACCAGGGCGAGGACGGCGGCCTCCAGCCCGACCAGGGCGTCATCTGCCCGGAAGGGGTCGTGGGCCGCGTGTGGGACGTGGGGCCCACCCAGGCCAGCCTCCTGCCCCTGGACGCCTACAACGCCTCCACGGGGGTCATGCTGGCCCGCAGCCGCGCCACGGGCGTCCTGCAGGGCCTGGGACCCGGCAAGGCGGCCCTGCGCTACATTGGAAGCCAGGAGGTCGTGCAGGTGGGTGAGCCCGTGTACACGTCGGGTCTCGACCGCAACTTCCCCCGGGGGCTCCTGGTGGGCTACGTGACCTCCGTGCGGCCCCGGGACACGGAGCTACAGGTGGAGGTGGCCCTGTCGGCCCCCCTGGACCGGGTCTCGCTGGTGCTGATCCTGCCCCCGCGCCCGCAGCTGGAGCTGCAGCCTCCCGCGCCCCAGCCCCAGGACGCCAAGCCCGCGCGCAAGCCCAAGGTGGCCAAATGAACCCGGCCGCCCCCATGCTGCGCAGGCACGCCATCGCCCTGGCCGCGCTGGCCGGCATCCATTTCACGGCGCCCTGGCCGGGCATCCAGACCATCTTCCACGTGTTCCTCGTGCTGGGCCTGGCCCCCGGCTTCCCGACGCCCCTCCAGGGCCTCGGCTGGGCCCTGGCGGGCGGGTGGGTCCTGGAGGGGACCCTGCGCATCTACCCGCACCTGGGCGGCACCCCCTTGGCCAACATGCTGATCTGCCTCCTGGCCTACGGGCTCCTCCTGCAGTGGCCGCCCCATTCCCGCAACCCCTTCTGGGGCCGCATGGCGGCCCTGGCCATGCTCCACTGGCTGCTGGCCAACCTCCTGGTGCGCTTCGCGGCGGGCCCCCACGCCTGGGGCTTCGGATGGATCTGGGCCCTCTGCTCCATTCCGCTCTGGGCGACCCTCGCCCTGAAGCTCCATCCCCCCATCCACCGGAGGTGAGCGGTGGAGATCCTGAACCGGACCCTCATCCACCGCCGCATCGCCGTGATGCGCACCGTCACCCTCTGCATGATCCTGGGCCTGGTGCTGGCCTACGGCTGGGTGCAGCTGGGCATGCGCCGGGAGATGCAGCGCCTGGCCTTCTCCCAGGCCGTGAAGACCCGCACCACCCCGGCCCCCCGGGGCATCATCTTCGACCGCAACGGCAACAAGATCGTGGACAACCGCCGGGCCCTGCACCTGGTCATCCAGCACGAGGACCTGCCCACGGACCCCGCCCAGATCGACGCCCTGGCCCAGAACCTGCAGATGGAGCCCGAGCAGCTTCGGCGGCGGATCCAGGCCATCCGCCAGGCCGCGGGCAACCGCATGCTCACGCTCGTGGACAACCTGGACGATTCGGCCCTGGCCCGGGCCGAGGTGCTGCGCGCGCGGTTCCCCTTCCTCAGCATCGAGGTCGCCCCCCGGCGCGTGTACCTGGGCCAGGAACTGGCCGGCCACGCCCTGGGCTACGTGGGTGAGGTCACCCCCGCGGAGCTGGAGAAGAACCCCGACCGCTACCAGCTGGGGGAGATCATCGGCCGCTCCGGGTTCGAGGCCTCGCGCAACGAGCGCCTGCGCGGCGTGGACGGCCAGCGGAAGATCCTGGTGGACTACCTGGGCCGCGAGGTGGCCGTCTTCGGCCTGAACGAGGCCAAGCCCGGACGCAGCGTCTACCTCACCCTGGACGCCGGCCTCCAGCAGACCCTCAAGGAGGCCCTGGGGGACAACAACGGCGCCGGCGTGGTGCTGGACCTGCGCGACGGCGGCATCCTGGCCCTGTACTCCAGCCCCTCCTACGACCCCAACATCTTCCTCAACCGGCTGACCCAGGAGCAGGTGGACCAGTACTGGAACAACCCCGAGCGCCCCATGCTGGACCGGGTCACCCAGGGCCGCTACGCCCCCGGCTCCACCTACAAGCTCCTGGTGGCCCTCTGCGCCCTGGAGAAGGGGATCATCACCCCCGAGACCACCTACCACTGCGCCGGCCACAAGGTCTTCTACAACCGCGACTTCCGCTGCGACGCCACCCACGGGACCCTGAACCTCGTCCAGGCCATCGCCCGCAGCTGCGACATCTACTTCTACGAGCTGGGCATGCGCCTGGACGTCGACGACATCTTCAACACCGCCGCCAAGTACGGCCTCACCGTGCCCACCGGCGTGGACCTGCCGCACGAAGCCGCCTCCCGGGTGCCCAGCCGGGAGTGGAAGAAGCGCGTGAAGAAGGAGAAGTGGTGGCCCGGCGAGACGATCAGCGTCAGCATCGGGCAGGGCGCCAACAGCCTCACCCCCATCGCGCTGGCCAGGTTCTACGCCATGCTGGCCACCAAGGGCAAGCTGCTGACCCCCCACCTGCTCTACGGCATCCGCCCCGAGGACAACCGGCCCATGGAGCTCTTCACCCCGCCCCCGCCCAGGGACACCGGTCTGGACCCGAAGATCCACGCCGTGCTGGACGAGGGCCTCTACGAGGTGGTCCACTCGGGCACCGCCGCGGCGTCCGCCCTGCCCGGCGTGACGATGGTGGGCAAGACCGGCACCAGCCAGGTCACCACCTTCGTGGACAAGAGCCACTACGCCAAGCTCGCCAAGAAGTTCAAGGACAACGCCCTCTTCGCGGGCTACGCGCCCCGGGAGAACCCGCAGATCGCCTTCGTGGTGGTGGCCGAGAACGCGGGCTTCGGCGCGGCCAGCGCCGCCCCGGTGGCCAGGAAGCTCGTGGAGTACTGGTTCATCGACCGCCTCAAGAAACCCCTGCCGCCGCCCAGCGCGAAGATCCCCGACGAATTCACCCCGCCCCAGGCCCAGGAAGCCGTGGAGGAGCCATGAAGGAGCGCCTGCGCGCCCTGGACACCGCCCTCCTGTGGCCCATGGTCCTGCTCGTGGTCATGGGCACGCTCACGGTCTTTTCCGCGGGCCGCGGCACGGGCCAGGCCAGCCTCTGGGCCAAGCAGAGCCTCTGGAACCTCATGGGCTTCGCGGCCATGGCCTTCCTCGCCGGCGTCAACCCCAAGCGCATCTTCCGCAGCGGCTTCGCGCTCTACGTCCTGGGCATCCTGTCCCTGGCCCTGGTGCTCGTGGCCGGCCACCGCATCGGCGGCTCCCAGCGCTGGATCATCCTGGCCGGCCTCACCTTCCAGCCCAGCGAACTCATGAAGTGGCTGACGCTGCTGTTCGTGGCGCACCGGCTGGGAACGCGCCAGCCCCAGGACCTCTCCGCCTGGGACCTGGCCGGGATCTCCGCCCTGGTGTTCTTCCCCATGCTCCTGGTTCTCAAGCAGCCCGACCTGGGCATGGCCGTGAGCTTCCTGCCCATCCTGGTGCTGATCCCCGTCCTGAAGGGCCTCAAGGCCCGGTGGGTGCTCGTGACGGTCCTGCTGGCCTCCCTGGTGGGCGTCGGGGCCTGGCACAAGGTGCTCAAACCCTACCAGAAGCAGCGCGTGCTGACCTTCCTGGACCCCAGCGCCGACCTCAAGGGCAAGGGCTACCAGATCAACCAGAGCCGCATCGCCATCGGCGCCGGCGGCCTCACGGGCCAGGGCTTCACCTCCGGCAGCCAGACCCAGCTCAACTTCCTGCCGGTGAAGACCACGGACTTCGTGTTCTCCGTCTGGGCCGAGGAGCGCGGATTCCTGGGGGTCCTGATGGCCCTGGGCCTCTTCGGCCTGGTGCTCGCGCGCATCCTCGACACCGCCGTCGCGGCCCGCAGCGCCTCCGAGACCTATTTCTGCGTGGGCGCCGCGGGCATCATCGCCCTGCATCTCATGGTGAACGTGGGCATGGTCATCGGGGTGCTGCCCAACAAGGGCATCGTGCTGCCCTTCTTCAGCGCCGGGGGCAGCAGCACCCTGAGCTACTTCCTGGGCCTGGGGGTGGTCATGGCAGTGCGGCACCGGGCGCAGGTGAAATAGCCTAGAATGGCCCCATGACCGCCGATCCGCAGACCCGCATGAAGGAACTGGCCGCCCAGGTGCTGGAGCACCGCCGCCGCTATTTCGTCCTGGACCAGCCCGTGCTCTCCGACGCGGAGTACGACGCCCTCGAACGGGAGCTGCGCGACCTGGAGGCGCGCCATCCCCTGTTCGCCGACCCCAACAGCCCCACCCAGCGCGTGGGCGCGGCCCCTCTGGATTCGTTCCGCAAGGCCTCCCACCGCACCCCCATGCTCAGTCTGGACAACACCTATTCCGCCGACGAGCTGCGGGAGTGGGAGGCCCGGGTGCAGAAGGGCCTCGCCGGCGTCGAGCCGCGCTTCTCGGCCGAGCTCAAGGTGGACGGGCTATCGCTTTCGCTCCTCTACGAAGGCCGCGCCCTGGTCCGCGCCGTCACCCGGGGCAACGGGGACGAGGGCGAGGACGTCACGGAGAACGCCCGCACCATCGCCGACATCCCGCTCACGCTGCCCGAAGACGCGCCGGGCACCCTCGAGGTCCGGGGCGAGGTGTTCCTTTCCCGCCGCCGGTGGGAGGAGCTCAACCGCGAGCGGGACGCGCGGGGCGAGGCCCGCTTCGCCAATCCCCGCAACGCGGCCGCGGGCACCATGAAGCAGCTCGACAGCCGCATCACCGCCGAGCGCAGGCTCTCCTTCCTCCCCTGGCAGTTCCCGGGGGCTGCCCACCACAGCCTGGGCATGGACCAGCTCGCTGCCTGGGGGTTCAACCGCATGCCCGCCCACGCCGAAGGGACCTTCCAGGAGATGCTGGCCTTCATCGAGGCCCAGGCCCAGGCCCGGCTCCTCCTTCCCTTCGACACCGACGGGGTGGTCCTGAAGGTGGACGCGCTGGAGCTGCAGGAGCGCCTGGGCGCGACGGACCGGGTGCCGCGGTGGGCCATCGCCTTCAAGTACCCCGGGCTCCAGGCCACCACCACGCTCCTGGGCATCACCTGGCAGGTGAGCCGCGCCGGCAAGCTCACGCCCGTGGCGGAGCTGGAAGCCGTCGAGGTGGCCGGATCCACGGTGCGCAGGGCCACCCTCCACAACGCCGACGAGCTCGCGCGCCTGGGGGTGAGGGTGGGCTGCCGGGTCTTCGTGGAGAAGGGCGGCGAGGTCATCCCCAAGGTGGTGGCCGTCGTGCCCGGCACGCTGCCCGAAGGCGCCGCGGAGCCCCAGGTGCCCGCGGCCTGCCCCGTGTGCGCGGGCGCGGTGGGCAAGGACTCCGACGGGGAGGTCGCCTGGCGCTGCCAGAACCCCGAATGCCCCGCCAAGATCACCGCCCGGCTCCAGCACCTGGGCAGCCGCGCCGCCCTGGACATCGAGGGCCTGGGCGACGCGCTGGTGGAGCAGATGGCCTCCCGCTTCGCCCAGCCCTGGGACGTGTTCACGCTCCTGGACGACCCCAAGCAGGGCCTGGCGTACCTGGCCGGGCTGGACCGCATGGGCGAGAAGAGCGCCCGCAACGTCCTGGAGGCCCTGGAAGCCGCGCGCACCAAGCCCCTGTCCCGCTGGATCCACGCGCTGGGCATCCCCATGGTGGGGGCCCGCACCGCCGAGCTCCTGGCCGAAACCTTCCCCACCCTCGCGGACCTGTGGGGCGCCGACGAACAGCGCCTCCTGGCGGTGGAGGAGGTGGGCCCCAAGGTCGCCGCGGCCCTCAAGGCCTTCGCCGCCCTCCATCCCGCGCTGCCAGCCCAATTCGCGGCGCTGGGCATCGCCCCGGCCCCCAGCGCCCCCCGGGACGCCGCGGGACTCCCCCTGGCCGGCGAAGTGGCCGTGGTCACCGGAACCCTGCCCACGCTGGGCCGGGAGGAGGCCGAGACCCTCCTCAAGCGCCTGGGCGCCAAGGTCACCTCCGCCGTCTCGCCCAGGACCACCCTGCTCATCGCCGGCGAGAAGGCCGGTTCCAAGCTCGCCAAGGCCCTGGCCCTGGGCATCCCCGTCCATGACGAGGCCTGGCTCCTGGACCATGCGACCATGGAACCCTGAGGCAGCCATGACGAACCCTCCCCGCCGGATCGGCAAATTCGAAATCCTGGAAAGCCTGGGCGAAGGCGCCACGGGCGAGGTCTTCCTGGCCCGGGACAGCCTGCTGGGGCGGGAAGTGGCCATCAAGATCCTCCGCGCGGACCTCACCTCCCCCGACGCCCGGGACCGGTTCTTCCGGGAGGCCGAGGCCGCGGGCCGGCTCCACCACCCCAACCTCGTCGCCATCCACGAGTACGGCGAGGATCAAGGCTCGCTCTTCATGGTCATGGAACACGTGCCGGGCGAGGACCTGGGCAGGCTCATGGCCTCCCGGGAACTGCCCCCCCGGGAGATGCTCGAGATCCTGGCCCAGGTGTGCGACGGCCTGGCCTTCGCCCACCAGCGCGGCGTGCTCCACCGGGCCCTCAAGCCCGCCAACATCCGCGTGACGCGCTTCGCCGGCCGCCTCGCCGCCAAGATCCTGGACTTCGGCGTTCCGCGGCTGGCCGGCAGCGACTCCGCCGCCGGCGCCCCGGCGGCCAGCTTCGGCTACCTGGCCCCCGAGTGCGTCCAGTCCGGCAAGCCCGACGCCAGGGCCGACCTCTTCGCCGTGGGAGCGATCCTCTACGAGGCCCTGGCGGGCTTCCCGCCCTTCGGGGGCGAGACCACCGCCATCGTCCTGCACCGCATCGTCAGCGAGGAGCCCCTCCCCCTGGACCCGGACCGCCTCGCGGGCATCAGCCCCGCCATCGCGGGCGTCGCCGCCCGCGCCCTGGCCAAGGACCCCGCCGCGCGCCACCCCACCGCCGAGGCCCTGGCCGAGGCCCTGCGATCCGCCCGGGACCCCTGGTGGAACCCCTCGGAGGACAAG
>DBMS01000173.1 GCA_002297665.1 Holophagaceae bacterium UBA692 | reverse complement strand
CCACACGATTCAGCGAGGAGGCCTCTTTGTTGGACCCGGTGGCTGGCCGGTGGGTTGATGAAGTGTTTGTTCAAGGGGTGGAATGGGGAAACGCAGGTTCAGGTTCGCCCTTTCGCTAGATCCGCCTTCACTTCCTCCCAGGAGGCAATGCGCCCTTCGACGAAGTCCTTCTCGCCCTGCTCAATCCCCTTGAGGATTTCCGCGCGGCGCGTCAACGCCTCGTAGGTCGCGACGTCCAGGAGTACGGCGGCGGCTCGGCCATGTTCGGTGATCACCATGGGAGAACGCTCCTGGCGAAGAGCGTTCAGGATCTTGGCCGCCTGGCGCTTGAAATCGGTTACCGGCACCAATCTAGGGAGCATGTCGCCTCCAGGGGTGCCAAGTATGAGGCCAAATTCTTCCCCAGGTCTGAGGACTAACGCTTCTTGCTCATCTCCTCCTTGACGAATGCCAATTCCTTGGCCGCGCGGGTATCGTTCGGATCAATACGCAGGCATTCTTGGTACTCTTTGGCTGCCGCCTCCAAGGCTCCTTGCTCGACCAGACAGAACGCGATGCCCCGCTTTGCACGCCCAAGGTCCATCTTCTTCAGGTCCTCTTGGGATGCTAGATTTGCTCCTGCTTCGGCCTGACGAAATAAATCAATGGACTTTGCCCAATTCTTCTCAAGCTGAAAATAATGGCCGAGTTCGGCGAGATACTGCGAATTAGCCGGAGACAGGGCGACCGCCTTCCCTATGAACATCTTGGCCTGGTCCAGGTTGCCCAACTCGAAGAAAGCATAAGCTTTCATGTAATAGGTCGTGGCCCATGGCGCATCGATTGCAATGGCTGAGCCCTTGTCCTTGGCTGAAAGCAATAGATAGTAGAGTGACTCGGTGGCCGAATTGGCACAATAGATCCGTCGTTCCTCATTTTTGTATTTGTTCTCAAAGAAAGTCGCAACTACTGAGAGGGGACCGTCGATCGCGTCTTGCAGCCTGCCGGCCAGAATCATACTGCGGGCATCCATCAGGAGTTTGTACTGCTCCTTCCAAGTCTCTTTCGGAGCTGAGACTGCGGGAGGTTCTTCCGCCTTGCAGCGGACCGTGCCCAACAAGGCAAGCATGGAAAGGCACAAAACATGGACAACATTCATGGGATACGCTCGTAGGGGATTTGTGATTTGAAAATTCAGTCTACCACATGGTAATTGGCCGAAGCGCATTATTGCCAGGTGATGGATGATGCCTAACCCCGAAGTTGACCGGCCCCGGCCCAGCGGCGCGGGGACGGGAGGTGGACGATTGAAGGTGACGAACACATGCAAGGGGTGACCTGTGGCCGGGGTCTGGGGTCGAACGCGATGAGGCAGACACTCACCTGGTGATTTGGCTTGAGTTCGCGGCGCGATGGGGCATTGCCGCTGGGGGATGCGACTGCGAAGGGGGGTGGGGCGAGGTTGCTTGGATCGGACAGAGGAAGCTTACCATCCCAAAAGAAGGATGTGAGGTGGGATAATCCCACTTGCCCACCCTGGGGATGGGCCTATATTGAACGGAAAGGAGGTAAGCCATGAACTTGGTGACCGTCGATTCCAAGCGAAGGGTGACCTTGCCCAAGGAGTTAGAAGTTAAACCAGGACAGGTATTAGGCGTCAACATCAAGGGGGATCACGTGGAATTCTACCCCGTTCAGGTCATGCCGATGGACGAGTTCAGGAAGGTTATGGAGTCGGTGGACGAAGAGCACCGGGCTGCCTTCGAGAGGTTGGCCAAGTGATTTTGCTGACCCTTGAACAGGTCTACATGCTTCATGAGGACCAGATCAAGAAATTTGGTGGCATGCCGGGAGTGAACGACGCCGGACTGATTGATAGCGCGGTGAATGCGGTTGTTAATCGGATTAATTATTAGGGATGCACTGATCCGATTGAACTCGCTAGCGCTTATCTTTATCGATTGGTTTCAAATCATGGATTTTTGGATGGGAACAACCGTGTAGGTATGGCATCGGCCCTCGTCTTCTTGAGGATGAACGGCCATCGGACGGATTTTCCGGAATTCGAGATGATCACCCTTGCGGTCGCAGCCGGGGATATGGATGAGGCCCAAGTTCTAGAAGCGCTGCGTGCCATCTACCAACGTGCTGGGGAGCTTCCTTGGAAACCTGGATGATGCCTAACGCGAATTCGACCATTTCCTGGCAATAACTCCGCTCGCCGGAGAGAGACACCCCAGAATCGCACCCCTCTCAGGGCCGTTCCGCCTGGTCGATGAGGTCCATGAGCCGCCGGAGGTCCCGCTTGGCGCCGGACACGGACCGGTTGGCCAGGTCGTCCTGGAGCAACCCCAGGCAGTCGTTGATGCGGCGCACCTCCGCGGAGTGGCGGCCGCCGGCGCAGTGGTCGAGGAAGGGCTGGAAGGCTTCGGCCACGTTGGGGACCTGGTCCCAGGACCGGGCCTCCACCCGGCACCAGGCCAGCATGGTGGCCATGTCCGCGGTGAGCCGCGCCCGGGTGCGGGAGGGCTTCATGCGGCCGAGGACGGTCCCGGCCAGGCCGAGGGCGGACTCGGCCATGTGCCGCGGCTTGAGCGCGGGCATGGTGTCCAGGCCCCGGTCGAGGGCCTGCGCCTCCAGGTCGGTGAGACCCTGGCCGTGGTTCCGCCGGGCGTTCTCCCAGACCTTGCGGGAGGCGGCCACGAGGGTGGGCAATTCGGCCTCCCGGCCGTCGATGAAGGCCTCGGCGATCTCTTCCAGGGCCTCCACAAGCGAGCCGTAGGACCTGGGCGCCACCACCGCGGGTTGCACGGTTGCAGGGGGGACCAAGGCCATCATCAGCATCAGGGATCCTTCGTACTCGGGCGCGGTCTGCCCCGCTCCCGGAAACGTCAGGGAGGAACCCTCATGTTCCCTTAACCGGGCGGGTACGCGCAAGCCGTACGTCCCCGCGGGGCCTCAATCCTTGAGTTTCGCCAGCTCTCCCCGGATGCGGGCGCGCTGGTCCTCCGCCTTCACCCGCTCCAGGGCCTTCCCGTAGTTGAGGGCGGCTCCGGCCCGGTCGCCCTTGGCGGCCAGGGCCTCGGCGAGGCTGTCGTACGCGTTCCAGGAATCCGGATGGTCCTTGACGTTCCGGCTGAACAGTTCCAGGGCCTCGGTCACCTTGCCCTGGCCCAGGAGGGCGTAGCCGAGGTTGTTCACTTCGGCCTCGGTGGCCAGGGCCAGGGCGCGGGCCCGGAGGGTCCCGGCGGCGGCGGCGTCGCCGCGCTTCTCCAGGATCAGGGCCTTGGTGCGAAGGCCCAGGAAGGTCTCCTTCATCTGCAGGGAGCGGTCCGCCCAGCCCAGGGCCTCCTCCAGGTTGACGTCATGGGCGGCGCACCAGCTGGCCGCTCCAGCCCACCCCTCGGGGAAGAACCGCGGCAGGCCCCGGAGCTGTTCCCGCAGGCTCGCGGCCACCACCTGGTTCGTGTCCACCTCGATGCGGATGGGCACGCGCAGTTTCTCCCAGCGCAGGGAAAGGGTCGCGCCGGCGTCGGAGACCTCGTCGAAGGTGTAGGCCAGGCGGTCCAGGTCCTCGGCGGCCACCGGCGTCACCGTGAAGCGGGCGGCGTCCTCCCGGGGGTCGTAGCTGTAGCTGCCCCAGGCCTGGCTCTGGGTGCTGAACATGACCGTCCAGGCCGAAGCGGTGGGCAGCATGTGGAGGCCGTAGCTGCCCGCGGGCAGCGCCACCCCGCCGGCCTTGACGGGGGTCGAGAAGGTGACGACGGTGTTCTCGTTGGCCCCCGCCCGCCACACCTGGCCGAAGGGCACCAGGCCCCCCCAGACCTTGCGGCCGTGCACGGCGGGCCGGGCGTAGGCGACGCTGATCTCGGTGAGCCCGACGGTCTGGGCGACCTTGGCCCGGGGGCTGGCCTGGGGAAGCGTGAGGGAGGGCACCTGGGCGGCCAGGGCGGTGCCTGCGAGGAGAAGCACGAACGGGAAGGATGACATGGGAACCTCCGGAAGCAGGTTAGGCGGCCGAACGGGACCCGCCACCCGGCGGGGGCGAAGCGTTGCTTTCCAGGGGCCGAACCCCTCTACCCCCGGCCCCCG
>DBMS01000134.1 GCA_002297665.1 Holophagaceae bacterium UBA692 | reverse complement strand
GATTCAATCTACCTAAACTAGCCCTCCAGGTTCGGGTTCAGCCCCAGCACCGCGGGATCCAACCCCCGGCGAAGCTCCCGGGCGTGGGCCAGGAGGAAGGTGTCCCGGGAACCTGAGAGGCCGCCCAGGGCCCCGGTGAGCCGCGCGGCGGCGGCTTCCACCCGGTCCGCCTTCTCCCGGGCCGTGGCGGCCTTCGCCAGGCCTTCCAGCTCGTCTTTCAGCGCGGGGTCCGGCAGGGCCCTGAACATCCACTTGGAGAAGGGGCGGTAGCGCCGGGCCAGGAGGAAGGCGGCGCCCATGGCGTGGCGCAGGAAGGCGGCCTGGGCGAGCGCGGCGGCCACCGGGTCGTCCCGGCGCAGGGCCCGGGGGAGGTTGTACTGCCCCGCCTGGGCGGCGGCTTCCAGGGCCGCGGCGAGCTTGTGGCGCCGGACGGGTTCGGGGTAGTGCTCCAGGAGGCGCCGGCGATGGGCGGTGAAGGCGCCGGGGCCGTCGGTGAAGACCTCGCCGTTGGTGCACGCCGCCAGGGCGTGCTCGGGGATGGCCAGCCACTCGGCGGCGGATTCCGGGGGGCGCTCCAGGCCCGTGAAGCGCCGGTAGAAGGCCGTCGTCCCGAGGACGCCGGTGCGGCCCGGGGTGGCGCGCACCGGGAACCCCTCGAAGACCGCCGGGAGCTCGGCAAGGATGGCCCGGAACGGGGCGGGGGATTCCCCCGGCTGGATCCACAGGCACACCGCCGGTCCCCAGTCGTGGTCCCGGGACACCTCGTCGTCGAAGCCGAAGCAGTCCGAGCCCTCCCCCACGAGGCCCGCCGCCACCCCGAGCCCGCCCAGGCGCGGCGCCACTTCGCGTGCGAACAGGCGCCGGGAGAGGCCCAGGCCTACTGGCAGCATTTGAACGTGCGCATGCGGGCCTGCGCCTCGCGGGCTTCGATGTCCTTGAACCCCATGCGCCGGAAGAGGTTGGTGTAGCGCTCCTCCACGAGGTTGCGGCCCGCCGCCAGGGCCTCGAGGGTGAAGGCGTGGTAGGCGGTGAGGGTCGCGTCGGAATAGGTCTCGAGATCGGCCGCCAGGTAGGTGCCGAAGGCGTCGCCGCGGCCTGTGAACGTCAAGGGATAGCGCCGGTTCACGGCGAGCATCCATTCCCCTTCGGCCGCAACGATCTCGCCGATGAGCGGCGTCTCCTTGAGGGGAGGGATCTGTCCGGCCATGCGGGCGTACTTCTCCGTCATGAGGTTCCGGCCCCGGGCCGCGGCCTCCGCCAGCTGGGCCTCCATGGGGTCCAGGACCTCCGGCGGAAGGACCGAGTGGCTCATCCACCGCATGAGGCGGAAGGTGCCTTCCTCCTCCTGGCAGGCGGCAGGTTCGCTGGCCTTGACGCCGTGGAACATCGGCCATTCCAGATCGATGATGCGCTGGATCCGGGCTTCGGTGGCGAGGGTGGGGGGGGTCATGGGGTCGTCCTTTCCGTGAGGATCTGTGCCAGGCGATCGGCGTAACTGGGGGCCAGGTTCCGGAGCAGGGCTTCCCGCCGCCGGGTCTCCCCGGGATCGCCGTCGGCCAAAGCCAGCACCCCGAGGTGGAAGTGGGGGGGAGGGAAGGTGGGGTCCCGCTCGATGGCCAGCCGAAGCGCGGCCATGCCCTCCTTGTGCCGGCCCGCCATGCCCAGGGCCAGGCCCAGGCCCCACAGGGCCGGCACATGGCCGGGATCCCGTTCCAGGGCGGCGCGGTACGCCGCCAGGGCCTCCTCCAGCCGGTCCAGGGAGCGCAGGGTGGTGCCCAGGTAGGCCCGCACCGTGGCCGAATCCGGGAGCCGGCGCGCGCCCTCCTCCAGGGTCGCCAGACAGGCCGGCATGTCCTTGAGCTGGCCCTGGGCCATGGCCAGCTTGACCAGGGCGTCCTCCCCGGGGAAGAGGTCGGCGGAGCGGCGAAGGGCCGCGGCGGCCTCCCCGAAGCGGTCCAGGCGGAACAGGACGATGCCATGGAAATAGTGCGCCTGGGCGTCTCCGGGAAAGGCCCGGACCGTGTCCGCGAAGAAGGCGAGGGCCCCCTCCCGGTCGCCCGCATTGAAGCGCCGCATGCCTTCGGCATGGCGCGGGGGCGGCGGCGGATTTTCGGTCTGGGGCATGGTTTTCCCTTGCCGGAACAGGGACCATTCTGGTCACGGAACGGATTCATTGCACGAATTTCGAGTGTAATAATTGCTGACACGTGCGTCAGGAATGGATACATTCGGCGACTTCCGGCGCGTATTGTTGGATATAAGTCCTTTTTTATCAATCAAAGAATTTGAATTTTCCGTGTTGTGCCCTTTTGCGATTTCCAGGAATGGGCTCCGCGAGCGTTCGGATTTCGTTACACATTTCCCCAATTGGGGAGGCCGGCTTTTGGAATTCCTCTGGATGTGATTTTTAAATTTAATTAAAACAATATTTAACATAATAAAGGCAAAATTGGCATCGCCCTTGCAAAAACAGGGCGTCCCACACCCTCGTCCTTCCGGCCGAATCGCCGGCCCATCTCCCATCCCCCACTATGGAGGCATCTGATGCCCAAGAAACTCAAAGAGGTGCTGGTCGAAGCCGGCATTCCCATGGACTTCGAGTCGGGCGGCCATTCCCCGGCGAACCTCACGGACCGCGAGATCGTCAGGGAGCCCCACGCCCGCGTGAAGGCCCTCAAGGACATCTTCATGCAGACGCTGTCCTCGGCCAACAACGAGTTCCCCTACTGGTATTCCCGGGAGTACTTCGCCCTGGATTCCGAGATCCCCGTCATCCGCCGCGCCCAGGCCCTGAAGACCGCCTTCAGCCACCTGACCCCGGTGATCTACCCCGGCGAGCTGCTGGTCATGCACAAGGCCCCCTTCTTCCGCGGGTCCTTCCCCATGCCCTGGCTGTCCGAGGGCTACTACATGGCCAAGGAGGACGAGCTCTACCAGGACGCCCTCAAGCGCGGGTCGGCCTCGGCCGACGAGCACTCCAAGTTCGGCACGGGCGGCGGCAACGTCACCAAGAGCTTCGGCAAGGTGGTTTCCCTGGCCGGCAAGTTCGGCATGCGCCAGGAGGAGATTCCCGGCCTCCTGAACCTGGCCAAGAAGTGGGTCGGCAAGTCCGTGGACGACCTGGGCCACAAGTACGAGCAGATGGTCCCCGACTACGAAGTGAAGGAAGCCCTCATGCGGAACGTGTTCTGCATGTTCGATTCCGGCTACACCCTCCCCCAGGGCCGGGAAGTCATCAACTACTACTACCCCCTGGAGTACGGCATCGACGGCCTGCTGGAGATCGCCCGGGAGCTCAAGGACAAGGTGGCCGGCCGCGCCGATGGCGACGGCATCAAGGGCACCAACCGCCTCTTCAACTACGAGGCCATCATCCTGGTCCTGGAAGGCATCAGCACCTGGATCGGCAACTACGCCAAGGAAGCCCGCCGCCTGGAAGGCCTGGAGAAGGACGCCGCCCAGAAGCGCGAATACAGCCAGATCGCCGAGCGCCTGGAATACCTGGCCCACGGCAAGCCCCGCGACTTCCGCGACGCCATCCAGATGATCCTCACCTTCCACCTGGCCGTGCTCAACGAAGACGCCATCTCCGGCATGTCGCCCGGACGCATCGGGCAGGTGCTCTATCCCTACTTCGAGCAGGACATCGCCTCCGGCCGCATCTCCGAGGACGAGGTCATGGAGCTCCTCGAGCTCTACCGCCTGTCCATCTCCTCCATCGACTGCTTCGCCTCCGCGGGCGTCGTGGGCGGCGTGCTCTCGGGCAACACCTTCAACACCGTCAGCATCGGCGGCCTCACCAAGGACGGCAAGCACGCCTGCAACCGCCTGGAATACCTGCTTCTTGAAGCCGGCCTCACCAACGCGATGCCCCAGCCCACCCTGGCCCTGCTCTACGACGAGAAGCTCCCCGAGGACTTCCTCCTGCTGGCCATGGAGACCATCAAGAGCGGCGTCGGCTATCCCGCGTTCATGAACAACCAGAGCGGCATGACCTTCATGATGAACCAGTACGCCGCCGAGGGCATGACGCCCGAGGAAGCCCGCGCCTGGGCCATCGGCGGCTGCCTGGAGTCCTCCGCCTGCTGCTGGAAGCCCCTGCACCTGAACGGCAAGGAATACTTCATCCCCGGCGGCGCCGGCCAGCCCACCTCCGTCGGCGTGCACTTCCTGGCCCTGCCCAAGATCCTCGAAGCCGTCCTCTGGAACGGCGTGGACCAGCGCACCGGCCAGAAGGTCTTCGAGCCCCACAACCGCACGTTCAACACCTACGAAGAGCTCTGGGACCAGTTCAAGCTCTACTGGCAGAAGGCCGTGGACATCCTGGCCCTCACCAACAACATCCAGCACGACGTCTGGCGCAAGAACAACATGGCGGTCATCAACTCGCTCATGAAGCCGGACTGCCTGGACACCGGCCACCTCATCGACGAGAAGGGCTACCGCTACAACGCCACCTACAACGTCGAGAGCGCCGGCACCATCACCGCCGTCAACTCCCTGGCCGCCATCAAGAAGCTGGTGTACGTGGACAAGAGCGTCACCCTCGAGGACCTCAAGAAGGCCGTCAAGGACAACTTCGGCTTCAAGACCGCCAAGGAAGTGAACTCCTTCTCCCTGTCCGACCAGGAGAAGCGCGAGGACGGCCCCAGCGCCTGGGACAAGCTGCACTTCATGTGCCTGCAGGCCCCCAAGTATGGCAACGACGAAGCCTTCGCCGACCAGATCCTGCTCGAGTGGGAAGAGTTCTTCTGCCCCGACTGCTCGAACTACGAGTCGCTCTTCGCCCACAAGATGTATCCCTGCCAGATCTCCGTGTCCACCCACGGCGCCATGGGCTCGGCCACCATCGCCTCCATGGACGGACGCCTGGCCGGCACGACCTTCGCCGACGCCTCCCTCTCCGCCTTCCCCGGCACCGACCGCAACGGCGTCTATGCCCTGCTGAACTCCGCGGCCATCTGGGACCACACCCAGAGCCAGAACTCCCAGCTCAACATCAAGGTCCACCCCAGCGCCATCCAGGGCCCCAGCGGCTCCCGCAAGCTCCTGGACCTCTGCCAGGCCTACATGCGCAAGGGCGGTTTCCACATCCAGTTCAACGTCGTGGACACCAAGGTGCTCAAGGACGCCCAGGAGAACCCCCAGAACTACCGCGACCTGATGGTGCGCGTGGCCGGCTTCACCCAGTACTGGGTCGAGATCGGCAAGCCCGTCCAGGATGAACTCATCGCCCGCACCGAATACGAAGGGATCTGACCATGACCGTGAAACTCAACCACCGCGACTGCCAGAACTTCGCCGCCATCGACGTGTCGAAGGGCATCTGCCACCTGACCAAGAACATCGTCCTGAGCGACACCGAGCAGTGCCCCGACTGCGCTCCGCTGCGCAAGTGCTCGGGCTGCAAGCAGTTTGCCGCCACCAAGGACGCCGTCGAGATGGGCGTGTGCAACGCCTCCAGGAACGACCCCAAGTTCTTCGCGTATCCTGACATGGTCGCCACGACCTGCGAGATGTACCAGGGCCGCTGACCCCGGGCGCCCCTCCGCCGCCTTCCTGGCCCCCGCGGCAACCCCGCGGGCGCCGGGAAGGTTTGCGGAAGGGGGAAAATCTGACACCAATTGCGTCACAGATGGGAGCCATTCTCATGGAAGACAGAAACGCGAAATTCTACGGCTGGTCGGTGGTCTTCGCCTCCTGGCTGGCGGTGTTCTGCCTGTTCGGATACCGCGCCACCTTCGCCATCCTCAAGGGGCCCATGGCCGTCACCCTGGGCTGGACCACCGCCGAAGTGACCCTGGGCTACTCGCTCATGATGGTCGTCTACGCCGTGGCCGCCTACTTCAGCGGCATGATCCTGGACAAGTGGGGCACCAAGCCCGTGTATGCCGTGGCCGCCGTGTTCGGCGCCCTGGGCTTCGTCCTCACCGCCCGCATCGATTCCCACCTGGCCTACCTCTTCTCCTTCGGCCTCCTGGGCGGCATCGCCACGGGCATGCTGTGGGTCACCTCCACCGTCTCGGTGCGAAAGTGGTACATCGGCAAGTCCTACGCCACCATGTGGGGATTCGCCTTCGCCGGCGGCCCCATGGCCCAGTTCGTGCTTGCCCAGGTGGTCAAGCCGACCCTTTCCGCCAGCCAGGCCAAGCTCGACGGCGCCATCCGGCCCCTGGTCGAGGGCGGCGCGGCCATGGCCCCCAAGCAGCTGGCCCTGGCCGTGGCGGACAAGCTCAAGGATCCCTCCGTCCTGGCCCTGCCCGACGTGAAGAGCGCCCTCCAGGGCCTCGAGCACGCCTGGCGGTACCAGATGACGATCCTGGGCGTCATCGTCCTGATCGCCCTGGTGGTGGCCGTCCTCGTGGCCAAGCAGTCCCCCGAGCGCTACGGGCTGAAGCCCTTCGGCGCCATCCCCGCCGCCCCCGGCACCGCCGCGGCGGCCGAAGTGGACTGGAGCGTCGGCGAAGCCTTCTCCAGGTACGCCATCTGGGGCGGCATCCTCACCTTCCTCACCAGCATGATGGGCGAGTTCCTCATCTGGACCCAGGTGGTGAGCTACTGGACCCAGGACGTAGGCTACAACCTCAAGAAGGCCACCAACATCTACGCCCTCATCGGCCTGGTGGGCATCTTCTCCATGCCCATCATGGGCAAGGTGGCCGACATGGTCGTGCAGCGCGTGGGCGTCGAGGCCAAGGGCCGCAAGATCATGCTCCTCGTCGGCCCCGCCACGGGCGTCATCGCCTGCCTCCTGCTGCTGGCGAGCCCCTCGGGCGACGTCTTCGCCTACATCGCCTGCGTCATCTTCGCCATCTACTGGGCCATCGTCCCCGGCGGGGTGGTGGGCTACACCGGCGCCATCTACGGCCGCAAGACCCTGGGCAAGATCTGGGGCCTGGCCACGATGATCGTCATGGGCATCGGGCCCTTCCTGGGTTCCTACGTCGGCGGCTGGCTGAAGGACTTCTCCGGCAAGTACACGTACTCCATCTGGTTCGCGCTCTGCGCCTTCGCCGTCTCCATCCTGCTGGCCTCCACCCTGCCGCTCAAGGCCGAGTACCGCAAGGCCGCCTCGTCCAAGCTGCCCCTGGAACCGGAATTCAACAAATAGCCGCGAAGGAGGCAAGGTGAACATCCCGACCGATCCGTCCACGCCCAGAGGGCTCATCTTCGATATCCAGGCCCATTCGGTGCACGACGGCCCCGGAACGCGCACGACCGTGTTCCTCAACGGATGTCCCTTCGCCTGCGAGTGGTGCTGCAATCCCGAAGGACTCTTCAAGAAGGCCGTGGTCATGCACCGGGAACAGCGGTGCGCCCACTGCGGCCAATGCATGCAGGCCTGCCCCAGGGGAGCCATCTCCCTTGGGGCCGACGGCCTCGAGGTCTTCGACCGCGCCCTGTGCGAGGCCTGCACCACCTACGAATGCGTGAGCACCTGCTACCACGAAGGCAACGTGCTCAGCGGAAAGCTCTACACCGTCGAACAGATCATCGCCATCGCCCAGCGGGACCGCCACTACTGGGGTTCGGGCGGGGGGATGACCTTCTCCGGAGGCGAGCCGCTTCTGCAGAAGAACTTCATGCTGCCCCTGCTCCGGCGATGCCGGGAGATCCGCATCAACACCTGCATCGAGACCACCGCCAGCCTGCCCTCGGACTACTTCATGGAAGCCGCGTCCCTGCTGAACTGGATCTTCGTGGACATCAAGAACATGGATCCCGTCGCCCACAAGGCGAAGACCGGAGCGGACAACGCGCTCACCCTGAAGAACCTCAAGCTGCTGGGCGAATCGGACCTGGACTGCTTCGTGGTGGTCCGCATCCCCGTGATCCCCGGATGGAACGACTCCGAGGAGAACATCCGCGCCACCGCGCGGTACGTCAAGGCGTGCGGCCTGGAGGTCATCAACCTCCTCCCCTTCCACCGGCTCAGCGAATCCAAGTGGCGCCAGGTGGGACGGGAATACGCCTTCAAGGACATGCCCGGAATGACCCGCGAGGAACTGGCGCCCCACGCCCAGTGGGTCAAGGAAGAGGGCATCACCTGCTACACCGGCTGGGAAACCCCCTTCTGAACCCCGCCCCGAACCCATTGGAGTGAACATGCGATTGTCATGCAGGTCTTTCGTGCCCGCGCTGGCGGCCACGCTCGCGCTGTCGGCCCAGGCGCCCAACACCCTCGACCTGGGCTTCGAGGAGCGCGTGCGCTCCGAGGCCTGGAACAACATCACCGACCACAGCGACAAGATCAACGACGGCCACCTCCACTACCGCATGCGGACCCGCCTCTGGGCCCAGTACAACCTGGGCAAGGACCTGGAGCTGGCCGCCGGCGTCGCGCAGGAGAACCGCAAGGTGGTGCGGCCCGACGCGGCCTACAACGGCCGGCAGATCTTCTTCGAGACCCTGTCCGTCAACTGGCGCTTCCTGCCGGGCTGGTCCGTGAAGGCCGGCCGCCAGGACATCATGCGCGGCGAAGGCTTCGTCTTCATGGACGGCAGCGCCCTGGACGGCTCCCGGTGCGCCTACATGAACGCCATCGACCTCACCCGCAGCCTGGGCAAAGCCTCGAAGCTGGAGTTCATCGCCATTTCCAACCCCAGACAGGACAAATACCTGCCCCGGCTCAACGACCCCAACGACCTCAACCTGGTGCAGCGGCTCACCGAGTGGGACGAGCAGGCCCTGGCCCTCTACTACACGGGCAAGGAGATCAAGGACACGCAGATCGACGCCTACGCCGTCTACAAGACCGAGACCAACGACTACCGGGCCAGGACCAACGCCATGTTCCAGCCCGACCGGCACCTGGGCACCGTGGGCGGCCGCGTGGACCGCGCCTTCGGGGGCGGCTGGTCCGCCAACGCGGAGCTGGCCTACCAGTTCGGGACCCAGGCCGCCAACCCCGCCCAGAACCTGGCCTCCAAGGACATCGGCGCCTACGGCGGCTACGCCCGCGTGAAGAAGGCCTTCGAGGCCTCCTGGAAGCCCCGCGTCTCGCTGGGCTACACCGTCCTTTCGGGCACCGATCCCCACTCGGACAAGATCGGGGGCTGGGATCCGCTCTTCAGCCGCTGGCCCAAGTGGAGCGAACTCTACATCTACTCCCAGCCCGCCGAGAAGGGCGTGGGCTACTGGACCAACACCGGGATGTTCGAGGCCGAGGTGCGCGTGACGCCCGCGCGGAACTTCGACCTGCGGGCCACCTACTACAAGATGTCCGCCATGGAGGCCCCGGCCGCCGTGGCCGGGCAGTTCGGCTCTGGCAAGGACCGCGGCGGGCTCGCCCAGGTTCGGGCCGACTACAAGCTCAACGACAGCTTCAAGGGGCACGTGCTCTACGAGCGCCTCACCCCGGGCAGCTTCTACGGCGCCCAGGATCCCGGTTATTTCTTCCGCATGGAAGTGACGTACACGTTCAGGACGCGGATCTGAGCATGGTGCCGGCCACGGGGAGGTGTTCCTTGATGGGGGAGCGGATGCCTGGGATAATCCATCCCATGCCTATCCACTCCCCCCATGGGAAAGCGGCGTGCTTTCCGATGGTGTCAAGTGATTGCGCCGTGGATGAGGCCGTCGAGCTCCTCCTGGTAACGGGCCGCACCTCGGTGGCCGTGGCCGGAAGCGACGGCGAGCCCCGCGGCGCCTTCGACCTGATGGGCTACCTTGCGCGCTTGCGCAACGGCGGGAGCTGGGCGCCGGGCGAGACCGTGGGCGCCCACCTGGAGGCCCCCGGCGGGGAGACTCCCCCCTCCCCGGACGGCCTCTGGCGCGAGATGCTCCACGCGATGCTCGCGGGCGTCCAGAAGCCCATGGTGGCCCTCACGGACGGCGCGGACCGGGTGCTGTTCGCCAATTCCTCCCTGCGCGCGGCCTTCCCGGGCCTCTTTCCGGCGGCCGGCGTGCGCGTGGAGGACCTTCTGCCCGGCCATCCCGTGGCCCCGGAAGAGGACCAGGGACCCGTCTCCTTCTGGTTCGTGCAGAACCGGCAGCGCGCGTTCATGGTCCTGCGCGTGCGCCCCGGCGACGCGGGCATCGGGGCCCTGGTGCTCTTCGAGCTCACCGCCCAGCTCGGCCAGGGGTACCGGGAGGCGCTGGACGAGGTGGACGTCCTCAAGCGGGTGCTGGACACGGTGGATGGGCTGCAGGTGGTCGACTCCCGGGGGATCATCACCCTGGTGAACGAGAGCTTCCTGAGGATCCACCACCTGACCCGGGAGCAGTCCGAAGGCCACCCCGTCACCGAGGTCATCGACAACACGCGCATGCACATCGTCGCCCGGACCGGCGTGCCCGAGGTGGACGAGATCCAGACCATCGGCGGCCACGAGTACGTGGTGAGCCGCGTTCCCATCTTCAAGGACGGGAAGTGCCTGGGGGCCGTGGGCAAGATCGTGTTCCAGGACTTCCAGGAGATCCAGCGCCTGGCCCTCAAGGCCAAGCGGCTCCAGATGGAGCTGGAGGCCCTTCGCAAGAGCAAGGGCAAGTCCCATTCCGACACCCGGTTCTCCTTCGAGGACATCGTCGCGACCTGCGAGACCAGCCTCCTGGCCAAGGAACGCGCCATGATGGGCGCTCCCACCGCCTCCACCATCCTCCTCCTGGGCGAAAGCGGGGTGGGCAAGGAGGTGTACGCCCACGCAATCCACAACCTCAGCCCGAGGTACAACCGTCCCTTCGTGCGGGTCAACTGCTCGGCCATCACCGAGACCCTCATCGAGAGCGAGCTCTTCGGCTACGAGGACGGCGCCTTCACCGGCGCCCGGAAGGGGGGCCGGGCCGGCAAGTTCGAGCTGGCCGACACCGGCACGATCTTCCTGGACGAGATCGGCGACATGCCGCTTTCCGCCCAGGCCAGGCTGCTGCGCGTCCTCCAGGAGCGGGAGATCGACAGGGTGGGGGGCGAAGGCACCATGCCCGTGGACATCCGCGTCATCGCCGCCACCAACCAGGACCTGTGGGCCATGGTGGAGCAGAAGAAGTTCCGCCGCGACCTCTTCTTCCGCCTCAACGTCATCCCCATCGTCATCCCGCCCCTGCGGGACCGCCCCGGCGACGTGAAGGCCCTTGCCAAGCTGTTCTGGCTCGACCTGCAGAAGACCCACGGCATCACCAACAAGTTCCTCACCGAAGGGGCCAAGCACCTGCTCCAGGACTACGCGTGGCCCGGCAACATCCGGGAGCTGCACAACGTCCTCGAGCGCACCTTCACCATCGTGAGGGACAACCTCATCAGCGAGGACCAGGTGCGCATGATCCTCCAGGGCGTCGGCTCCAGTTCGGGCCAGGTCTGCGAGAACGAGGAATGCACCATGGACGAGGTGGTGGAGAAGGCCGAACGCCGCGCCATCGGCTTCGCCCTGGCCCGCACCAACAACAACAAGGCCCAGGCCGCCAAGCTCCTGGGCATCTCCCGGCCGCTGCTCTACCGGAAGATGCACCAGTACGACATTTCCTGAACCTTCCAACCTGGAGTGATCCGTGTACGCCTACCTGGACGGCCTTAGGCTTCGTTCAAAATTCATCCTGATCCTGGCCACCCAGGCCATCCTCCTGGTCTCGGTGGCCGCGCTGGCATGGCGCAGCCTGGCCCAGCTCCGTGGGAGCCAGGTGGTCCTCTCCGACAGCCTGGAGAAGTCCTCCCGCATCACCGCGGCCATCGGGGACGCCAACCGCCTCCGGGTCCTCCACGTGGCCATGCTGGGGGCCGCCAGGTTTCCCGACCACACCCAGAAGCTGGCGGGAATGGCGGAAAAGGTGGACGTCCGCTTCGTCAAGGAACTGGCGGACCTGGAGGCGCAGGCCTGGGACCCCGCGGACCGGGCCAAGGTGCGCCGCCTCGTGGGCCTCCTCGAGGCCTACCGCAGCGGATTCGCCGGGGCCTTCGCGGAGGCCCGCCGGGACCTTTCCCGCCTGCCCGCGCTGATGGACATCGGTGCGGACGAACTGGCCGAGGCCCGCGCCCAGCTGGAGACGCTGCAGGAGGACCAGCGGCGGAAGGCCCAGGACATCGTGGCCCGCGACTCGGTCTACGCCTCGACGCAGAAGACCCTCGTGGCCGGAGCCGTGGTCCTGGCCCTGGCCCTGGGCATCCTCATCACCCTGACCATGAGCCGGCGCGTCGAGGGGGCCGCCCGGGACATCGGCGAGGCCATGGACGCCTTGCGGGGCGGCGACCTCACCCGGGTGCCCCGGGCGCGGGGCAACGACGAGCTGGCCTTCATTTCCCGGAGCCTGGGCGAAGCGGTCCGGCAGCTGCGGGAGGACCTGCAGGCCATCGCGGTCATCACCGAGCGCACCGCCTCCGGCGCCCTGGAGCTCTCCACGACGGCCAGCCAGCTGGCCTCGGCCACCGCGGAGATCAGCCAGGGGGCGGAACGCCAGCGGGAGGAGGTGGGCCAGTCCACCTCCGCCGTGCGCGCCCTGGCGGCCTCCCTGCAGGAGGTCCAGGGCGTGGCCCTGTCAGCCAGCACCCTGGCCACCAGCTCGCTCCAGGCCAGCGCCCGCGGGCTCGGCGAAGTGGACGCCTCCGTGGAGGCCATGAAGGGGATCCTGGACAGCTCCCAGAAGGTTGGCCGCATCAACGGCGTCATCTCCGACATCGCCCGGCAGACCAACCTCCTTTCGCTGAACGCCGCCATCGAGGCCGCCAAGGCGGGCCAGCAGGGAAAGGGCTTCGCCGTGGTGGCCGAGGAGATCCGCAAGCTGGCCGAGCGCAGCGGCAGCGCCGCCAAGGAGATCCAGGGGCTCATCGCCGAGAGCGGCGAGCGGGTGGACGTCGGCTCCCAGGCCGTGCGGAGGGTCAGCGACAGCCTGGGGACCATTGAAGGCAACCTGAAGGAACAGGCCGACGGCGCCCAGGGCGCGGTGCAGGTGCTGGAGGCCCGGTCCGCCGAGAGCCAGGCCATCCTCGCCGGCATGGCCTCGACCCTCGGCATCACGGAGCGCACCGCCACCGCGACGGTGCAGCTGGTGTCCAGCCTGGAGGAGACGGGCCGCACCGTGGAGGACCTCTCGGCCGTGGCACAGGACCTGCGCCAGCGGCTGATCCGGTTCAAGTTCGCCTGAGTCAGTCCTGGATGGGGGAGGCCTGGATGGCCTGCTCCAGGTCCCGGACCCGGTTGCTGCGGCGCACCTTCAGCAGGGCGTCCGCGGCGACGGGGATCCGGCCGTCCCGGACGCCCTTGAGGTTCTCGAGGTTCCGTCGCCAGCGCTCCACCACCGGACGGGGCACGGCGGCGGAACCCCCGGGCTGGAACCGCCGGGGGGCGATCCTGGCCTTGATCCCGCGGGCCTCCAGTTGGCGGACCAGTTGGGGCAGGTGGGAGGCTCCGAACACGATCACGATCCGTCGCGCCCCCCGCGCCGCGTCGAGGCTGTTGGCCACGATGCGCCGGTTCCGCTCGTGCCAGCTGCCGGCGGCGAGGTCGGAAACGGTGTTCTCGCCGAGGACCTTCTCGAACTTGTCGTCCACCTGCTTCAGGGTGGCGGGCAGATGGGCGAAATCGTACAGGGACGTCCCCGTGAAGCCCTCCAGGCCTTCGAGGAAGGCCTGGTCCATCCGCTGGGCCCGGGCGGCCACGTCGGCGGGTTCCTCGCGTTCGGCCTTCTCCTGCAGCGCGGAATCCATGCGCCAGTCCACGGCCGAAAAGCGCATCCGCCAGCGCGGGGCCATCTCGGCCAGGAAGGCCGCCTCGGGCGGGAAGTAGCCCTCCATGGGCCCGCCCAGGGCCTCGGGGGTGATCTCGCCGCAGATCAGGTCGGGCTTCAGGGCCAGGATCTGCGCTTTCAGATCGTCGAGGGAGTAGCGGCTCCGGGGGCTGAAATGCAGGTTGTGGAGGACACCCACCAGGTGGACCTCCGGCGTCCGCCCCGGGGCGGGCAGCGTGGCGGCGATCAGGAGGGCGAGGAGGAACCGCCTCATGCCCGGCAGGCTACTTTGCGTCCTCGGCCGGCACCTTCATGGGCGCGGCCTTGGACGGCACCGCCACGGGGTGCCGGCCCAGGATCTCGCCGAACCAGCCGCCCAGGGTGTCCGTGAGGCTGGGCAGGTAGGCCAGGCCGTGCTCCTTGCCGGGCCGGATCCGGGCGTAGACGCCGAAGACGCCCTTGAGGGCCTGGGCGTTGGCCAAGGCGTGGGCATCGTCCTCGGCGGCGGCCACGAACACCGACGCCTTGGCCTGTTCTGCGGCGCGCACCATGCGCGCTTCGGGCTTCTCGCCCCAGCCGCCGGCGGGGCTGAGGGCGAGCACGGCCACGGGGCGCACCTCGGGGGCGGCCACCAGGGCGGAATACGCCCCGACGCTGGCTCCGGCCAGGCCCAGGCGGCGGCCGTCGATGCGGGGCTGGCGGCGCACCCACTGGGCGGCCTGGGCCAGGTCGGAGGGGATGAGGTCGAATCGCACCGCGGCGGAGGAGGCCGCGAAGTCGGTGGTGACGGCCACGGTGTCGCCGCCCTTGCGGGTGCTTTGGCCGTGGCCGCGCAGGTCCAGGGCCAGGGTGGCGATGCCCCGGGCGTTCAGGTCGTCCACCAGGAACTTCCATCCGGTGCGGTCCGCGCCGAAGGAATGCGCCAGGATCACCACGGGGCGGCGCCCGGCCTGGGCGGGGATGGAGAGGGTGCCCTTGAGGGTGAAGCCGTCCCGGGTCACGAGGCTCATGTCCACGGCCGCGGGCTGGGCGGCGGTGAGCAGGGCGGGGAGGGACAGGAGGAGGCCGATTCGCATAGGAGCTCCTTTCCGTGAGCTGGGGTCTAGCGTTTCTTCTTGTTCTTCTTTCCCTTGTCGGAGGTGCCGAAGACCTTGGCCAGGAAGCCCTCTTCCTGGGCGGCCTCGCCGTCCACGGGCGCGGGCTCGAGCAGCTGGCGCACCAGGGCCTCCTCGCGGGAGGTGAGCTTCGTGGGCACGGCCACCCGGAGGTGCAGGAACAGGTCGCCCCGGCCCGAGGCCCGCAGGCGGGGCACACCGGCGTTGGGTACCTTCATGACCTTGTCGGCGGGGGTGCCCTTGGCGATCTTGACGGTCTCGGTGCCGTAGGGCGTCTCCACGGGCTGGTTGCCGCCGAGCACCATGAGGGGCCAGGGCACCTCCAGCTTGCGGTGCAGGTCGAAGCCGTCCCGTTCGTAGGTGGGGTCGTTCTCGATGTCGAAGAGGATGAAGAGGTCGCCCTGGCCGCCGCCGCCGGTGCCGGCTTCCCCTTCGCCCTGGAGGCGCAGGCGCTGGCCCTGGTCCACGCCGGCGGGGATCTTGAAGCGGACCTTGGTGCGCCGGTTGACGCGGCCCGCGCCCCGGCAGGAGGGGCAGGGGCTGGGGATGATCTGGCCCCGGCCCTCGCAGCGGGGGCAGGTCACGGCCATCTGGAGGAAGCCCTGGCGCACCGCCACCTGCCCGTTGCCGCGGCAGTTGGGGCACACCTGGGGGCTGGTCCCCTCCGCGCAGCCGGACCCCCTGCAGGTGTCGCACGCGTCCTGCCTGGGGATCTCGATCTCCTTGTTCTCGACCCCGAAAATGGAGTCCTTGAACGAGATGCGCAGGTTGTACTGGAGGTCGGAACCCCGTTCGCCGCCACCGGAGCGCCGGCGGCCCCCGCCTCCGAACAGGTCGGCGAAGATCCCGCCGCCGCCCCCGCCGAAGAAGGAGCCCAGGAGGTCCTCGAAGCCGGCGAACTGGTTGGGGTCGAACTGGAAGCCCTGGCCCTGGCCGCTGGGGGATGCGAAGCCGTACTGGTCGAAATGCTGGCGCTTTGCGGGGTCGGAAAGAATGGAGTAGGCCTCGGCGGCCTCCTTGAACTTCTCTTCCGCCTCCTTGTTCCCGGGGTTCTGGTCCGGGTGGAACTGCATGGCCAACCGCCGGTAGGCTTTCTTGATCTCGTCGAGGGTGGCTTCCTTGCCTACGCCCAGTACTTCATAGTAGTCGCGCTTCATCCCACCACAATATCACCTGGGGCGGTTTTCCGCTCCCTCCTCGCCGTCCAGGGAGTTCATCATGGACTCGCTGGCGACGAGGACGGCGTTGGTGAGCAGCTTCTGGACCTCGAGCAGCTCCTCCTCCGCGGCCTTGACGGCGGCCATGTCCTTGTTGGCCACGGCCATGCGCACGGCGTTGAGGGTGTCGCGCACCAGGGTCTGCTCCTCCAGGGCCAGGTATTTCCCGCATTCGGTGAAGCTGCGGTCGCAGGAGAAGAGGAGGCCCTCGGCGGAGGCGATGTACTTGAGCTCGTCCCGGCGCCGGGCGTCGGCCTCCTGGTTGTTCTGGGCCTCCCGGAGCATCGCCTGGATCTCCAGCTCGGACAGGCCCGAGGAGGGCCGCATGCTCATGCTCTGCTCCAGGCCGGTGAGCAGGTCCTTGGCCGAGACCTTCACGATGCCGTTGGAGTCGATCTCGAAGGCCACCTCGATCTGGGGCACGCCCTTGGGCAGGGGCGGCAGGTTGATCAGGTCGAACCGGCCCAGGCTCTTGTTGTGCTCGGCCAGCTCGCGCTCGCCCTGGAGGACGTGCACCTCCACCCGGCTCTGGTTGTCGGTGACGGTGGTGAAGGTCCGGCTGTCCCGGGTGGGGACGGTGGTGTTGCGCTGGATGATCTTCACGTAGCCGCCGCCCTGGGTCTCGATGCCCAGGGAGAGGGGCGTCACGTCCAGCAGCACCAGGTCCGTGACCTCGCCGGTGAGCACGGCGCCCTGGATGGAGGCGCCCGCGGCCACCACCTCGTCGGGGTTGATGTCGCGGTTGGGCTCGCGGCCGAAGAAGTCCTTGACCACCTGCTGCACCAGGGGCATGCGGGTCTGGCCGCCCACGAGGATCACCTCGTCCACGTCAAAGGCCGTCTTGCGGGCCTGCTTGAGGGCGTCCTGCACGGGGACCATGGTGCGGGCCACCAGGTCGGCCACCATGTTCTCCAGGTCCTCCCGGGTCAGGGTGGACTCCAGGTGCTGCGGGCCGGTGGGGCCCTGGGCGATGAAGGGCAGGCGCACCTCCACCCGGTCCAGGGTGGAGAGCTCGCACTTGGCCTTCTCCGAGGCCTCCTTGAGGCGCTGCAGGGCCATGCGGTCCTTGGTGAGGTCGATGCCGGTGGCGTCGCGGAAGTGCTCCACCAGCCACATGAGGATGGCCTGGTCGAAGTCCTCGCCGCCCAGGAAGGTGTCGCCGCTGGTGGCCAGCACCTCGAAGACCCCGTCGTTCATCTCCAGGATGGTGAAGTCGAAGGTGCCGCCGCCGAAGTCGTAGATGGCCAGGGTCTGCTTGAGGCCCTTCTTGTCCAGGCCGTAGGCCAGGGCCGCGGCGGTGGGCTCGTTGATGATGCGCTGGACGTTCAGGCCCGCGATGCGCCCGGCGTCCTTGGTGGCCTGGCGCTGGGCGTCGTCGAAGTAGGCCGGCACCGTGATGACGGCGTCCGAGACCTCCTCGTGCAGGAACGCCTCGGCGGAGGCCTTCAGGGCCTTGAGGATGATGGCCGAGATCTCGGGTGGGGCGTAGCCGCGGTCGCCCACGCCGAGCCAGGCGTCGCCGTTGGGGGACTTCACCACGGGGAAGGGCAGCTTCTCCATGGCCTCCTGCACCTGGGGCGAGCCGAACTTCTGGCCGATGAGGCGCTTGACCGCGAAGAGGGTGCGCTGGGGGTTGGTGACGGCCTGGCGCTTGGCGATGTGGCCCACCAGGACGTCGCCCTTGTCGGTGAAGGCCACCACGGACGGGGTGGTGCGGCTCCCCTCGCGGTTGGGGATGACGCGGCGTTCCCCGCCTTCCATGACGCAGGCGCAGCTGTTGGTGGTTCCCAGGTCGATTCCGATGAGCTTGCCGGCCATTGCGTTACTCCCGAGTGGGCATTTGGGGCGTTGCGAGAATCAGGAGGGGTCCTGGGAAGGCTCCCCTTCGGGATGGTTGTTGACGATGACCCGGGCGGGCCGGAGCAGCTGGTCGCGCAGGTAGTAGCCGCGTTCGTAGATGGCGGCGACCGAGCCGTCGGGCAGGCCGGGCTGGCTGGTGGTGGTGAGGGCCTCGGCGTGCAGGGCGTCGAAGGGGTCGCCGACGTTCAGGGCCAGGGGCTCCACGCCGGACTTGCGCAGGGCCTCCTGCATCTGGCGGTGGATGAGCACCACCCCGGCGTGGAAGTCCTCCAGGCTGGTGTAGGTGGCGTTGATGCACCGCTCGAAGCTGTCCAGCACGGGCAGGAGCTCCAGGAGCACCTTGCGCTCGGCCAGGGTCACGGCAAGCTGGGTCTCCCGGCCCACCCGGTTCCGGTGGTTGGTGAAATCCGCCATGAGGCGGTGGTGCTTGTCCTTGTGTTCGGTCTCCGCCTTCTCCAGCGTCTGCAGGCGGGCCCTCGCCGCGGCCAGTTCGGCCTCCAGGTCTTCCCGGCTCATGCCCGCCGTTTCCGGGGACCCGTCCGCCGCGGGCGGCTCGTAGTCGCCGATCTCGTCGGCCAGGGCCTGCAGGTCCGCCCCCTCGCCGAACTCCTCCTGGGTCAAGTCGACCGTGAGGTCGTTCTCCGGGAGGAGAGGATCGGCGGGGAAGTCCGTGGTGTGGGGTTGGATTTTTTCGGTCATTGAGTACTCGATAATGAAATGTTAAGGGGACTGCGTCAAACGGATGTGGGCTTGCGCCGCTGGATTTCCTCCGACCACCACGCCAGGCTGCCCGCCACCTTGCGGTAGTCCAGGCGAAGCGGGCCCACCAGGGCGAAGGTGACCTGGGCGCTTTTGTTGAGCGTCACGGTGCGCAGGGCGGTGGCCAGGGGCATCTCCTGGAAGAAGGGGTTCTCCGACCCCAGGAGGAGCTGGACCTCGGCGCTGGCCGCCACGGCGAAGGCGTTGAGGAGGTGGGCGAGGCGCTCGTGCTGCTCGAAGACCTCCACCAGGTTCCTGAACCGGGCCGGGTCCAGGAATTCCGGGCACCGGCCCATCTCGCCCAGGCCGGAGACCACCAGGGGGGCGTCCGTGGGCTGGTTCATGCGGGAGGCCAGCTCGGTCAGGCGCCGGCTGAGTTCCCGGGCGTCGGTGGCCTGTCCCTCCAGGTCGGTGATGAGCCGGTCCCGCATTTCGGGCAGGGAGCATCCGCCGAAATGCGCGGTGGCGAAATTACCCAGTTCCACCAGCTTGTCGGCCGGGAAGCCCCAGGTGTTCTCCAGGATCTGGTGTTCCACCTCGCCGCCGGTGCCCACCCACACCGTGACGATGCGGGCCGGGGGCTTGCCGGGGCCCAGGGGCACGAACTCCAGGCGCACCAGGCGGCTCCGGGTCAGGTGCATGGGCAGGGCCACGCAGATGCCGTTCATGGCCTCGCTGAGCACCCGGCTGGCGTTGCGGAGCCACTGGGCGTCCCCGGCCTGGCCCTCCACGCCGCCGATGGCCTCGCTGAGCCGGGCCCCCAGGATGGGGTCGGGGCGGATGGGCTGGACGAAGTGGTCCACATAGTAGCGATAGGCCTTTTCCGTGGGCACCCGGCCCGCGGACGTGTGGGGCTGGTCCAGGAGGGCGTCGTCCTCCAGGTCCGCCAGGACGTTGCGGATGGTGGCGGACGAGAAGGACCCCGGAATGCGCTTGGACAGCACCCGCGACCCCACGGGCTCCCCCTCGACCAGGTAGGTCTCGATGAGCGCCTTCAGGACGGATTCGCTGCGAGGAGAGAGTGTTAGCGCCAAGGTGAAGGTTTCCGGGTTCGCGGACGGTGCTCGTCGTGCGTGTCCCAACTATACTTCATTTTTCGCCCTTTCCTGGAGGTCCACCATGACGATCAAATCATCCCTCTGGCTCGCCGGGATCCTCTCCTCCGCCGCCATCTGCGGACAGCTGGCCTGCGACCGCAAGCCCTCCGAGGCCGAGGTGCAGGCCCAGGCGGCGGCCAAGGCCGCGGATGAGCGCGTGGCCCAGCTGGAAAAGCAGGTCGCCGACATCAAGGCGGGCAAACAGGCTTCCGACGGCGACGCGGACACCGTCCAGCACCTGTCCAAGGCCCAGCTGAAGTCCCTGGACCGCCGCCTGGCCGACGCCCGCAAGAGCGCCGCCCTCGCCCACCAGGACGCCAAGGCCATCGCCGAGGCGCCCAAGGCCGAGGCGGCCAGGACCGTCATCCTGGAGGTGCCCGCCCAGACCCAGGTGGCCGTGCTGCTGTCCCGGGAGCTCAGCACCGACAAGGACCAGGCCGGCGAAGCCTGGGAAGGCACCCTGGCCGACGACGTGACGGTGGGCGGCAAGGTGGCCTGGCCCAAGGGGACCCCCGTCAAGGGCGTGGTGGCCCAGAGCACCCCGGCCGGCCGGCTCCAGAGCGGGCAGGGGGGCCTGGGCATCCAGCTCTCCACCGTGGGACGCAACGACGTGGAGGCCGGCACCTACCTGGTGGTGGGCGACAAGCGGGGTGAGCGCAACGCCAAGTTCATCGGCGGCACCGCCGCCCTGGGCGCCCTGGTGGGCATCCTCTCCAGCGGCAAGCACCAGGGCGACCACGCCCTGGGCGGCGCGGCCAT
>DBMS01000202.1 GCA_002297665.1 Holophagaceae bacterium UBA692 | reverse complement strand
CCCGATCCGGATTATTTGAGCCTCCTTGAACGGGAGCCTCTTGATGTGCCCGACCACCCCCCTTGCCTCGATTTCGCATAAACTTCCCAGCACGCCGCCCGCACGGGCGGGTCAAGGAGGCAGCCATGACCAGGCAGGTTTTCATCAATCTCCCCGTCGCCGACCTCCCCAGGTCCATGGCCTTCTTCAAGGCCCTTGGCTTCAAGCACAACCCACAATTCACGGGCGACGATGCCGCCTGCATCATCATCAGCGACTCGATATTCGTGATGCTGGGGACGCATGCCAAATTTCGTGAATTCACGCCCAAGGCCGTCTGCGACACGAACCAGGCCGTGGAGGTTCTCATCTCCCTGAGTTGCGAGAGCCGCAAGGAAGTGGACGATCTCGTGGCCAAGGCGATCGCCGCGGGCGGCTCGACGTACGACGAGCCGGAGGATTTCGGGTTCATGTATACGCACAGCTTTGTGGACCTCGACGGCCACGGGTGGGGGCTGCTCCACATGACGGCCCAGCCGACGCAGCCGTAGGCCCGGCGGACGGAACTTCCCTACCGCCTCGCGAGCCCCCCCGGGCCCCGCAGGCCTTCCAGAATCCCGGGCAGGACGGCCTCCACCCGGGCGATGTCCCCGTCGGTCGTGTACCGGCTCAGGGAGAAGCGGATGGCCCCCAGGGCGTCGGGCGCCCCCATGGCCCGCAGCACGTGGCTGGCCTCCTTCTGGCCGGTGGTGCAGGCGCTGCCGGTGGACACGCAGACGCCGGCCTCGTCCAGGCGCAGGAGGACGGCTTCGCCCTCCACGCCGGCGAAGCTGATCATGGAGGTGTTGGGCACGCGGGGCGCCTGGGCGCCGTTCACGGTCGATCCGGGGATGCGGTCCAGGATGAAGGCTTCCAGGCGGTCCCGCAGGGCCTGGACCTGCGGGGCGCCGGCGAGGTGGGTGCGGGCCAGGTCCGCGGCCACGCCCAGGGCCACGAGGGCCGGGACGTTCTCGGTGCCGCCGCGCCGGCCGCGCTCCTGGCCCCCGCCGATCATGAAGGGGCGCAGGCGCAGGCCCCGCCTCAGGAAGAGGCCTCCGACGCCCTTGGGGCCGTGGAATTTGTGGCCGCTGAAATTGAAGAGGTCCACCGGAATCCGGGCCAGGTCCACGGGCACCTTGCCCAGGGCCTGGGTGCCGTCCACGTGGAAAAGGATGCCGCGGGACTTCACGATGCGGGCGATGGCCTCCAGGGGGAAGAGGACGCCGGTCTCGTTGTTGGCGGCCATGACCGACACCAGGGCGGTGGCGGGGGTGAGGGCGGCCTCCAGTCCGGCCAGGTCCAGGCGGCCCTGGGCGTCCACGCCCAGGACGGTCACCTCGGCGCCCTGCTTTCGCAGCCAGTCGGCGCAGGCCAGCACGGCGCTGTGTTCCACGGCGGTGGTGACGAAGTGGCGCTTGGCGGGCAGGGCCTCGAAGACCCCCCGGAAGGCGTGGTTGATGCCTTCGGTGCCGCCGCTGGTGAAGACCAGCTCCGCCGGGGCGCAGCCCAGGAGCGCGGCCACGCGCTCCCGGGCCACCACCACGGCCCCTTCGGAGAGCCGGCCCAGGGTGTGGGCGCTGCCGGCGTTGCCGAACTGGTCGCCCAGGAAGGGCAGCATGGCCTCCAGGGCCTCGGGGGCCAGGCGGGTGGTGGCGTTGTTGTCAAGGTAGGCGGGGGCTTCCGGCATCCGCCTATGCTACCTCAGTACCGCCAGGAGGTTCTTTTCGGTGCGGGCCAGCACCTGGAAGGCGGCCTTCTGGTCCTCGGGCAGGTCGCGCCAGGCCCAGCGGTCGATGAGGGCCGCCACGGGGCGGGCGGGATCCTCGGCGCGTAGGCGCAGGGCCATGGGGAGAAGCCGGTCGACGTCCTCCTGGAACCACCGGTCGCGGGCGGCGGGGTCCAGGCGGTCGCGGCCGAAGGCCAGTTCCCCGGTGCCCGCCACCACCACCACCCGCTCCCGGGTGAGGAAGGGGAGCACCTGGTAGTAGTCGCCGCAGCTGATCCACTGGGCGCCGGCGGGGGCCTTGCGGATGAGGGCGCTGGCGTCCTTGGTGGGCGGGGCCACCCGGGAGGCGGCGAAGGTGAGCAGCAGCAGGGCCGCGCCCAGGCCCGCCATGAACCGGGGCCCGGTGAGCGCCCGGGGCCTCAGGCCCCAGAAGCCCATGCCGGCGAAGGCCAGGCCCAGGGCCAGGATCCAGGCGGGACCCGCCAGGTCCTTGACGATGAAGGGGGCCGCCAGGAACAGCGCGCCCAGGAAGATGAGCTCCCTGCCGGCGCGGGCCAGGGCGGTCCATTCCTCCCCTTCCTTCTCCAGGGCGCAGGCCAGGGCCACCAGCGGGACGATGGCGGGGTGGATGTAGGGGGGCAGCTTGGACCCGGAAAGGCTGTAGAAGAGCAGCGGGACGGCGGCGCCGAGGATGACCGCGGCCACGGTCCACCGGATGAGGGGCGCGCCCTCGGAGACCGGGCCCGACGTGCGGCGCAGGATGGCCACGCCCCGGCGCAGGCCCGCCACGCAGGCGCCGAGCCAGGGCAGGACGCCCACGGCCAGGAAGGCCGTGAAGTAGAACTTGTCCAGGATGGGGTTCTTGGAACCGGCGCGGTCATGGACGTGGCCCTGCCCGACCGCGCCCGCTCCACGCTGCACCTGGTGGCCATGGGCATCGTGCTGGTGACCGCCTTCCAGGCCTGGATCGGCTGGATCCGGGAGAAGGTCCTGCTCTTCCTGGTGACCCGGCTCGGGGTCTCGGCCGAGCGCGGGCTCCTGCAGCACCTGCTGCGCCTGCCCTTCCCGTTCCTGGACAAGATGACGCTGGGTGAAAGGCTCCAGGCCTTCGCGGGGATGGGGGCGGCGCGCACGGTGGTGGCCGAGCGCGCCCTGGCGGCGGTGCTGGACGGCGTCATGGGCGTCACCTTCGTGGTGGCCATGGCCCTGAAGCTCTTCCCCGCCACGCTGGTGGTGATGGGGGTGGTGGCGATCATGGCGGCGCTGGCGGTGCTGGTCGGCTCGGCCCAGGCGCGCCACCAGGCCAGGGAGATCGAGGCCCAGGCGCGGGAGCGCGGCTACCTCTCCGAGCTGGTGGCGGGCATCGGGACCATCAAGGCCGCTG
>DBMS01000131.1:2851-11149 GCA_002297665.1 Holophagaceae bacterium UBA692 | reverse complement strand
CAGGCGCCTCCCGCCCGCGCCCCCGCGCCGCCGGCGCCCAGCGATCCGCCTCCTTCCGCCGACGGCCTTCCCTTCGAATCCACCCCGCTCTTCCCCGGCGTCGAACCCGAGCGCCCGGGGCATCCGAAGCGGCGCAAGCCCCGCTGATGCGCACCAAGTTAAACTGAGACCTCGAGGTATGCCGTGGCCGAAGAAATCCTAGCCCCCCAGATCGTTGACGAGTCCCCCAGGATCCCCGACGTGCTGCCCGTCCTGCCCTTGCGCGACGTGGTGGTCTACCCCTACGTCATCCTCCCCCTCTCCGTCAGCCGGGAGAAATCCCTGCGGGCGGTGGACAGCGCCCTGGTGGAGAGCCGGATGATCCTCCTCCTGTCCCAGAAGCAGATGGAAATGGACGATCCGGGCCCCGAGGACCTCTACAAGGTGGGCACCGCCGCGCTGATCATGCGGGTCCTCAAGCTTCCCGACGGCCGCGTGCGGGCCCTGGTGCAGGGCCTCCAGCGCGTGCGGGTGGAATACTTCACCGAGACCGAGAACCAGTTCAAGGCCAAGGTGGAAGTGCTCTCGGAATCCGAGATCTCGGAGCGGAACATCGAGTTGGACGCCCTTCTGCGCTCCGTGAAGCAGACCCTCGAGAAGGCCGTGGCCCTGGGCAAGAACCTGCCCCAGGAAGTGCTGGTCATCGCCTCCAACCTGGACAGCCCCGGGCGCCTGGCGGACCTGGTGGCCTCCAACCTGGACCTCAAGCCCCCCCAGATGCAGGAGGTGCTGGAGATCGCCAACCCCACCCAGCGCCTCAAACGTGTGAACGAACTGCTCATGCGGGAAATCGACCTCCTGGAAGTGCAGCAGAAGATCACCATGGAAGCCCGCGGNNGCGCCAGCAGCTCAAGGCCATCCAGCAGGAGCTGGGCGAAGGCAGCGAACTGGCCGAGGAGATCCAGGCCTTCCGGGACAAGATGGCCAAGATGAAGGTACCGGACGAGCCCCTCCTGGAGATCGACCGCAACCTCAAGAAGCTCGAGCGCATGCACCCGGACAGCAGCGAGACCGCCGTCACCCGCACCTACCTGGAGTGGATGACGGAAATGCCCTGGGGCACCACCACCGAGGACAACCTGGATCTCAAGGAGGCCAAGCGGATCCTCGACGAGGATCACTACGGCCTGGAGAAGATCAAGGATCGCCTGGTGGAGTACCTCGCCGTGCGCAAGCTGAACCCCGACCACAAGGGCACCATCCTCTGCTTCGTGGGCCCGCCGGGCACCGGCAAGACCTCCCTGGGCAAGAGCGTCGCCCGCGCCCTGGGCCGCAAGTTCAGCCGCATCTCCCTGGGCGGCGTCCACGACGAGAGCGAGATCCGGGGCCACCGCCGCACCTACGTGGGCGCCATGCCCGGGCGGATCATCCAGGCGCTCCACCAGGTCAAGTCCATGAATCCCGTGATCATGCTGGACGAGGTGGACAAGATCGGCCGCGACATGCGCGGCGACCCCTCCGCTGCCCTCCTGGAAGTGCTGGACCCCGAGCAGAACCACACGTTCCGCGACCACTACATGAACGTCCCCATCGACCTCAGCCAGGTGCTCTTCCTCACCAACGCCAACGAACTGGATCCCATCCAGCCCGCATTCCGGGACCGCATGGAGATCATCCACCTCTCCAGCTACACCCTGGAGGAGAAGGTCGGCATCGCCGAACGCCACCTCATCCCCCGGCAGCTCGAGAAGAACGGCATTACCGACAAGCAGGTGACCTTCAGCCCCAAGGGCCTCCAGGCCATCATCACCGGGTACACCCGGGAAGCGGGCCTCAGGCAGCTGGAACGGGAAATCGGCACGGTGTGCCGCAAGGTGGCCCGCAAGGTGGCCGAGGGCGACCTGAAGACGCGGATCACCCTCAGCGACAAGAACGTCCATGACCTCCTGGGCCCCGTGAAGCTCCTCCAGGACGAGCGGCTCAAGGCGCCGCGGGTGGGCGTCGTCACCGGCCTGGCCTGGACCTCCACCGGCGGCGAAGTGCTCTTCGTGGAAGCCCTCAAGATGCCCGGCAAGGGCGCCCTGGTGCTCACCGGTCAGTTGGGCGACGTCATGAAGGAAAGTGCCCAGGCGGCCCTGAGCTACATCCGCAGCCGCAGCGACGCCTTCGAAATCGACCCGGAAGTATTCCAAAAGAACGACTTGCATATCCATTTCCCCGAGGGGGCCATTCCCAAGGACGGCCCCAGCGCCGGCCTGGCCATCGCCACCGTGCTCCTGTCCGTCCTCAAGGGCCTGCCCGTGCTCAACACCTTCGCCATGACCGGCGAGATCGACCTCCGGGGCGAGGCCCTGCCCATCGGCGGGCTCAAGGAAAAGTCCCTGGCCGCCCTTCGGGTGGGCGTGAAGGAGATCCTCATCCCCTTCGCCAACCAGAAGGACCTGGAGGAGATCGCCCCCGAGGTGCGGAAGAAGCTCCACTTCCACCCGGTCAAGCACGTGGAGGAGGTCTTCGAGTTCGCCCTGCAAGGCTGGATCTGCCCAGAAAAGCGCAAGAAGTCCCGCGCCAGGAAGTGACCCCGTAACCGGCAACATTTTCTCTTTTCAAGCGTAAGGGCGATGTTCCACATGGAACCGCGCACTCCGCCCCTCCGAGGTACCCTTGAGCCTTTTTGGTGATCTGTTCAACAAGTTCAAACAGGGTCTCCAGCGCACCCAGGAGCTGGTCCTGGCCCCCATGGGCCGGCTCCTGGGCCTGCGCCGCCTGGACGAGGACCAGTTGGAGGAACTGGAGGACCTGCTCCTCCAGGCCGACCTGGGGGTCCACGGCGTCAAGCGGCTCATGGACCGGCTCCGGTTCGAGATGAAGCGGTCCGGCGACATCGATCCCAAGGCCGTGCTCAAGGACGAGCTCCTGAAGATCCTGCGCCAGGTCCCTCCCCGGCCCCTGGCGGCGCAGGGCACCCAGGTGTGCCTCCTGGTGGGCGTGAACGGCGTCGGCAAGACCACCACCCTGGGCAAGCTGGCCGCCCACCTGAAGGATCGGGGGGAGGACGTCCTGGTGGTGGCGGGCGACACCTTCCGGGCCGCGGCCATCGATCAGCTGGAATTGTGGGGCAAGCGCGCGGGCGTACCGGTGATCCGCAACCAGATGGGAGGCGACCCCGCCGCCATCGCCTTCGACGGCGCCACCAGCGCGCTGACCAAGGGCATCCCCTGGGTGCTGGTGGACACCGCCGGCCGACTGCATACCAAGGACCACCTCATGCGGGAACTGGACAAGATCCGCCGCAGCCTCCAGAAGGTCATCCCCGAGGCCCCGCACCGCGTCATCCTCGTCCTGGACGCCACCACCGGGCAGAACGGCCTGGTCCAGGCCGAAGCCTTCAAGCAGTCCGCCGGCATCACCGACCTGATCCTCACCAAGCTGGACGGCAGCGCCAAGGGTGGCGTGGCGGTGGCCATCCTGGAACGGCTGAAGCTCCCCATCGCCTTCGTGGGCGTGGGCGAGCAGGTGGACGACCTGATCCCCTTCGACCCCGAAACCTTCGTGGATGGCCTCCTCGATGTGTGAAGCTCCCCGGCCCCTCACCGGGTTCCTGGCCTGGGAACTGGCTTGTGGAGGACCCTTTCCGGATCCGGACAGCCGCACGGGAGACGAGCATTTCATGGCATTGGCCATCCGCCAGGGCATGTCGGGCGTGGGCCTCAGCAGCCCCAACCCGCCCGTCGGATGCGTCCTCGTCCAGGACGGGAACGTCATCGGCCAGGGCGTCCACACCCGCGCGGGCGATCCCCACGGGGAGATCATGGCCCTCCGGGACGCGGAGCTGAAGGACAACGACACCCGGGGCGCCACGGCCTACGTCACCCTCGAGCCATGCTGCCACCACGGCCGCACCCCTCCCTGCACGGAGGCTCTCATCCGCGCCGGCATCGCCCGGGTGGTCGTGGGCGTCAAGGACCCCAATCCCCGGGTGGACGGCGGCGGCATCGCCATCCTCCGATCCCACGGCATCGAGGTCACGGAGTCCGTTCTGGGCCTTGCATGTTCGCGGTTCCACGCCCCCTTCTTCAAGCTGATCCGAACCGGGCTCCCCTGGGTGGTCCTGAAGCTGGCCCTGGGGGCCGACGGTTCCCTGGGCCCCGAGGGCCAGAGCACCCAGGTGACCTCCCCTGAAATCCAGAACCTCGCCCACGCCCTTCGCCGGGCCACCGAGGCCCTGGTGGTGGGCCGGTGGACCGTGGAGGTGGATGACCCTCGGCTAACCGACCGCTGGCCCCACCCCACCCCGCCCCACCGGCAGGCCCTGCGCGTGGTCCTGGACAGCCAGGGGCGCCTGCCCGGCACCCGGAAGGTTTGGCTCCCCGTGGCCGGCCAGCCCGTCCTGCGCGCCCTGACGGAGGACTGCCCGCCCATCCGCGGCGTGGAGGATCTGCACCTTCCGCCGGGTCCCGGCGGCGTCAGCCTGAAGCACCTGTTGCACGAACTGGTGGCCCGTGGCGTGGGGCGGGTGCTGTTCGAAGGAGGCGGCATCCTCGCCAGGCGCCTCCTGGAAGAGGGCCTCGTGGACGAATTCCACCGGTTCGTGTCGGACGAACCCGCCCACGGCGCTCCGGTGCGCCTGGACGTTTCCCGCCTGGGGGTCCTCCGGGCCCGGACGGCGTTTCCGGGCGGGTCCTGGGACGTCCTGTCCGTGCTCTGACATGAACGAGGGGGAGCCGAGCCCGGCCACCCCGTCTGGTCAGCCTCCCCCCACCAGGCGGATCACCTCCAGCCGGTCCTGGTCCTTCAAGGCCGTGGTGCCGAAGTCGGTTTTGCGTACGACCTCGCCGTTCAATTCCACCGCGCTTCCGTAGGCCGGCAGGAGGAGCCACTGCGCCAGGTCCGCCACCGTTGCCAGGTCGGGCGTCTCCCGTTCCTTGCCGTTGAGGATCAGCCGCACCCGCTACCTCGCCGCGTCGGCGGCAAGGAAGCCGCTTTCCAGGTCGGCCTTGAGGTCCGCCTCGTCCTCGATGCCCACGGAAAAGCGCAGAAGCCCATCCGTAATCCCCAGCCGCGCCTTCACCTCGGGGGGCGTGCGGAGGTGGCTCATGCTCGCGGGGTGCTGGATGAGGCTTTCAACCCCCCCCAGGCTCACCGCCCGGGTGATGATTCCAAGGGCCTCGCAGAAACGCTGCCCCGCCAGGAGGCCGCCGCGCAACTCGAAGCTCATCATGGCCCCGAAGCCTCCGTTCATCTGACGGGTGGCCACTTCGTGGCCCGGATGGTCCTTGGTGCCGGGGTAGTCCACCCGGGCGACCTGGGGCTGCCAAAGCAGCCATGCGGCCAGCGACTGGGCGTTGTCCGAGGCCCTGCGCACACGGAGGTAGAGGGTCTTCAGCCCCCGGTGAAGCAGCCAAGCGGCAAACGGATCCAGGGTGGGGCCCGTGATCTTGGCGGTGGCCCAGCAGGCCGCGATGTCGGCCTCGGTTCCGGCGATGACCCCGGCCACCAGGTCCGAGTGCCCGCCCAGGTATTTCGTGGCGCTGGAGATGCTCAGGTCGATGCCCAGCTCCACCGGCTTGGTGAAGATGGGGGTCGCGAACGTGTTGTCGGCCACCGTGCGCACGCCTTTGCGCCGGCCGATGGCCGCGATGGCCGCCAGGTCCGTGACGGCCAGGGTCGGGTTGGAGGGGGTTTCCGTCAGGATCAACCGGGTGCGCTCCGTGACGGCCCCCTCCCATTCCGCCACGTCCAGGGAATTCTCCACCCAGGTGATCTTCAGCCCCTTGCGGGCCTCCCAGGCGCGCAGGAGCTGCTCGGTGCCCAGGTACACCGCGGCCGGCGCCACCACATGGTCGCCCGCCCGGAGGAAGGTATCGAAAACCGTGGCGAAGGCGCTCATGCCCGAACTGGTCACCAGCGCCCGCTCGGCCCCTTCTAGGGTGGCCACCACCTGCTGGACCTCGCTGAAATTGGGGTTGCCCCATCGGGTATAGAACTGCGGAGGCTCGACGGCATTGGCGAACTCCGCCCCCTCGGCGTTCTCCATGAGCTCGAACACCGAAGTCTGGAAGATGGGCGTCGTCACGGAGCGGGTTCCGTTGTGCCCCTTGCCGGCATGGATGGCAGTCGTGCTCAGGCCCCAACCCTTTGGATCCATGCTTCGCTCCCCCGGGGCCTTGGCGCGCCCCGCATCGCGGCCATGGTATCACCCCCGGGCCCGGGCCTCCATGGCACCTTGCACGAGGGGGGACGGAGAGCCCGCGCAGCGACCGCGCGGTCCGCCCTCGTTCATCTCAGCCCGAACACCACGGAAAGCGCCGCCACGGCCACGAGGATGAGCACCAGGACCCTCCAGAAGGTGGGCTGGGGATCGTGGGCGTCCCGGTAATGGGCCGCGGGGTCCGCCAGGGCCTCGCGCTCCAGGTCGTCCTCCGGGGTCTCGGGCGGCTCCACCATGGGGACTCCCTACCTCGCCAGCGCTTCAAGGAGGGCCTCGTTCACCAACCGGGGATCAACCTGCCCCTTGCCGGCCTTCATGACCTGTCCGACCAGGAAGCCCCGCAGCGCCACCTTCCCGGCGCGACAGGCCTCCACCTGGCCGGGATGGGCCGCCAGGACGGCCTCCACCAGGTCCATCACCGCGGCGCGGTCCGTCACCTGCGCGAGCCCGCGGTCCCGCACGAGGCCGGCCGGGGTCCCCTCCCCCCTCAGCAGCGCAGGAAAGACGACCTCCTTGGCGGTGTTCAGGTTGAGGGTGCCCCCGGCCACGAGGCGGATCAGTTCCGCCAGGGTCCCGGGGGCCAGCCCCAGGTCCTCCAGGCGCCCGCCGCGTTCGTTCAAGGAGCGGCTCATCTCGCCCAGCATCCAGTTCGCGGCCTGCTTCCCGTTGCCGGCGGCCCGCGCCACCTCCTCGAAGTAGGCGGCGAAGGAATGCGTCTGGAGCAGCATGCCCGCCTCGTAGGCGGACAGCCCGTGCTGGGCCATGAACCGGCGGCACCGGGCCTCCGGCAGTTCCGGGAGCGACGAGCCGGCCGCCTCGATCTCGGCCTCGGTGAGCACCAGGGCCGGCAGATCGGGCTCCGGGAAGTACCGGTAGTCCATGGCCGCTTCCTTGCTGCGCTGGCTTCGGGTCTCTCCCTTGTCCGCATCCCATCCGCGGGTTTCCGGGTCGAAGCGCTGTCCCTTCTCCAGGAGTTCCGTCTGCCGCGCGTACTCATGATCCAAGGCCATCCGCACGAATCGGAAGGAGTTGAGGTTCTTGATCTCCACCCGGGTTCCGAAGGGTTCGCCGGGGCGCCGCACGCTGATGTTGGCGTCGGCCCGGAAGGACCCCTCCTCCAGGTTTCCGTCGCAGATCCCCAGGAAGGTCACCAGGCGGTGGAGGGCCTTGAGGTAATCCGACGCCTCCTGGGCGCTGCGCAGGTCCGGGGCCCCGACGATCTCAAGGAGGGGGACCCCCGCCCGGTTCAGGTCCACCAGGGACTGCCGTCCGTGGGCGTCATGGATGGATTTGCCCGCGTCCTCCTCCAGGTGGGCCCGCTCGATGCCCACCCGCACGGGTCCCTCGGTCCCCCTGACCCGGGGGTCGCCCGGGATCATGACGTGCCCGTTCTCCACGATGGCCACGGGCCCCTGGGTGATCTGGTACCCCTTGGGCAGGTCGGGATAGACGTACTGTTTGCGGTAGAAGGTGCTCCTGCGCCTCAGGTCGGCCTCCACGGCGAGGCCCAGGCGCAGGGCCGCGGTCACGGCCTCCCCGTTGAGGACCGGAAGGGCGCCGGGGAGCCCCAGGCACACCGGACAGGTGCGGGAGTTGGGTTCCCCTCCGTAGGCGTTGGCGCACCCGCAGAACATCTTCGAACGGGTGGACAGCTGGATGTGGACCTCCAGCCCGATGACCGCCTCGAAACCAGGATTCATGTGCCGCTCCGGATCCAGTCTAAGTCACTTCCCAAGGCAGAACCCGGAGAACAGCTGATCCAGGGACGTCTCCGCGCGATCCTCCCCCGTGAGGCGCGCCAGGAGGCCCCAGGCGCCCTGGAGGAGGGAGGCGGCCACCTCCGGCGGCGCGCCGGGTTCCAGGCCGCACAGGAGGTCCATCTGGGCCACCAGGTCGTGCAGGATCCCGCGCTGGCGGGCGGTGTCCAGGGCGCCCAGGCACGCGTCCGGCGCCAGGGGACCCAGGAAGCGCCGCCTGAGGGCCTCCGCCAGCGGTTCCAGGTCTCCCGTGGCCGCGGAAATGCAGGGGTCACCGCCGGGTTCGCCCCCCAGGTCGGCCTGGTTGCGGACGGTGAGGACCTTGGCCTGGAAAGGCTCCAGGCGCTCCAGGAT
>DBMS01000131.1:0-2808 GCA_002297665.1 Holophagaceae bacterium UBA692 | reverse complement strand
TCCCTCACCCGCGCCACGCCCAGGCGTTCCACGGGGTCCCGGGTCTGGCGCAATCCCGCCGTGTCGAAGAGGTAGAGCGGGAGACCCGCCCATTCGGCCCTCACCTCCAGGACGTCCCGGGTGGTGCCGGGCACCTCCGTGACGATGGCCCGGTCCTGGCCGGCCAGGGCGTTGAAAAGGGTGCTCTTGCCGGCATTGGGGCGACCCACCAGGGCAACCCGGATCCCTTCCCGGAGCCATTGGGCCCCCGCCGCCCTGCCCTGTTCCACGTGGAACACGGCCGACACCTCCGCCAGGGCGCTCCGCATGGCTTCCAGGTCCAGGCCGATGCCCTCCTCCTCCCCGTAGTCCACGCTGGCCTCGGCGCGGGCCATCCACGGGGCCAGGGCCTCCCTGGCCCGGGCGATCCAGGCGGGCGCTCCCCCGCTGCGCGCCTGGGCCTGCCGCAACTGGGTGTCCGTGGCGGCGCTCACCAGGTCCCGGAGGGCCTCCACCTCCAGGAGCGACTGCTTCCCGTTGAGCAAGGCCCGCCGGCTGAATTCGCCCGGTTCGGCCATGCGGATGCCCAGCCCACCCAGGTGCTCCAGGAAGCGTCGCACCAGGAGGGGGTTCCCGTGCAGCTGGAACTCCACCAGGTCCTCGCCCGTGTAGCTTCCGGGCCCGGGAAAGTGGAGCACGAGGCAGCGCTCCCGGTAGCCCGCCCACGCCAGGGTGCGTACGGCCGCCTGACGGGGGGGAGGCAGGGCCACCAGGGAAGACAAACGCTCGGTCAGCCTGGCGCCTGTGACCCGCACCACGGCGATGGCCGAGGGCAGGAGCGGGGTCGCCGGGGCGCAGATGGGGTCGAGCATGGGGACCCTGGGGGTCTAGACCCGGGTCACCTTCAGGGCCTTGAAGGTGCCCGTGCCTTCGCTTTCCGTGGCAAAACCGGGCTGGCGGCTGAGCACCAGGTGAACCCAGCGGCGTTCCCGGGGGCTCAGGGACGCGAAGGTATAGCTGCCCAGGGTCTTGGCCCGTTCGGCAGCCATTCCGGCCATGGCCACCACTTCCTTCATGCGGAAGAGGCGGAAGGACTGGACGTCCAGGTAGGCCTGCCGGTTCTCCTCCCGCTCGCCCTGGGCTTCGTGAACCAGGAACTGCAGGGCGTCCAGCCCCAGTCCCTTGTTGGCGGCCAGCCAGTGGGCGTCCGGCCCGTCCAGGACGATGCGGTTGGGAAAGAGGGTCTCGTCCCCGGAAGGCCCGGGTTCGGCGGTGACCTTCAGGCCCAGGTGGCCGCACAACTGGGCGACGCGCTCGGGAACCTGTTCAAGGGGCAAAGCGGCCTTGCGCATGTATCCTCCGGTTCAGACCACCACGGGCTGGGGCTTGTAGCTCCGCATGACCAGCCAGGTCTGCAGGATGCCGATGAGGTTGAACATCAGGTAGTAGAGGCACAGGCCCGAAGGCGTGGTGGCGAAGAAGAAGGTGAACATGACGGGCATCATGACCATCATCATCTTGCGCTGGGTGGGATCGCCCACGGAAGGGGTCATGGCCTGCTGCACGATCATGGAGACGCCCATGAGGATGGGCAGCACATAGTAGGGGTCCTGGGCGGAGAGGTCCTTGAGCCAGAACGCGAAGGGCGCGTGGCGCAGTTCGTAGACGGCGTTCAGCATGGACCAGAGGGCGAAGAACACCGGCATCTGGAGGATCATGGGCAGACAGCCGCCCATGGGGTTGTGGCCGTTCTTCTTGTAGAAGGCCATGAGTTCCTTCTGCATTTCGGCCTTCTTGGCCATGTCGTTGCCGAACTTCTCGTACTTCGCCTGGAGGGCCTTCTGGTGGGGCTCCAGCTCCTTCATGCGGAGCATCTGGACGGTGGTCTTGGTGTTCAGGGGCCACAGGGCGCCGCGGATGACCAGGGTCAGGAGGACGATGGACCAGCCCCAGTTGGGCACCACCTGGTGGATGCCGCGGAGGATGAGGAACAGCAGCTGCGCCACCAGGCCGAAGAAGCCGAAGTCCATGATCTTCTGGAAGATCTTGCCATCTGCCGGCCGGCCGGGGGCATGGAAGGCGCCGAGCTCCTCGGCCTGCTTGGGCCCCAGGTAGAGCCGGGCCGAGGCGTTGCCGGAGGCGTCCGGCATCAGGTTGTATCCCTGGGCCACGTCGCGCACCGTGGTCGCCGAAGCGTCCCAGATGGCGGCGAAGTACCAGGCGCGCTGGCCCTTGGAGCCGAGGTCCAGGCCGGCGTCCATGCCCAGGCGGGAGGAGGCCGGAGGAAGGACCTTGCGCTTGGCGCCCACGAAGCTGAAGAAGGGGTCCTTCATCATGTCGGTCCAGGTGACGTCATTGACCTTCTTGGCATCCAGGGTGAACACCCGGCCCAGGTTGTGCACGCTCAACAGGCTCGAGGGCATGGGAAGGAGGTTCAGGCCGGCGCCCCGGGGGCTGGACCACCGCACTTCGACCACGTGGCCCTTGTCCGGTACGCGGTAAGCCAGCTTGTCCCCCTGGCCGGACGTGAACACCACCTCCCGGCCGCCCTCCACGGGCGTCACCGTGGGGTCGCCCTCGAAGCGGCTCTGGTAGGCGCTGCCGAGGCCGGGGAAGTCCTGGGAGACCTCGTGGCCCTCCTTGTCCTTGTGGACCTGGGAGAAGAAGGGGGTGCCGTCCGCCCATTCCACCTGCACCAGCGCGCCGTCCTGCTTGCGCCAGGTCAGGGTGAGGCCGTCATTCTTGAGGGTGAACCGGGCCGTGGGATCCAGCGCGCCCGGAACCGGCGGCAGGGCGGCCTGGGCCGCGGGGGCCGGGGCGGGAGCGGCG
>DBMS01000112.1:2712-2927 GCA_002297665.1 Holophagaceae bacterium UBA692 | reverse complement strand
GGCCCTGGCCGCCGCCGGGGTCCCACCCGAGGACCTTACGCCATGAGATCCGCCCTTCCCTGCCTCCTCCTCCTGATCGCCGCGGGCTGCGCGCGCCCGGCCATCGACGCCTCCCACCGCGCCAAGAGCCAGGACAGCCGCGCCCAGTTCCTCATCCTGCACTTCACGGGCGAGCCCTGGGAGCGTTCCATGCACATCCTCACCGAGGAGAACGT
>DBMS01000112.1:0-2691 GCA_002297665.1 Holophagaceae bacterium UBA692 | reverse complement strand
GGCGCGCCTGGCACGCCGGCGTCAGCTCCTGGAAGGGCCAGACGCAGCTCAACTCGGCCTCCATCGGCATCGAGATCCAGAACCTGGGCGACGTGGCCGGGCCCGGCGGCAAGGTCGTCTACCACCCCTATCCCAAGGAGCAGATCGACACGGTCGTGGAGCTGGTGCGCCAGATCGTGGCGCGCCACGGCATCCGCCCCGACCGGGTTCTGGCCCACAGCGACATCGCGCCCATGCGCAAGGTGGACCCGGGCCCCACGTTCCCCTGGAAGCGCCTGGCCGACGAAGGCCTGGTCACCTGGCCCGACCCGGCCAAGGTGGCCGCCCGCAAGCCGGCCTTCGAGGCGGCCCTGCCCGACGCGGCGTGGTTCCAGGAGCGCCTGGCCACCCACGGGTTCGACATCGCCCGCACGGGAACCTTCGACGCGGCCACCACCCGGATCCTGGGCAACTTCCAGATGAAGTACCGCCCCGCGGCCTACGACGGCAGGCCCGACGCCGAGACCGCCGCCATCCTCGACGTGCTCACCGCGCCTTGAGGGCCCTTGCCAGCCAGGCCCACACCGCCTTGTTGAAGTCCAGGCTCCGGGGCGTCCCCGCGAGAAGCGCGTTGTAGCTCACCGGGACGTCATCCGGGCGCTGGCGGAAGCGGGCCCCGGTATCCCAGAGCTGGTGGTGCTCCGGGTGGAACTGCACCCCCAGGACATTGGGGAAGCGCCGGTGCTCCATGGCCTCCACGAGCCTGCCGTCCCGCGAGGTGGCCAGGACCGTCCAGCCCTCGGCCACCGTCACCACCGCCTGGTGGTGCGAGCTGAGGACGCGCGGGTGGTCGGCGGGACCGAAGCCGGCCCCCTTGAGGAACCGGCCCTCCCTCAGCTGGAGGGTATGGAAGTTGTACCCCATGAGCTTTTCCTGTGGATAGAGGCGCTTGAAGGGATTGCCGTGCCACTGCTCGGGGCCCAGGGCCACGGCGTCCTCCAGGCTCGCGGCGCCGTAGACGCCGGTCCAGATGTCCTGCACGAGGCCACCGCCGGTGCCCACGTTCAGGCTCTGGAAGCCCAGGCAGATGCCCAGGACGGGGAAGTCCGGGCGCGAGGCCAGGAGCGGCTTGGCGCGCGGGTCCTGGGTGCCGCCCAGCAGGTGGAAGATGGCCGAGAGCTCCAGAAGGTTCCGGTGGGGGTCGTCCACCTCCGTGAGGAAGCCGGTCTTCTGGCCGAAGAGGGCCGGCGGGATGTCCGGGCCCCCGAAGAAGACGGCGCCGTCGGACCTGGCGGCCACGGCCTCGAAGTCCGGCGTGCACGCGTTGGGCCCGAACAGCCCGGCCTCGGCCAGGGGCGCCGACACGGCGTGGAACCGCACCCAGCCGTAGCCGTTTTCCCCGGCGAACTTTCGGGAGGCCTCGAAGTCCTCCTTCTGCAGCACGTGGTAGACGCCCACCACGGTGAGGCCGGGCACGTCGAGGATGCCCCGCTCCCGCAGCGCGGCAAGGCACCGCAGGTTCCACACCGTGGGGTTGAAGACCACGAGCCGGGGCCCGTCCTGCGCGGGCCGCGGGGCGTCCAGGAAGCGCTCCTGGGCGGCCAGGCCCAGGCTGAAGGCCAGCGCCAGGACGAGAAGCCTCATCGCACGAGCCTCACGCCCAGGCCCGGGGCGTCGGGAAGGATGAGCTTGCCCTTGCGCACCGTGACGCCCGCATAGGGGTCGTTGCCGATGAGCAGGAACCCGTCCAGGTCCGCGTAGTCCGCCAGGGGCGAAAGGTGCGCGGCGGCGGTGATGGAGCAGGAGCTGGAGACCATGCACCCGATCATGGTCTTCATGCCCAGGGCCCGGGCCACGGTGAGCTGGCGGTGGGATTCCAGGAGGCCGCCGGCCTTGTCCAGCTTCACGACGATGCCGTCGAAGGCCTCGCGCAGCTTCGGGATGTCCGAGGCGTCGTGGCAGGCCTCGTCCGCGAAGATCGGGATGTGCACGCGGCTCCGGATCCAGCGGGTCTCCTCGACCATGTGCGCGGGCAGGGGCTGTTCCACCAGCTCCACGCCCTGGGACTCGAGCCAGTTGATCTTGCGGACCGCCTCCTCCTTGGTGGTCCAGCCCTCGTTGGCGTCCACCCGGAGCGGCTTCTTCGTGACGCTGCGCACCGCCTCGAGGGTGGCTTCGTCGGTGGCGAGGCCCACCTTCACCTTGAGGCAGGGGAAGTCCTCGGCCTCCCGGACCTTCTGGCGGGTGATCTCCGGGGTGTCGATGCCGATGGACATGTTGGTGACGGCCGCGTCCGCCGGGTCCAGCCCGAAGTGGCGGCACACGGGAATCCCCAGCTTCCTGCCCATCCAGTCGAAGAGCGCCAGGTCCACCGCGGCCAGGGCCGCGCGCTGCCCGGGCAGGCGCCGGTCCAGCTCGGCCAGGAGCTTGTGGAAGCTCCAGGGGTCGCAGTTCTTGATCAGGTCCGTCACGGCCTCCAGGGCCTTCCGGCCGCCCTCGGCGTCCTGCTTGTAGCGCACGATGCCGGCGCCCTCGCCGAAGCCCGTGATCCCGTCCCGGGTGAACTGGGCGTGGAGCGTGTCCCGGTAGGCGCTGGAGGACATGGTGGTGGTCCAGGTGTGGCGGAGCTCCAGCCGGCGGATCCGGGTGGTGAAGGCCGCGGCCCCGGAGGCCGGGGGCTTCGCGGCGGGCGGGTCCGGGAGGCCGCGCCCG
>DBMS01000144.1:3750-3973 GCA_002297665.1 Holophagaceae bacterium UBA692 | reverse complement strand
CGCCCACGCCATGCTGGAATGGGCGGCCCGGGACCCGGAGACCACCCTCGTCCTGGTCGGGGACGGCTGGATGGGGGACCTGGGCGCGGAGCTTCGCATCGAAGACGGACGTCTCACGGCCGGGAGGACATCATGAAGCTCGAAAAGGACGACGCCAAGATCGGCCTGCTGGTGTTCCTGACCCTGGCCGTGTTCGCCGGATTCCTCTTCCACCGCAGCCTCA
>DBMS01000144.1:0-3706 GCA_002297665.1 Holophagaceae bacterium UBA692 | reverse complement strand
AGGGCCTGCGGGTGGGCCAGGTTAAGGGGATCCGCCTGAAGCGCGACGGCGTGGAGTACCGGTTCCTGGCGACCCTCGGCCTGCGCACCGACATCGTCCTGTGGCAGGGCACCCGCGCCGTGGTGGTGGCCAAGCCCCTGGGCGGCTCCTACGTGGACCTTCAGCTGCCGGAGCCCGCCCTGCGCCTCGCGGCGCTCCAGCCCGGCGCCACCCTTCTCGGCGCCTCCAACGCGTCCCTTGCCACCCTCCTGGAGGACGCCAGCCAGCTCATCGCCAACCTGGACGGCGCGGTCACCGACCTGCGCGGCTCCTTCAGGGCCAAGGGCGCCGGGGCCGTGCTGGACAACCCGAGGGTCGCCAAGGTGCTGGCCGACCTGGACGAGACCCTCCTGGAGTTCCGAAAGCTGGCCCTGGAGGGCCAGGCCCTGGCCCGGCACGGCGACGCCTCCATGGCCGTGGCCGACCGCAGCCTCGTGAACCTGGACAAGAGCCTCGCCACCGTCCAGGGCCTTCTGGAAAGGCGCTCCGGGGACCTGGACGCCATCGTGGCGAACCTGGCTCACACCCTCCGGGAGTCCGGGGAACTCGCCAAGGAGGCCCGCGCGCTCCTGAAGACCGCCGGCCCAGGCGCCGACGCGGCCCTCAAGGCCCTGGACCGGAACCTCCGGTCCACCGAGGAGCTCCTGGAGATCCTCAAGGCCAAGCCCAACCGCATCGTCTGGGGCAAGCCCTCCCGGGCCGAGCGGGACGAGGCCGCCCGGCGCGCGGAGGAGAACCGGAAGAAGTAGCTAATGGGCCCCGGCGCGAGCGGAAGTGGGGTCCGACACCGGCGTGAAGACGCCAGAGAACTGCGAGACCCCCGACTGGGTCATCAGGGCGAGACCGGTCTTGGCGCCCTTGAGGCGGAAGGCCACCCCGGTGAACGTCATGGCGGACCCGTCCGCGGCATCGTAGGGCGTAAGGGTGAACGTCACGTTGAATCCGTTGGTTCCGGCCACGGGCTGGGTCACCGTGCCCGACAGGGACCCCAGTGCCGAGTCCCCTCCGGATAGGACCCCGTCCTCCCCGATGTGGACGGTCGCACCGGTGCCGTTGGAAGCGTCCTGGGCGGAGGCCGTGTAGGTGCCCGCCAGGTCCTTGAGCGCGGTGGTCCCGTTGGAGTCAGGCTCAAGTTTGAATGCGGCCGAGACCGCCGCGCCCGCGCCGTCGGTGGCCGTGAAGCTGATGGCGCCGGCGGAGGCGCTTCCGCCGAGTTGCAGGCGGTTGGGGGCACCCTGGACGTTGGGCGCACCGGGCGCGAAGACGAAGGCCTGGCCTTCCACCATGCTGCCGTTGAGTACGAAGGTGCCGGAAAGCAGGCTGCGGTCGGTGGCCAGCCAGCTGAAGGTCCCGTCGCCCGCCTTGATCCCCGCGTAGTGAAGCTTGCCGGCCGGGTCCTTGGCGGAATAGACCCCTCCCAGGTCCCCCAGGGTGGGAGCGGCGGCCTTCCGGGTTCCGCCGCATGCGATGAGGCTAACGAGCGCAAGGGACAGGGCGCCCAGCGTGATTCGAGTCATGGTCATTGCCGTCCTCCATTGGTTACAGGCAAGACCAAGAATAATTAATTTATATTCAATCGCAATACAATCGGACCCGAATTTTTAAAAACGAATGCCTTGATTATTCCTAATAGGCCGTTTCAATACGTATGCAAAATTGAATTTCACAATTGGAATTTATTAATTATGAATTCAAGATTCAAGAAAGGGCCTCAATGCCCCCGCATGGCGGTGGAGCGGTCCATGCGCCGGGCCTGGATGAAGCGCTGCAGGGCCTCGCGGGTCCCGGCCTCCAGGTCCACCAGCACCAGGCCCACCCGCGTGGGCAGGTCGTCGCCCTCGAGGCACTCGGAGTGGCGCACGTCGCCGGAGACCGTCAGGACTTCGTTTCCGGGCAGGTGCGTCACCACCTCGACCTGGTCGTGGTAGTTGAAGGTGAGCGGGTCCTTGAGACCCAGGCCCATGCCCGTATCCGTGAGGTTCAGGAGCTTGGCCTCGAGCCGCCGGCCCTGCCAGAGGATGCTGGCCTCCAGGGGGGGCAGGTCGGGGGTGGCCACCCTCACCTCGCGCCGGGGGTGGATCTCCAGGGGTTCCGTGGGCCAGGCGGCCCGGATCACGGGAGGCGCCTTGGATCCGGTCACGGCCGGGAGGGGTTCCAGGAGGCGGGTGCGTATGGAGATCACCTCGTCGCCCTGGATGAGGGTGAGCGTGACGGCCGTGCCGGCCGGGGGCAGGATGTCGCGCAGCTTCAGGCCCTCCAGGAGGATGGAGGCGCCCGTCTCCAGGCTGTGCACGTGGAGATGCCCGAGCATCTTGACGGCGCCTTCGGCCCGGAGGCTGGCCGAGGTTCCCGACTTCTTCGCCTTCCGGAGGATGGCTTCCAGGTGCTGGTCGAGGGGTCGCGGGGCGTTCATAGGGGTGCCTCAGATTCCGTGGTGCAGGCGTTCGGCGAGGTTGCTGTGGAGTCCCGCGGCCAGGATGGCCCGGGAGGCGCCGGCGTGGTCATAGTCCAGGCGGTGGAGCTTGACCCGGCGATGGGCGGTGTCGAAGGTCAGGAAGGAGAGCCGCGGGTCCCGGTCCCGGGGCTGGCCCACGGAGCCGGGATTGATCAGGTACTTGCAGCCCTCCCGCAGCTGGAACCAGGCGCCCGCCTCGAAGGTGATGAAGGTCAGGCGCTGGGCCGGGTCATCCAGCTCGTACGCCCCGGGCAGGTGGGTGTGCCCGAAAAAGCAGACCTGGCCGGGAAAGCCGTCGAAGGCGGCCAGCGCCTCCCGGGAATGGAGCAGGTAGTCGTCCTCGTCCAGGGGGCTGCCGTGGGCGATGGTGTAGCCCGCGTCCAGCGTCAGCGGGCCCATGGGGATGTTCTCCAGGAACCAGGCGTTCTCCTCGGTGAGCTGCCCCCGGGTCCAGTTCACCGCCATGCGCGCGGGAAGGCTGAAGGCGTTGTCCGATCCCGGCGTGATGCAGGCCCGGTCGTGGTTCCCCCGCACCAGCACCCGGGGCTCCAGCTGCCGGATGAGGTCCAGGGTCTCGTTGGGGTTGGCGCCGTAACCCACCAGGTCGCCCAGCAGGACGAAGCGGTCGATGGCGCGCTTTTTTGCATAGCGCAACACGGCCCGCAGCGCGTGCAGGTTCGAATGGATGTCGGAGAAGATGAGGTCCATGGGAGTCGAGTGCTGCCGTAGTCTCGCAGATTTCACGAAAACCGCGACCGGCCCGGGGCCGGATGGGTGCATTGGGGGCAAGGAATTGACGGACTAAAGGTTAACCCATCGGGGAAGCGGAATTGTCACGAACAGGTGTATCAATCTTTTTTTACAAGCTCGTCAGCCAGTTCGCCGGGAGTCCGTCCCAGGGGCAGCACCATGGGGGCTTCCCACCAGGCGGCGGTCCGCCGCCGGTACCGGTCCAGGAAGCCCGCCCGCTCCGCCGCCAGGGGCCGGCCGGGATCCCCGCCCACCCGTTCCCACGCTACGGCGGGCACCTCGGCCAGCCACAGGGCCGTGAACCCCGCCTCGCGCACCCGGCGGCGGGTGCCCGGATCCTCCCAGGCGCCGCCCCCCAGGGCGACCACGCAGGGGCGCTCAAGACACCGGGCCACGGTTTCCGCCTCCAGGGCCCGGAAGCCCGCCTCGCCCCGCTCCCGGAACAACTCGGGGATCGACCCG
>DBMS01000251.1:1692-24631 GCA_002297665.1 Holophagaceae bacterium UBA692 | reverse complement strand
GGAAGGGTCGGCCTTCCGCCGCTGCCCACGAAGGGAAGGCGGCAGATAGTAGAAAATTAGCCTCTTAGGGGCCTAAGGCCGGCCAGATGCTCGGGCTGGCCCAAAGGTGTTTTCGATGGCACATGGCTTTGAAATGCCAATTTAATTCATGTCTTAATACGTTTTTCTATTCCTTGATCAGCTGAATTTTCACAACTGATACAGCAACCATTTGAGTCGAAACCAATCAGCTTGTCAAGCCATTCCTCGAGAAAACCAATATGATAACGATATATCCTAGATACCAAGGCGTTATTGCATATTATTACATCAGTTAATAAATTATCAACTAAAGATTGGCTCCGGACACCAAGAAGACCAAGGTCTGAATGGGTATCAATAATAATTGCTTTCTATTTTTGCTAAATTTTCCATATTTTCTCTTTAGTTTTTTGCATTCATCATAGGGGCGCGCTCAAGAATTTAACTCACTTCAATGAGTTCAAATATTTGCAGTATATTAAAGACGCTTCCATAACCTCCATGGCCTTCATCCTATAAAAGTTACAACACCATAATTATTTCCTTATAACATATAGTGTTTTTATCATCACTTTTGATTTTTTATCAATTTCGACCCGGGCATTGACACGGGAGCAGCCGGGGCGATACCTTTAATCATGATTTTTGTATCGACTCAAAAATCTTGATTCGTTCTGGAGGCCCCCGTGTCCGGCCCAGCGGTTCCCATCCCCACCCTAAGAAGGCTGCCGAGGTACTACCAGTACCTCGCGCGCCTCCAGGGTTCCGGCCAGGAGCAGGTCTCTGCGGCCCGCATGGCGGAGGTGCTGGGCGTCCACCACACCCAGGTGCGCAAGGACCTGGCGATCACCGGGTGCCAGGGGCGGCCCAAGACGGGACACAAGGTCGCCGAGCTGATGTCGGCCATCGAGGGGTTCCTCCACTGGGACAGCAACTCCGACGCGTTCCTGGTGGGCGTCGGGAGCCTGGGCACGGCCCTCATGAAATACCCCGGCTTCGACAGGGCCGGCGCGCGCATCGTGGCGGCCTTCGACGCGGACCCCGCCAAGGCGGGGATGCGCGTGGGCGAGACCCCCGTGCTTCCCATCGAGAAGTTCTCCAGCCTGGCCGAGCGCATGCACATCTCGGTGGGCATCCTCACCGTGCCCTCGGAGGCGGCGCAGGCCACGGCCGACCTCATGGTGGACAGCGGCATCCGGGCCATCTGGAACTTCGCGCCCGTGCACCTTCATCTCCCGGACGACGTCATCGTCGAGAACCTCGAACTCTTCACCAGCCTCGCCTACCTTCTCCGCAGGCTCTCGGACAGCCGCGCCGCGGCTGCCCTGAGCTAGCGCGCCGGCCCCCCGGGGCCGGGAAAAGCACCTGACCCGCGCCCGGCGGAACGCCGGCGGGAAAGCTCTGTCCCGAACGAAAGGAGTTCCAGCATGGAAGCAACGGCACCCATGGCCCAGGAAGCAGGCCGCAGATTCGAGAAGGTGATCCAGATCCTGGACAGCCACCACCGCGACCGCACGCGGCTGGTTCCCATCCTCCAGGCGGTCCAGGACGAGTACCGGTTCCTCCCCGAGGAGGTGATGACCCTGGTGGCCACGTCCCTGGGCATCTCCCCGGCCCGCGTCTACGGCGTGGCGACCTTCTACAGCCATTTCGCCCTGGAACCCAAGGGCAAGTACGTGATCCGCGTGTGCGACGGCACCGCCTGCCACGTCAAGGGCAGCCAGGACCTGGTGGACGCGCTCCAGTCCAGGCTGGGCCTGACCGGCGCCAGGAAGACGACCCAGGACATGATGTTCACGCTCGAGACCGTTTCGTGCCTGGGAGCCTGCGGGCTGGCGCCGGCCATGGTGGTCAACGAAGACGTGCACGGGCAGGTGGGGCCGGACCAGGCCCTGGAAATCCTCGACGGCATCCGGCAGCAGGAGGGCATGTGAACACAGCGATGATGGAACTCCAGGCTTTGGGCGACGGCTACACCGAGGCGTCCAGGCATTTCAAGCGGCGCGTCGTGATCTGCGCCGGCACGGGCTGCATGGCCAACGGGGCCATGAAGGTCTTCGAGGCCCTGCGCAAGGAGGCCGCCGACAACGGCATCTCCCTGGACATCGAACTGGACTTCGAGGAGACCCGCACCCGGGACGGCCTGCTCACCAAGAGCGGATGCCAGGGATTCTGCCAGATGGGCCCCCTGCTCAGCATCGAACCCGACGGCATCCTCTACTGCAAGGTGCGCCCCTCGGACGTGACCGAGATCGTGAGCCGGACCTTGCTGGACGGCGTGGCCGTCGAGCGCCTCCTCTACCCCCACCCCGTCACGGGCAAGCCCTGCCGCGGCCGCAACGAGATCCCCTTCTACGCCCTCCAGCAGCGCACCGTGCTCAAGAGTTGCGGCAGCCTGGACCCCGAGGACCTCCGCGAATACCTCAGCCACGGCGGATACGACTCGGCGGCCAAGGCCTACCTCCGCATGCAGCCCGAGGAGGTGTGCGGCGAGATCCTTGCGTCGGGCCTGCGCGGCCGCGGCGGCGGTGGCTTCCCAACGGGACGGAAGTGGGAGATGGCCCGGATCCAGCCCGGCCCCAAGAAATACATTGTCTGCAACGGGGACGAGGGCGATCCCGGGGCGTTCATGGACCGCTCGGTGATGGAGGGCAACCCCCACGCCGTGATCGAGGGCATGATGATCGCCGCCCGCGCCATCGGCGCGGATGAAGGCTACGTCTACGTGCGGGCCGAGTATCCCCTGGCGGTGGCCCGGGTGCGCCGGGCCGTGGCCGACGCCGAGAAGCAGGGCCTCCTGGGAGACGACATCTTCGGCACGGGGATGGGCTTCCGGATCCACGTCATGGAAGGCGCGGGCGCCTTCGTGTGCGGCGAGGAGACCGCCCTCCTGGCCTCCATCGAAGGCCAGCGGGGCATGCCCATGCCCAAGCCTCCCTTCCCCGCCCAGTGCGGCCTTTTCGGCAAGCCCACCATCATCAACAACGTCGAGACCCTCGCCTCGGTGCCGCTCATCCTGGCCCAGGGCGCCCAGGCCTTCAAGGCCACCGGCACCCCCGCCAGCCCGGGCACCAAGACCTTCGCCCTCACCGGACACGTGGCCAACACGGGCCTGATCGAGGTTCCCTTCGGCACCAGCCTGCGCCACATCGTCTACGAGGTGGGCGGAGGGGTCACGGGCAAGGACGGCCGGGTTTCCAGCGAGGGCTTCAAGGCCGTGCAGATCGGGGGACCTTCCGGGGGCTGCCTCACCCGGGACCACCTGGACCTTCCCATGGACTTCGACAACCTGACCGCCATCGGCGCCATGGTGGGCTCGGGCGGCCTGGTGGTGATGAACCAGGACACCTGCATGGTTCAGGTGGCGAAGTTCTTCATGCAGTTCACCCAGAACGAGAGCTGCGGCAAGTGCGTCCCCTGCCGGGAAGGCACGCGGCAGATGCTGGCCCTTCTCGACGACATCACCGAGGGCCAGGCCACCGACGAGACCCTGCCGCTCCTGGAGATGCTGGCCCGCAACGTGAAGATCGGGGCCCTCTGCGGGCTGGGCAAGACCGCGCCCAATCCGGTGCTTAGCACCCTGAAGCACTTCCGCAGCGAGTACGAGGCCCACGTGCACCGCAAGGTCTGCCCCAGCAGGGTCTGCAAGTCGCTCATGACCCCGGCCATCGAGGCCTCGCTCTGCAGGGGCTGCACCCTGTGCGCCCGCAAGTGCCCCGTGGGCGCCATCATCGGCGACCGGAAGGCGCCCCACACCATCGACCCCGGCAAGTGCATCCGCTGCGGAGCCTGCGTGGACGCCTGCAAATTCAACGCGATCACTGGAGCCTGACATGAGCGCTTCCGAAACCCTCACCCCCGGAACCCTAACCATTGACGGCTTCAAGGTCCCCATCCAGGGGGAGCGCAACCTTCTGGAAGTGATCCGCAAGGCTCACATCGAGCTGCCCACCTTCTGCTACCACAGCGAGCTCAGCATCTACGGCGCCTGCCGCCTGTGCGTGGTCGAGGTGGAGGGCCGCGGCATGATCGCCGCCTGTTCCACCCTGCCCGAACCCGGCATGCGGGTGCGAACCCAGACCGGCCCCGTGCGCGAGCTGCGCAAGGTCAACCTCGAGCTGCTCCTCGCCAGCGGCGACCACGACTGCCCCACCTGCGGCAAGAGCGGTTCCTGCAAGCTCCAGTCCCTGGCCCAGCGCCTGGGGGTGGACAAGGTGCGCTTCAACGCCCCCCGGGAGACGAAACCCCTGGACACCTCCAGCCACGGCCTGGTGCGCGACCCCAACAAGTGCGTCCTCTGCGGCGATTGCGTGCGGGTGTGCCAGGAGATCCAGGGCCTGGGCGTGCTCGACTTCACCCGGCGCGGTTCCCAGGTGACCGTCGCCCCGGCCTTCGACAAGGCCATGGCCGACGTGGAATGCGTGCAGTGCGGCCAGTGCGCCGCCGTGTGCCCCACCGGCGCCATCACCGTCAGGCAGGACGTGGATGAAGTCCACGCCGCCCTGAACGACCCCTCGAAGACCGTGGTGGTGCAGGTGGCCCCCGCGGTGCGGGTGGCCCTGGGCGAGCTCTTCGGCCTGGGCGACGACACCCACGTCATGGGCCGCACCGTCGCCGCCCTGCGCCGCCTGGGTTTCCACAAGGTCTTCGACACCGCCTTCGCCGCCGACCTCACCATCATGGAGGAGGGCACCGAGTTCCTGGCCCGCCGCGCCAAGGGCGAGAAGCTGCCCCTGTTCACGTCCTGCTGCCCGGCGTGGGTGCAGTTCATGGAGCAGGAGTACGCGGGCGAACTGCCCCACCTCTCCAGCTGCCGCAGCCCCCAGCAGATGTTCGGCTCCCTGGCCAAGGACACGCTGCCCCGGGAGCTGGGCATCGACCGCGCCAACCTGGTGGTGGTTTCCATCATGCCCTGCACCGCCAAGAAGTCCGAAGCCCGGCGGCCTGAATTCGCGGTGGAGGGCAGCCCCGACGTCGACTTCGTCCTCACCACGCAGGAACTGGGCCGGATGATCCAGAACGCCGGCCTCGCCCTGGGCGAGCTGGAGCCCGAGGGCATGGACATGCCCTTCGGCTTCAAGACCGGCGGCGGCATCATCTTCGGCAATTCGGGCGGCGTCACCGAGGCGGTCATCCGCAACGTCGTGGGCGTGCTGGGCGAGGGCCCGGTCCTGGAGCAGGTGCGCTCGACCCGCGGGCGGCGCACCGCCGTCCTGGACCTGCCCGGCGGCGAGGTCCGCATCGCGGTGGTGCATGGCCTGGCCAACGCCCGGGAGCTCATGGAGGACGTGCGCGCCGGCCGCGAGCACTACGACTTCGTGGAGGTCATGGCCTGCCCCGGCGGGTGCTCGGGGGGGGCCGGCCAGCCCGTGGCCCTGGATTCCCGCACCCGGCAGCGCCGCGCCGACTCGCTGCGCCGCTTGGACGCGTCCATGGACCTGCGCGTCTCCAAGGACAACTCCCTGGTCACCCAGGCCTACAAGGACCACCTGGGCGAGCCCAACTCCCCCGAGGCGCACCGCCTCCTGCACACCCACTACCGGATCCGCCGCCGGATCCAGGGCGATGGCATCGCCCTCACCGAGGAAGGCGGCGCCCGGATCCCCGTGAGCGTGTGCGTGGGCACCTCCTGCCACATCCGGGGCTCCCAGAAGCTCCTGCAGGCCCTGCTCCACCACGTGGAGGACCAGGAGCTGGGCGAGGCGGTGGAGATCCGCGCCACCTTCTGCATGGAGGCCTGCGACCGGGGCCCCTCGGTGCGGGTGGCAGGGCATACCCTGCACCGGGCCGACCTGGAGGCCGTCAAGGACCTCATCGCCAAGGCCCTCAAGGGCGAATTGGAGCCCACCGAGGCGGGTCATGCCTGCCATTGAGCTGGTAGTCTGCATGGGCAGCGCCTGCTTCTCCCGGGGCAACATCAAAGCCCTGGATCTCATCCAGGGCTACCTGAAGGAGCACGGCCTGGAGCGGGACGTCCAGGTCACCGGCACCCTTTGCCAGGACCGCTGCCGCCAGGGGCCCAACGTGATGGTCCACGGCGAGTGCTTCTGCGGGATGGAGCCCAAGGCCATCCTCCAGCTACTGGAAGAGCGCCTGGGCCAGGCCGCCGGAGGCAGCAGGTGAACACCGAAATGCCCATCTTCACGGAAAAGACCCAGTGCCAGGACTGCTACAAGTGCGTCCGGCAGTGCCCCGTCAAGGCCATCAGCGTCCAGGGCGGAAGCGCCCAGGTCATTCCCGAGAGATGCGTGTATTGCGGAACCTGCGTCAACGTCTGCCCCGTGGGCGCCAAGAAGGTGCGGGACGACCTGTACCGCGCCCGGCTCCTGCTCAAGCGCCGGCCGAAGGTCGTGGCGTCCCTGGCGCCGTCGTTCGTCTCCGAGTTCCCCGGGGTCGCCCCCGGCTCCATGGTCGCGGCCCTCAAGGCCCTGGGCTTCTGGGGCGTCTCGGAGACGGCCCTGGGGGCCCAGCAGGTGTCGGGCGCCTGCGCCGCGGCCCTGGCGAGGAATCCATCGGGATTCCTCATCTCCTCGGCCTGCCCCACGGCGGTCGAGCTCATCCGGAAGTACCACCCGGAGCACCTGGAGGCGGTGACCCGCTACCTTTCCCCCCTCCTGGCCCACTGCCGGCTGCTGAAGCACGAATACGGGGAGGACGTCGGCATCGTCTTCCTGGGCCCCTGCATCTCCAAGAAGCTCGAGGCCGACGCCAACCCCCTCCTCCTGGACGTGGCGCTGACCTTCGCCGACCTGCGGCGGTGGTTCGAGGAGCGGGGCATCGACCCCGCCGCCCAGGCCCCCGGGGAGGACTTCGTCCCCGGCCCGGCCCGGGAGGGCGCGCTCTATCCCATGGACGGCGGCATGATCCGGGGCATCCGGGGCGCCGGCGGCAGCGGTTCGAACTTCATGGCCTTCTCCGGCATCCCCAACGTCCAGGAGGCCCTCAAGGGCCTGGACGCCGGCGTCCGGGGCCTTTTCCTGGAACTCCTTGCCTGCGAAGGGGGCTGCGTCAACGGGCCCCAGGCGTCCCGCGCCTGCGGCACCGCCCTCAAGTGGATGAGGGTCATGGACCACTTCCCCGGGGAGGTGGGAGCTCCCCCGGCCCCCACCGTGGACCTGGCGTTGCCCGTGCATGAGGGACCCGTCGCCCACCCCGCCCACGGCGCCGCCGACATCAAGCGGGCCCTGCGCATGGTGGGCAAGACCCTGCCTGAGGACCAGCTCAACTGCGGCGGCTGCGGCTACGACGACTGCAGGCAGCTGGCCCTGGCCCTCCTGGAGGGCCGGGCCGAGCCCGGCATGTGCGTGTCGCACATGCGCAAGCTGGCCATGAACAAGGCCAACGCCCTCATCCGCGCCATGCCCAGCGGCGTAGTCATCGCCGACGAGAACCTGGCCATCGTGGAATGCAACCGCCTTTTCGCCGAGATGATGGGCCCCGAGTGCCTGATGATCTACGAGGCGCGCCCCGGCATGGAGGGGGCGTCGCTGGCCAAGGTTGCGCCCTTCAGCCGGCTGTTCATGGAGGCCCTGGATTCCCACGGGGAGCCCATCCGCAAGGACCTGCGCGTGGGGGACCGGGTCATCCGCCTCATGGTCTTCCCCATCGAGCAGGGCCACATGGTGGGCGGCATCCTCCAGGACATCACCGAACCCGCCGTGGTGCGGGAGCAGATCATCCAGAAGACCCAGGACGTCATCCGCAAGAACGTCACCACCGTCCAGCAGATCGCCTACCTCCTGGGCGAGAACGCCGCGGAGACCGAGCTGATCCTGGGCTCGGTCATCGAGTCCTTCCAGCTTCCGCCCGTGAAGAGGCCGGAGCCATGACCCGCCACTTCATGGAGGTGGATCACTACCAGGAGCGCAAGCACAGCCAGGCCGCCTGCGGGGACGTGTTCCTCTCCGAGAAGGTCGCCGAGGACCACCGGGTGATCTCCGTCCTCGCCGACGGCCTGGGCAGCGGCATCAAGGCCAACGTCCTGGCGAACCTCACCTCCACCATGGCCATCCGGTACATGGAATCGGACATGGACGTGCGCAAGGCCGCGACCACGATCATGGCCACCCTGCCGGTTTGCCGGGAGCGCCAGATCGCCTACTCCACCTTCACCATCGTGGAGATGGACCCCTGGGGCGCAACCCGCGTCCTGGAGTACGACAACCCGCCCAGCATCCTCATGCGCGGGCCGGATCCCGTGCCCATCACCCCCGAGATCCTGCCCCTTCCCGACACCGAAGGCCGCCAGGCCCAATTGCGCCACGCCCGCTTCGAAGTGCGTCCCGGCGACCGCATCGTCTTTTTCTCGGACGGCGTCACCCAGGCCGGGGTGGGCTTCCCGGGCACCCCCCTGGGCTGGGGCCAGGAGGCCGTGGCCGCCTACCTCAGCAAGGTCATCCGGGAACGCCCCCGCATCTCCGCCCGCCAATTGGCGCGCACCCTCGTCCTCCGCGCCAAGTCCATCGACGGCGGCACGGCCAAGGACGACATCAGCTGCGCGGTCATGTACTACCGCGAGCCCCGGGAGGTGCTCATCCTCACCGGCGCCCCGGTCTCCCGGGACCGGGACCCGGAAATGGCCGAGGTGGCCCAGGCCTTCACGGGCCGCAAGGTCATCTGCGGCGGCACCACCTCGGCCATCCTGGGCCGGGAGCTGGGGCGGACCCTCACCATGGACCTGAGCAACCTCGACCCCGACGTGCCGCCCATCTCCCGCATGGAGGGCTTCGACCTGGTCACGGAGGGCGCCATCACCCTGGCGCGGATGGTGCGCCTCCTGGAGGAGGAGGACGCCCCCGACCTGCTCAAGCCCAACGCCGCCACGCAATTGGCCGGCATCCTCCTGGACAGCGACATCATCCACATCGTGGCCGGCACCAAGATCAACGAGGCCCTCCAGGACCCGAGCCTCCCCGAGGACCTGGACATCCGCAGGAACATCCTCCGGGGCCTGAAGAAGGTGCTGACCGAGAAGTTCCTCAAGGAAGTGCGGATCCGGTTCATCTGAAGTTCTCCTTGCCAGAAGGAGAATTTGGCCATAAGTTCTCCTTCTGACAAGGAGAAATCTGGTCATGGCCGATGCCCCGCTCAAGGACGTCCTACTCGAGAAGCTGGCCGATTCCCTGGCTTCCCCGATCCCGGAGGGAACGCCCCGCGAGATCCGCGGCCTGAAGTCGCTCGCCGGAAAGGCGACAGTGGTGGTGGGCATGCGCCGGTCCGGCAAGACCACCCTCATCCACCAGATGAGGCGGGAACGACTGGCGAGGGGGGTGGGACGCGACCGCCTGCCCTATGTGAACTTCGAGGATGAGCGCCTGGCTGGGCTGGAGGGTACCCACCTGGGCTTCCTGGTGGAGGAATATGGCCGCCGGGTTCCCGGGGCCCGGCCCGGGGAACCGGTCACCTGGAGCTTCGACGAGATCCAGGTGGTCCCCGGATGGGAACGGTTCGTGCGCCGCCTCCTGGACAGCGGCGAGGCGGAGGTCCTCCTCACGGGGTCTTCGGCGGCCCTGCTGTCGCGCGAGATCGCAACGGCCCTCCGGGGGCGTGCCTGGGAGGTCCCGCTCTTCCCGTTCAGCTTCCCGGAGGCGCTCCGCCACCAGGGCCGGGCCGTTCCGGAAAGCCCGGGCTTCGCCACCGCCGCCGGCCGCGCGGAACTGGAGAAGGCCTTCCTTGCCTGGCTCACGGTGGGCGGCTTCCCTGAAGTCCAGGGGTTGGGCCCCGCGGCGCGGGGCCAGTTGCTGAAGGACTACGTGGACGTGGCCATGCTCAGGGATGTCATGGAGCGCCACGGGGTCACCAACCTGACCGGCCTAAGGTGGCTGGTGCGCCAACTCCTGGGCAATGCGGGTGGCCTGTTCAGCGTCGAGAAGTTCCATGGAGCCCTGAAGAGCCAGGGCGTGGCCATCGCGCGGGACACTGTCCACGACCTGCTGGCCCACCTCGAGGACTGCTTCCTCGTGCGTGCGGTCTGGATGGAGTCGAACTCGGAGCGCCAGCGCATGGTGAATCCGCGCAAGGCCTACCCGGTGGACCCTGGCTTGATCCCGTTCTACGACCGCAGCGGCCGCAGCAATCTCGGACACGCCCTGGAAACGGCTGTGCTCATCGAACTGCAGCGGCGGAGGGCCGAGGTGACCTACGTGCGCACGCCGGAGGACCATGAGGTCGACTTCCTGGCCCGCACCCCGGAGGGCGGGGTGGAGTTGATCCAGGTCTGCGCCGACGCATCCGACCCGGCCGTGGCGGACCGGGAGCTCAGGGCCCTGGCCGAAGCGGCACGACGCTTCCCCGGAGCCGGGAAGCGCCTTCTGACGCTGACAAGGGACGGGGCTCCCCCCGCGGCGCCCCCGGGGATCGCAATTCAACCGGCCTATGAGTGGATGCTCACCCGAAATGCCCCTTGACCCTGGAGCCGGATCCTTAGGATTCTGGATCCGGCCGGTTTCCCGCCGGCAGCCTGTGCCCATAGCTCAGCTGGATAGAGCAACGGCCTTCTAAGCCGTAGGTCGCGCGTTCGAGTCGCGCTGGGCGCACCACTCCAAGACCCTTGATACCACTAGGTTTCAGGGGTCTTCACTTTTTGGAGAGAGCCCTAAAAATCCCGTAAAACCATGCTTCAATTTACGCGCTAAGTCCAATGTTTTTGGAGCCATTCGGGAGTCAGTCACCAGAAATTCACCAGGTTTCTGGGGCCCAGATGGTGACATCAGAGAGCGCCATGGTCAGGATATCCCTCTCTGGGATCGGGTTCGGTAGCCAGCCTGGGATTCGAACCCTGGACCAAGGGGGGTGGTCAAAATTGTCCACCAAAGGGGCCAATTCTAACTCAGCATGGGCCCTCCCCTCCCCGGGAATCCCAGGGGCAATGGACCCCAACCTACCGTTCAACCCCCCGATTTCGACAGTTCAGAGGAAAAACCGGATTCTCAGAGGAGGTCGAGGCATCATCTCGTAGCACAATCCAACAGGAGGCAGTAATGACGAAGATCGATTTCGAAGTAGTGCCTTCCATTGCCGGGGGGTATTTCGGTTTTGGCTCGATCAACCCTGCGGATTTCCCGAATGTTCTAGTTCAGACCAAGCCTGTTCTTTTTGGTACAGAGGCCAGGACTTGGGAGATGTTTGAATCTCAGGCTAAGGCAATATTAGCCGTATTAAAAAATTCACACACGTTGCCACCAAACTTCATGCTCTCTATAATATCAAACCCAATGCCATCCCCAAAAGGGCTAATTATTCAGGGTGAAAACTGGGAAAATTTAATTAAGCATCTCCAGGCTAAATTGTGCCGAAATGCAACTGATAGAGACCTTAATTCCGAAGAATCTCCGGATTCAATCACTGAATATATTCCATTGATTGAGTCGATTTTGATATTTTCCCTTCCAAAGAGTGAAGAATTCCAAATTGGACCAGAATTTACTTCATGGGTAGTTGATATATGCATAAAGGAAATTCAAGCAGGGTCAAAGAATAATAGTCCCGAAAACATCAGCAAAATGCTGAATTCTGTCATTTTGCCCTAAACGAGTGCCCCTTATCCGGAATGCATGAGAAGCACATTAGTCTTCCTATCCCTCTTGAAGAACGGGCCCGGATCGACACAGAGGCCCAAGCCAAAGGAATCCTCCGGGATGAGGAGATTGACCAGGTCGTAAGTTGGTGGCTGGAGTTTTTTCAGAAGAGGTCAAGGCTGTCAAAATTGTCCACCCCGGGGGACTCCCAAGGCGTAGGATGGCCTCATCCCCAAGCAAAAAGGAGTGTCCGTGTTTAAAGCCTTCGAGGTTTACCGAAAGCACCAGCTTGTTGCCTACACTTCCGATGGTGACGGCACAATAAAGGTTTCACTGACGGTCTATGAGTCCATCCTGGACCAAATCCAAGGTGGATCTTCGTTTGACGTGAACAAGGCCGTCTTTGAACATCCGAACGGGCAATTACATCGCACCTTTGAACCTTGCTCGGGAACTTCCAATCGGTCCTCGCTGGAAGATCTTCTTACCGGCCCAATGAATTGGTTCAGGCATATGATTGACTTACCCCAGTCCTACCAGGAAATGGTTAAGTGGATTGAGGCATTTCCAGACAAAAAGGGGTAAAAGCCCTGCGAAAATATCCCCACCGGACAACCCGATCGGGGATCCCTTGGGATTGGCCTTCCAGGTGCCCGTCTAGGTGCTCACAGGGGCCACAGCCCAAAGCCAAGGGGACGTATCCCCGTTACCGCCTCTGGTTCCGATCTCATCCGGGGCCGCTCCCCCGAACCCGTTGGTTTGCCAGGTTTCTGCACTGATGCCTGCGGAGACTACGTGCCCGCCCACCATGATCTCGCCGTAGGGGATGGGAACGGGTCTGCCCTGCCCTGTCGTGACCCGGGGGGACCCGAACGTGTAGGTAGTGGGAGATTCGGTTGCGTTCAGGTTGGGGTTGACCGTGGAGGTGAGGATCTGGGCCACGCCACCCAGCGCGAGGGCCGCGCCCATGGTGATTAGCTGATTGCCCCATGGGCCCTTGGAGTAAGTATTGATCGCAATACCGGCGGCGATGAGGACCGCGCCCGCAATGACTCTGAAAACGCCGTCTGCGCCAGCAATGGCGGGCACGATCTTCAGGGTCTTAGCGTTGCCGATGGTCCAGGCCAAGCCTTCCTCGTCCAGGTGGTCGCCGCCCAGGATGATTGAGTAGTTGTCCCGAAGGTGTTTCCGCAGGTAGGCTTCGAACCCCTTCACCTGGGAGCAGAGAGCGCGAATGGCCTCTGCCGGCGTCTCCACTGCAAAGCGGAACTTCTTACCGAATCTTCGGCGAAGGTCAGCATACAGAATCACATCAATCAGCTTGGGTTCGCGTTCCATCACTTGCTCCAAAAGGTCTTGCCGTCCATTTCCAGGCGGCCCGGGGCCCGGTCCTCGGCATCCTGGATCTGTTGCCAATCGTCGGGGCGCTGATAGCCGGGAATGCCCTCGATTCCGTCCGGGAGCGCCTCGCCCTCGGGCCGCCAGGACCGCGCAAGCACGATGCATGTGCCGTCAAGGTTGGCCGCTTCCACAGAGGGGATTACCTGCTCACCCTCATAGAGAACGAACGTCCTTCCCTGGCCCTGATGTGCCTTCCCGAGGGAAGCAGCAATGCGCTTTTTGAGGGATCCGTCCATGAAGTCTCCTGGGTTATCGGTGCGCTGGTGGCGAAATGGAACCGCCTAGAAGATCGAATCCGGTTCCGTGGGGCAGGTCGTGGCGTGGCTGTCTTCCCATGCCTCCTGGGGCACCCCAGGGGCCGGGATGGTGGACTCCTGCCGCCCCGTCATCGCGGCCCGCGCCTCATCTCGGGATTCCTGATCCCGTTGAAGTGCGAGGAGCCAGGACCGGCGGGACATGGTTCAAACTGCCCGCACGTTGATAGCGCCGCTCGTGTAGGCGGTGACATTGGCGCGGACGTGGGTATAGGGCGTGGTCAGGTTGGCCAGCGCGGGCGTAGTCCAGGAGGCCGTGGGGATAGCTGCCCATGAGGCCGTCGCGCCGTTCACTTCGGCCTGGGTGGCAATGGTGCCCTCCAGAATCACGGTGCCGACGAAGGTCCCGAAGACTTCCAGGCCGAGGGGCTTTCTGGTCATTTCTGGAGCCAAGGCCACGGGGTTGCCGGGGCCGGTGGCATTCGCAGCGACCAGGAGGTTTTGGAGTGTCGCAAACATGGCTGATCCCTATTCGGGAATCAAGGTGATGCGCCCCACCGCCAGCTCACCGGGGATCAACTCTTCGGGGATATCGGCGAGGAGTTCACCCTTCTCGTTCAAGGTGCACAAATAGCCGAAGTGTTTGCGCTGAGCGTGGCTCATGTGATTGGGATCGGGTTTCGCGTTGAGCTTAACGAGTGTCATGGCAATTCCTTGAAAAGGGGTGGGTCTTCTAGCCCTGGACCTGGATCAGTTCCACATGGCCCGCCGCCAATTCGGTGGGCAACATCTCATCGGGAACGTCTGCAATGAGGGTGCCGTCTTCCTGCAAGGTGCAGGAGTGCCCCCAATGAATAATGGCTGGATTCCCTGGATGGACTTCGATTGCCTGGGTCCTGGGGTCTGTGGGTTTAACGATAACGATCATGGTCACACTCCCTATTCCGGAATTTCGCCGGGCTGAATTGGTTCGAAGCTCTTCTCACGTTTGAAACCTGCATCCGGAACACCCACCGGCAAGGTAATGTTCATCGGCTTGGGATTCAGCGCGTCCTGGAGGGTCTGGGGCTTGTCCATGCCCAACATCTTCTTTTCGTCCAGGTTAAGGACCCAGCCGCGCTGCCGCGCTGCCTTCCTCCGCCGGTATTCCGAGGTCAGCAAGCCAAGGGCGATCATGGAACTACTGCTCTTCGTTCCCGCGAGCCCTTCCACGTCGATTGCCGCCTGGCGGAAACTGGCCTCGACGTTGTAGAAAAGTTCCGATGCGGCGTCAACCGAGGGGATCGGCAGCGCATCGAGACTGAAGGGCACACCATCGATTTTCAACACCAGCACTCCCTGAAATACCCGGCCCCAATCCCGCTGCATGGCAGCCTGGGCAACGATGAGTTTGGCGAAGTGGGGTTCCATCATCCGGAGTTCCTCACGGAAATTCATTCGCACGGCGGCTTCCGAAGCTTCCAGCGTTGCATCTGCGGGACCGGGCAGGATGCGCTCCCTCGCCAGCGCGTAGAACGGCGTCACCCAAAGATCCTGGGAGGCGATGAGGTCGGTGTGACGGGATCGGAGTTCGTTGAACATGCCGGTGACCTTGGAGTCCTTGCGGACAGCGGCGATTTCGGCCAGTTTCCACGCCTCGCTGCGGCTCTTGTCACCCTGAATCTTATCGATAGTTGCCGTCTCGGAAGCGACAGCGGCCCTGATGGATGCGGCCAGGTCTTGGAGTTTCTGAGCTTCGGCTTTGATTTCGGAATAGGTTTTCATCGTGGCTCCCAATGGCCCATTGGCCACAGGGAGAGCATCGGACTTTCTCTTTGCGGATGTTGCCAAGATTCGTCAAAACGTTACGCAGCTTGGAACGTGCGCCGCTTCTTGAGTTCACGCTTATAAAGCCGATCCACCCGCCATCGTGGAATGTCCAGAGAGCAAGCAATCGCAATAGCAGACTCGCCCAGGCATCGGCGCTCATAGACCACCATTGCGAGAAGGTCCGTTTCGATGCGGCGAGCGAAGTTCACCCGTTGGCCAAGGAAACGACGGACGAGGGCCAGGTATACGCGCTGGCCGACCTCATCCCCCAGCATGTCCACCAGGAGCGGTAGGGCGTCCTCTGCGCGTGGCGTGTCGTGGTCCCGGTGCTTCACGGCTCCCACCCTTCCGGGAATCCTTGTGTGGGATGCAAATGAAGTTTGCTCACCTTCGATCATCCTTTCCAAAGTAGCGAAATATGGGTTACAGAATACGATTTGAACGCGATGTAAGTCATTGTATAATTGGAAGATAAGTATCGTTTGACCCCTTGCGCTCACCCCAATTGGAGGCGATGCTTTTTATTGGCAACCATGCCTGGGAGATCCACGATGAAAACGCAACACTCAACCGGCGACATCATCACGACCATGGACGGACGCAAGTTCGAACTGGTCAAGGAGACCATGCGGGACCAGTGGATTGGAAAGGGAGAGAACGGCATTTTGATGCACCTCCAGCTCTTTGGCGGGGTGTGGTCGGTCCTGGGAGCCGCATAGCCTCAAGGTGTCCACCATGCGGGCAGCTTGCAGGCCTTCAGCACCCTCTCAAGGAATTCCGGGGATACCTCGCGCTTGCCTAGCTCCGCCTGGGAAACGATGGTCTGTGAGGTGCGCAGGCGCATGGCAAGCGCGTCTTGTGTGAGCCTCGCCGTGAGCCGTGCGGCGCGGATGATCTCCGATGAAGGGTGGACAATTTTGACCGCGCTGGGTTCGGTCATGGCTAGAGCCGGAAGGGCTGGCTGAAGGCCACGGCGCGAACGTAGAGGCATCGGTACCGAACGGAATCCGCGCAATGGTCCTCACTTGCAGTGTTTACGTCTTCCGGGTTGTGCTGGTCACGCGGCAAGGTCGGCACGGTGCGAATGAAACCAGAGCGGCAGGTATTGAACGTGAACAAGCCGGGTTCCTCCATCGGGCTTGTGAGACAGGCCTTGAATCGCTTCCGCATGGCTTCCCAGCCTGTTCTTCGGGAACCTGGGGATTTGTTCGAACGCTCCCAGTGGACACCAATCCGGCCCATATCGTCCGCAATGCACATTCCGTTCTCGGCATCGAAAATGGAGTTGTCCGCCGGCCCTGGAACGACCTTGCGGCCTGGGAAGATGTCCTTTTCCTTCTCCAGGATGCCCCGGGCAATCTCGACAGCGAGCATTCTGCATCCCTCGTTCGGTTGGCCATTCCAGCCATACCACTCGGCCACCTGGAACAGGGTCCCCCGTGGCCAAGACTTCTTGGTCCCGTCCTTCAATGTCGCCTCGGTTCCATCCGATTCGGCCCACCAGCACACGGAAAATGGCTTGGAGCTGCCCCAATCGAAGGAGCGGTCAATGATCCAGGAACGCGGAATTTCGAAGGGTTCAACCTCATGGACTGAGGGCCGGTAAACGTCATCGAACATCCCACCGGCAACCGTATTCCAGTCGCCCTCAAGCCATGCCCGCACCAACCACGCGGGGCCGCTGGACTTCAACCGGTTGGCGTATTGAGAATCCTTCTCCATCAATAGGCGGTTGTCCTCAAGCCGGGAGGGGATGAACACCCGCATGGATCCATCCGGCCCCTGGAACGGCGTCATAGGCGTTGCCGGGTCGATATAGCGGGCCTTGAGCCAGTTGTGTCCCACGCCTCCAGGGTTGCCCGTAAGGATCAACTGGATCGGAACACCATGGACGGAGCGAAGGCAGGCGCGGAGCTGATCAATTGCCTTGGGGGTGGGCCAGTTCCCGGCCTCGTCAAAGGCCATCCAGGAGTAGGCGTGGCCCTGGTATTTCGTCGCGTCTTCGTCTGAATCCAGGAAGCGCAGGCGAAGAACGGCACCGCCCGGCATCTCCCACACTCGGATAGCCGCTTTGTAGCGGGCTCCCAGAGCGGGGAAGACCTCCATCATCCGGCTTTGAACCTCATCAAGTTCCGACATGGAGCGCCGGAACACGATGCCCCTGGCGTGGGCACCATGACGCCCGGCATGGCCAAGCCAGGAGCCGATGACGCCATCGGTCTTCCCGCCGCCACGCGCACCGCCAAAGAAGATCTCCTCCACGGGACAGGTCAGAAGCATCTCTTGCGGTCCCGGCTGGGGCTGCCAAATGACGGATTGGTTCACGGGTTCCTCACTCATGCTGCATCTCCGTTCGTGGTCTGGGGCGTTACGTCAATCACTGTCCCTGTCTGTGCCCGCCATTCCTCAATGGATTGGGCCTGTGGGGGCAGGGCGACCACGAATTGAACCAAGGGGCCGCCGTTGGGGTTGTGGACCGTCACGGGTGCATCTAGGCCCAGGAGACGGGCTCGCCGTTCCTCGATCTTCAGGGCCACTGTGATTGCCTTCAGGTCGCCCATCTCGATCTGGGGTGCGAGCTTGACGAGCCAATCGTCCAACCTAGCGACACACACTTGCCGGGCATCCTCCCGGGGCACGGCCACAAGCTCCTGTAAGGCCCTGGTGATCAAGGCGTGTGCCCCGCGCCGATCCGCGTAGCCTAGTCGGGCCGCAATCTCGGGGGTGCGGTATCCTGCCTTGACCAGGCGGAGCGCTTCGGCCTTCTTCTCCTGGGTTTCGATGAAGTCCTTATTGATCCTGGATTTCTTACCTGTTCTCGGCATCGCTTCCTCGTGCATCTTTCGGGGTGAAACTGATTTCTGGCTCATTGATAATCGGCTGGCAAGTTGCGCCTCATTCTCACCAGATTATGAAAGTGAGTGTTCATGCGGGTTTCAGACTATGAATAGGGTTACATTTTCTATGGTATCGAAAGCTGGCTTCACTTCCTGTCTCAACAGAAACCATAAAGTCCGTATTGCCAAAATTTTGCGCATGGTCGCAGCTCGCGTTAGATAATCTGGGAATTGCGCCGCTGCCCGTTGCCGTTGACGGATAACCAGGGCTGGAATGATGAGCTGTGCATCGTGCAGCGATTTCCTGGCGGGTCGTGTGAGAGCGACAAAGGATCGTCCACGCCCCTTTCAGTCCACCCCGGGAGGAACGTTCGAGATGCCTAACAGGTGTGGTCATCGTGTCGCCAGCGCGTTTCCGTCCAGACCTGACGGGATTCATAGAGCATGTGGGGCCATGTCCACCTGTTGTCCAGGTCCAGACCTTCGTCCCCATCGGGATCGTCGCCCACACGGGCAGTTCTCCATGTGGCGCGGCCAACCGGGAAGCCCATGTCATGCAGGAGCCGAGACACCATATCGGCGCGGATCGGTTTTCGGATCCCTTCCACGTTCGCTTGCGGCATTTCATCGGGTCGGATGACAAGGACGTAGAAGAAGCCGTCACTGTCGGAGGGCATGACAATGGCCAGGAGCCCGTCAACCTCGGTGGTCGAGCTATGGCCGGGTGAGGGGATCCAGGTGATAACGTTATCACCCTGCCTTGCCCTCATCTTGGAGACGAAGGGCTGGGAGACACCTGCACGACGAGCAATTTCCCGGTCTGACCATCGGGACCACTCCGGGTCGGCCAGGAGCTTGGAGACGGCGGCCCGCTTGTCGGCGATGCTGGGCCGCAGCCCATGTGTCAGGTTGGCCCCGACGCTGAAGAGCTGGGCGTCCCGGAGGGTGCCCTTGCGCACATCGGCTGCGATCTCTTCTTGCCCTGCCAGGCGGGCAGCTTGGATCCTGTGGAAGCCATCGGCAAGCCAGCGGTTCTCGCCGTCATCGAAAATGATCACCGGAGGGAAGGTCGCGCCGTCCTGCATGGCGGATGCGTATTCCTGGAAGACGGCCTTGTTGAGTTCGGCGCGGGTCTGGGTTGCCCCATCCAGGCGGATGGAGCAGATTTTGAGTCTGTTGCCGGTGTCGGTCATGCGATGTCCTTTTCCACGGAGATGGCGGATCGAAGAGCCTCGACAGCGGGGTGCAGGGGGCCGGGGGAAGTACACCCCTCTCCTGCGTCATCGCCTCCCTGGATAAGGCCATCCATGGACGGGACATGGGATGGGTCGGGCTCTTTCTTTTCTTTAGAAGGCCTAGAAGGATAAGACGGGCTGACACTGGTTGGAGCACCACTGTCAGCACTGGTGCTCCCATCGGTGTCAGCACCGGTGCTGACATCAGTCCTTGGGCCATAGAATGCCGTCACCCAAGCGGGATCCGGCTTCTCGCCATGCCTTGGGCGACAGGGTGAAAATCTTGGATCGTTAATCGGCATCGGGTATTGCGGGCGTTCGTTGATATGCGGGTCCTGGTGCCGGGACCACTTGATCCAGAAACCGTAATGCTCGGTCCCTGCGTCGAATCGGGCGACAAAGCCCACGTCGATGAGTTCCTGGAAGACCTGATCCGGGTCGTCGGTCGATCTGGGGGCGAATTTGTGAACCCACTTCCGCGGTCGCCATTCGAAAATTCCGTTCCGGTCGCAAATGCTCCATGAGCCGATGGCGCACCGGACGGCGGTATCCCCAAGGGCAAGAACATCCTCGTTCTCCCAGAACTGCGGACTGATGAAGCGTTTCCGAGCCATGACTACCGCCTCGACTGCCGCACGTGGCGGGTGGGAACGTATCCGAGCTTGCGGAAAGGTTGGGTGGGAGCTGGGGGCACCACCTGCGGGGTGGATGGACCTACCCCCCATTCGGCGGCGAGCCGGGAAATACTTTCGGGCCCGATTTCCACCCCCGAGGGTTCAGGGGTGGATTGCAACCACGGCCACAGGGCTACTTGCTCGATTCGAATTCGCATCTGGTGTCAGTCCGGAAGGGCCACTTCGAGGTTCAGGAACTTGCCCAGGGCCAGGGCCGAGGTGGACGTTTCGTGGTAGAGCCGGCGGGCGATGCCGATGCACCTGGCGCTCCCTTCCCGGGAGAGGATCCGATCCAGCGACAGTGCGAGGTGCATCCCCTTCTCTGCGGAGTCCAGAATGGCCTTGGCCCTGCGGCCTTCGACCGGACCTTCATTGGCCTCATCGGCGCTCCACGAGGCTCCCAAAAAAACGACCCAGGCGATATGTTCCAGGTCGTTGCGGCCCTGCCGGTGGAGGTTGTAGTAGAGGGCGAGCGCATCGCGGGAGGCGCGTTCGGTGGAATCCAGAAGGGCCGCTACATCGAGCTTGGGCGGGGGTGGAACCGGGGGAGGCACCCGCTTGAGCTTGATTTCATAGCGGGGGGCGGCCTTGGAGCCGAGCCACTTCTTGGGGGCGGCCATTGCCTTCAGGGCGAACAGGCGATTCATCGCGTCGATATCGGCGGTCTGGCGTTGCATATCGGTCATTTCGAACACGGGTGCTCCTGTGCGGCGAGTGCCGCGTGGGGGAATGCGTTGGAGGAAGGGGGATTCACGCTGCGGTCTTGCGAGGCCTGCCAGGTCCACGGATGGGGCGAGGCTTAGGCCCTTCCATGCGGGCCTGGAACCAGGCCAAGAGTTCGGATCCCAGGAAGCAATGCCGGCCACTCCCAAAGGGGTCCTCGTGGACCGGGAGACCAGCCGTCTGAATCAGGTTGGTCAGCGTCTCGTGGTCCAGTTTTTTGCAGCCCTTGAGCCGTGCCAGGAACACGCGGGCGCGGTTGCAGCTCAAAAGGGGGTCGGGATTGACCAGCGGAATGGGATCAGGGGGCTTGCCTGGGTCCGGTTCGGATGCGATATTGTGCATGACACGCTTTCTCAAGAAGCGGCCCGTGTGCTAGCGGGCGGAGTTGGAAGAAACGGAGGATCCGGCGGCAACCGGGTCCTTCGTCGTTGCAGGACGGCATTCCATTGGGCCTTCGCCAAGCAACAGCCAGCGCATGTTAACCCTGAGGGCAACCGCCAAACGTGCGGCGTTGGATGGGATGGGGTTGGATTTCCCGCGTTCCCACCGACTGACAGAGAGTGCTGGCCGCCCCATCTGTTTGGCCAAGTCCTCCTGTGAGAGACCAATCAAGAGCCTTGCAGTTCGCAGGCGCTCCTGGAAATTACCAGCACTTAGGTTCATCGCTAATTCCTCCAAGGTTTGGAAAACAGATCAGATCCCATTGACGAAACTCCTTTTTTGACCAGAATCAGAGGAGAAGTGCTGAGTATGTCGGTCATATGATGTCAGGATTGACCGGCGGCAATAGGTTGATGTCAGGTGGATAGATTGTCAAGGCCCAGATTTCACAGAGGCAAAAAAACGTGAAAACTCCAACTGATAGCCTTGTCGGATCTCGAATCAAAGAGGGACGCATCAAAAAGGGTTTGAGTCGCGTGGACCTTGCCACGGTCCTTGGCACCGACCCATCCCTACTCAGCAAGTGGGAAAGGAACGAATCCAGGCCAAGGTACTCTTCATTGGTCAAGATTGCCTCAGCCCTAAACACAAGCTATGGATGGTTGATGGGTGATCCAGTTGAACCGTCATCGTCCAAGGCGGCCAAAACCCTCCCAACGGCCACAGGCACCACTACCTTTCAGTTCGAACTAAACACGGGGGAGGTGGGCTCCCCATTCCGAAGGTTGGCGCTCGCCGCGTTGGTGGATGGGCTGACAAAGCTCCATAAGGGGATTGGTCAAATGTCGGACGGTCAACTCGCCGACCTTGCGGTTTCGGTCAAAGAAGTAATGACCAAAATATTTCCAAACGACCAATGAGCGACCCCTACAACCTCCACAAAGTCGGCAAGTTCTATCACTGCGATTTCGTGGTGCGAGGGATCCGCGTCCACAAGAGCACCAAGAAAACGATGGTTGGGGACGCGAAGGCCGAAGCGAAGCGCTGGTATGACGAAGCCCTGGACAAGGCCAATGGCGTTGCCCCCAAGGCGAAACTGCCGACTCTCGGGAAGACATTGGAGGCGTGGGAAAAGGCCAATGGGGGAGTCCTCTCCGCAAAGCACGTGGACGGCACCGCCGACAAAATCCGGCTGAACTTCTCCGAGCTGCTAGACCTGCCCCTTGACCATCTCACCACAGAGCGCGTCGAGGATGCCCGAACCTACTACTTGAACAACCCCGGGCCAACGGGACGGGAACACAAGGCGGGGGGGGCCAACAGTGTGGTGAAGGCCTTGAACACGGTCATGGGCTGGGCTAGCACCAGGCATCCGGTTTCCTCCAGGCCCTACAAGCTCAAGAAGGTCCCGGTGAAGAAAGAACCGCGCCGGGTGATTCCCCTTGCTGATGCGGTGGCCTTCCTGGCAGCGGTGGATGCGCCCTACATCGGCAGCGGCGTGAAGCACGCCTTCAAGACCCGGCCCAAGAGCGATCATGTGTGCACGGCCATCCGAATGATGCTTGGCCTCGGCCTCCGGGAGAAGGAAGCCCTTGCTAGCCGGTGGGAATGGATCGACCCCACGAACCGCACGTATTACGCCGGGAAGACCAAGAACGGGAAGGTCAGGCTCATACCCATGCCCAAATGGCTTCTAGAGCACCTGGGGCCAACCAGGGGCAAGGAAGGGCTGATTCTGCCCGAGGGTGAGGACACGCCCCACGAGGCCCAGTTCACCAAGAAGGTTCTTCACTATGTAGGGAAGGAACTGGGCCTGACGGGATTGACCCCGCACCGCCTACGGGCAACCTTCGCCACGAACCACGCCCGGGCCGGCACACCTATTCCCACGATTCAGGTATGGCTGGGGCACGAGCGGATTGAGACGACCATGCTCTATATCGAGTTCGTGGATGAGGGCGGTTTGGCCGCTCAAGACAAGGTGGCCGCGATGATGGGCCTTGAGCATGTCACCAAAAAGTCACCATCGAAACGCCGTAAATAGCGCCACGACTAAATTCTTAATAGCCTTCTAAGCCGTAGGTCGCG
>DBMS01000251.1:0-1662 GCA_002297665.1 Holophagaceae bacterium UBA692 | reverse complement strand
AAAATCCCGCTACGCGTGCGAGAAGACCATCTCCTTCACCTCGATGCCCGGGATCGCCCCGAGCCTGGCGACCATGCCTGTGCGGACCTCGTCGCCGCCGAGGACCTCCAGCAGGACCACGCCCTCCGAGGCNNCAGAGGCTGTCGGCGACTTCATGCAGCCCCAGGCGCGTCTTGATGTTGCCGCCGTAGTCCGTGAAGACCTTCTGCACCTCGCCGGCGTTGCGCAGCCGATCGGTGATGTGAATGCCGAGAATGACGTGATCCGTCTTCATGGGCGCCTCCGGGGTGGGTTGGAACATTGTAGATCCAAAGCCCCGGGTGGGGTCAGGCGCGCCTTGGCGCGAACGGGATGATATTGCCCTCCGCCTCCGGCAGTTCCTCGTCGGCCTCCAGATCCTCGACCCGGTAGCTGTTCTCCACGCCGTTGTCCCACCGGACGTAGTAGGGCCGGGGCGCGGCGCCCGGCTTGTGGGGGCGGTCCCCGGCGAAGAGGACCGTGCCGGGCCGGCCCCCGCCCTGGCCCTGGGGGCAGAAGTTCGGCCACGCGCCGCCGTACAGGGCGTAGGCGGCCCGGGCGAGGCGGACGCGGTCGCCGGCTTTGAAGAGAAGGTCCATGCGGGCTCCGGGGATCGGGTCCATTATGCCCCAGGGCCCGGCAGCGGCCGCTATGCTGGAGATCCATGAACGATCCAGGCGAAGCCCCCATCCCGTCCCTGGCCTACCAGGGCCCCAGTTCCATTCCCGAGGTGGCCCTCGTGCTGGAACTGGGCCGGACCCTCCAGGAGTGCGGGGTCAGCGCNNCCGCCTCGCCCAGCACCTGGACCTGGAAGGCGCCATCTACGCCACGCCCACGGGCTTCCTGGCTTCGCTGCGCAAGGAGGGGCACCACGGGAAGACCTACCTCATCCGGGTGGATACGGGGCCCTCCTCCCTGGAACGGCTCGCGGACGCCGAGGCCCTGGTGGACCTGGTGCTCCAGGACCGGGTGGACGTAGCCACGGCCCGGAAGGAGCTGGCCCGGCTTTCGGGGCGGCCTTCGCGCTTTTCGCCCCGCCTGCAGGTGCTGGCCTACGGCATGGCCTCCATGGGCATGGCGGTCATCTTCGGGGGCGGCTGGCGCGAGGTGGTGCTGGGCGCCGTCATCGGCCTCATNNGTGGGCGCCGCGGAACAGCTCGCCCGCAAGCGGCCCGGACTGGCGAGCCTCACCCCTCTCCTGGGCGGGGTCATCAGTTCCCTGGGCGGCGCGCTCCTGGGGCGCTTCCTCCCTTCCGCCTCCCACCCCATCCTGGTTCTCAGCGGAATCATCGTGCTGGTGCCGGGCCTCGGGCTCCTGGTGTCCATGCAGGAGCTGGGCACCGGCAACCTGGTGGCCGGAACCTCGCGGCTGGCCGGAACCTTCCTGGTGTTCCTGCTCCTGGCCTTCGGGGTGGGCCTGGGCCAGCACATGGGCGGCGCGTGGCTGGTGGGCGTGCCCTCCATCGCCATCCCCCTACCGGACTGGACCCTGGCCCCGGCCCTGGCCCTGGTGGCCCTGGGCTTCCTGGTGGTCTTCCAGGGGCGCATGGAGGACTTCGGCTGGACCCTCGGCGCCTGCGTGCTGGCATGGGGCGCCGCGCGCCTGGGCACCGCGTCCCTGGGCGCGGAGGCCGGCGCCGGCCT
>DBMS01000243.1 GCA_002297665.1 Holophagaceae bacterium UBA692 | reverse complement strand
GCCCGGCGCCTGGAGGGGCCGCGCTGGGCCGGCTACCGCCGCCGCGGGCGGATGCCGATCTACCACCACGCGCGCAACGCCTGGACCACCCTGGGGCCGGACCTGCTGGCGGACCTGCCGGCCTGGGCCGGCGACCGGCAGTGGCGGCTGGAGGCGCCCCTGGCGATCCTCCACGGCACCCGGGACGAATCCGTGCCGGTGGAGGAAAGCAGGGCTTTCGCGCGCCGGCACGAAGGCGCGGTCCTCCTGGAAGTGGATGACGACCACGGACTCCTGGGGGAGGCCAGCCTGACCGCGCTGGATGGGCTCCTGGCCCGGATGCTGCCAGGCGCCCAGCCCGACGTGACGAGGGCTTGACGGGCCGCGCCGGCGCCGCCTACTCCCCCTTCACCGCCTTCTTCACCCCATGGCCCACGTCCTTCGCCCCGTCCCGGAAACCGTGGCCGACCTTCCTGGCGCCTTCACCGACCGCCTTCCCGGCGGTCTTCGCGCCCTTGCCCACGGCTTTCCCGGTTTTCTTGGCGGCCTGTCCCACGGCCTTGGCGCCCTTCTTCACGGCGTGGCCGACCTCCTTGCCCGCCTCCTTGACGCCCTCCACCACGCCCGGCTTCTCCTCCTGGGCGCCCACGGCGGCACCCGAAAGCACCAGGGCCGTCACGATCAGTCCCTTCACCATGGCCCCCTCCCCGCCACATTCTAGCCCGCAATGGCATACTTACCATTCCCCATGGCCGCCCCTCCGTCCCACCTGCCCCCGCGCCTGCGACAAGCGGGGAAGATCCTCACCAGCGGAATCCTCTTCACCCTCCTGGGTGTGGGCGGCTGCCTGTGCACGCTTCTGATCCGGCCCGTCCTGGCCGTCATGCCGGGCGGACAGGAAGCCCGCCGCCGACGGGCGGCGCGCATCATCCGGCGCTTCTTCAGGCTCTTCGTCTTCGGCCTGGAGGCCTCCGGGATCCTGAAGGTGGTGACCCAGGGGCAGCCGCCGGTCCTCAAGGGCACCCTCATCCTGGCGAACCATCCGTCGTATCTGGATATCGTCATCCTCATCGCCCTGCTGCCCGACACGGTGTGCGTGGTCAAGGAGGCGGTGTGGAACAACCCCTTCTTCGGCCCCCTCGTGCGGGCCGCGGGCTTCATCAACAACCAGGACCCGGAGCGGGTCCTGGAGCACTGCGGCCTGGCCCTGGCTTCGGGCCGGAACCTCGTGATCTTCCCCGAAGGGGGCCGCACCCGGGTGGGACAGCCCCTCAAGTTCAAGCGGGGCCCGGCCCACCTGGCCCTGCGCACGGGCGCCCCCATCCTGCCGGTGCGCGTCTCGGTGGACCCGCCCCTCCTGGCCAAGGGCGACCGTTGGTACATGGTCCCGGCCCCCACCTGCACGTTCCGCTTCGTGTTCGACGCCTGGGTGCACGCCGCCGCGGCCCCGGAGCAGGACCGCCCCCGGGAGGCCCGGGCCCTCACGCGGCTCCTGGAGAGCCGCTTCCACGAGGAGAGCCATGGCTCCCACGACGCTTGAACTGAAGGCCTTCATCATCGAGACCCTGGACCTGGAGGACCTCCTGCCCGGGGACATCGGCGACGACCAGCCGCTGTTCAAGGGGGGGCTGGGCCTGGACTCTGTGGATGCGCTGGAATTGGCCATGGCCCTGAAGCGCCGCTACGGCGCCGCGGTGGAGGAGGCCGGCTCCCTGCAGGGGCGGCTGGGCACCGTGAAAGCCCTGGCCGCCTGGCTCTCCGAAGGGAGCGGAGAAACCGGGTGAATCCGCAGGATCGAGCGGTATACACTGGTTTATTCCAATCAGCCAGGAGTGGACCATGAGACTCGCCCCCCTTCTCGCCGCCGCCGCCATCCTCCTCGGAGCCTCCGGGCTCCAGGCCGGCACCAAGCTCTCCCGGGCCGTCGTGGACGGCAACCTCCAGAAGGCCAAGGACCTGGTGGCATCCGGGGAGAAGGTGAACGAGGTGGACAAGTGGGGCTGGACGCCCCTGGTGTGGGCCGCCTACTACGGGCACCCGCCCCTCGTGAAGTGGCTCCTGGAGCAGGGCGCGGACCCCAACGCCCTGACCCTCAAGGAATACGGGCGCTACAAGCCGGGCGTGTCCGCGCTGATCCTCGCGGCCTACTACGGCCATGATGAGATCGTCGCCGACCTGCTCAAGGCCAAGGCCGATCCCTCCATCACCGACGTCACCGGCAAGAAGGCCGTGGACTACGCCCGGGAATTCGGCTTCACCAAGTGCGTGGAGCTGCTTTCCCGGTAGCCCGGCACCGCTTCACCAGGAACCAGGTCGGCAGGGCCAGGACCAGGCCCAGCGCGGGCCCCACCACCAGCGCCCCCAGCAGCCATTCCCAGAGGCGCTGGGGCAGTTCGGCGACGAGCCCCTGGCGGTTCCAGGCGGTCCACCAGCGTCCGTGGAGAAGCAGGTGGCCCACCTGCACGCACAGGAAGGGCACGAAGGGCGCCACGCAGACGTTGGAGGCGCCCATGCCCGCCAGCTTGTTGAGGTGCAGGCGGTGGTGCACGAAGGCGATCACCAAGAGCCCGAAGGGGATGATGGGCAGGCTGCCCAGGAAGACCCCCAGCCCCACCGCGGTGGCCAGGGCCGCGGGACTGTCGTGCTCGGAGGCGAGCGTGCGCAGGAAGGCGCGGGGTGAAATCAGGGCCCGCCGCGCCTCCACGGCCAGGGGCGGCCCCTGGCGGCGGAACAGGGCGAGGGTGACCAGGCCGGTGTGGAGCGCGGTGAGCCGGAGGTTGTCCCGGAAGGCCCGGAAGTGGGAGATGCGTCCCCCGGGCTGGTACAGGACCCGCACGGGGGCCTCGGCGATGGCCAGGCCGGCCCAGGCTCCGCGCACCAGGACCTCCACCTCGAAGGCGTAGCGGCGGGACCGGAACGTCCCCCCGGTGAGGAACGCCACGGGGTAGACCCGGTACCCGCTCTGGGTGTCGGCCAGCTCGCGCCCGCACTCCAGGCGCACCCAGAAGTTGGAGAAGGCCCGCCCGAAAAGGCTGGAACCGGGCACGTCCGGGCCGTCCATCCCGCGCACGCCGATGGCGATGGCGGGCCAGTGCGCGAAGGCCGCGGCCAGGAGCGCCGGGGCGTCGGATGGGAAGTGCTGGCCGTCGGCGTCGATGGAGAGGAGGGCGCCGAAGCCCGCCTCCTCGGCGACGCGCGCCCCGGCCAGGAGCGCGGCGCCCTTGCCCTGGTTGGGCTCCAGGCGCAGGGTGCGCACGGGCAGGTCCGCCACCCGTTCCAGGGCGCCGTCGCGGCTTCCGTCGTCGACCACCAGCACCGGCAGCCCCGCTTCGAGAAGCCCTTCCACGACCCCCCGCAGGGTGGCGGCGTGGTCGTACACGGGCACCACCGCCAGGACGCGGGGCGCTTCAGTCATGGGCGGGGCCCTTCCGGCGCCCTTCCACTTCCAGGATCATCCCGCCCCGGCCCAGGAAGGTGAGCAGGTGGCCCTGCACGCGCACCGGTTCGATGCCCGCCGCGCGCAGGAGCCGCGCCACGTCCCGCCGCGAGCGGGACTTCAGCCAGATGCCCTGGCGCAGGGCGTTGCCCACCTGCGTCCAGAACCGGAGAAAGGAGGTGCGCGCGGTGATGAAGTACACGGGGGCGCCGGGTTCCAGGTGGGGCGCCAGGCGCCGGAAGAAGGCCGGCAGGTCCTGGAAGTACTCGAAGACGAGGAACGAGAACACGGCGGCGTAGGGGCCCTCGAAGGCCAGGGCCTCGGCGTCCCCTTCCCGGGTCCGGATGTTGGCGAGGCCCGCGGCCTTGGCCTTGCGCTCCAGGTGGGCCAGCATGTTCCCCGAAAGGTCCACGGCCTGCACCTCGGTGCAGTTCCGGGCCAGCTCGAGGGTGAAGATGCCCGTGCCCGCGCCCAGTTCCAGCACGGTGCCGGAGCCGTGGAGGAGGTGCGGCAGGCGCTTGCGGAAGAGTTCCAGCTCCAGGTTCCGGCTGAGGGCCACGGCCGTTCCGAACTGCTCCTGGTCATAGGTGCCGGCCAGGTCGTCGTAGAAGCTCTCCGCGGCGCCCTGGCGTTCCGGGCCGCGCCGCATCAGGGCGCGGCCCAGGAGCGCCGAGGGGGCCACCACCTCCAGCCCGCGCTCCCCCAGCCCGCGCAGCACCGCGCCGTGCTCGGCCAGCAGCTCGTCCACGGTGGCCCGGGTGGGCAGGACGTCGTGCAGGAGGATCAGGTCCCCGGGCCGGACCTTGCCGAGGATGCGCCGGGCCAGGCCCGGCACGCGCCGGTTTCCCTGGTCCAGGCCCCGGCAGCTGAAGTTCACGCAGAACATGCCGTGGTCCAGGAGCACCGGCCAGAGCCTGGAGCTGGTGATCCCCACCGGGGGCCTGAAGGCCCGCGGCAGGATGCCGAAGCCCTGGAAGATCTCCTGCGCCCGGGCCACCTCCTCCCGGAGGATCCGCTGGCCGCGGAGCATGAGCATGGGGTCGTGGTGCCAGCTGTGGCTGCCGATCTCGTGGCCCCGGGCGAGGATCTCCCGCACCAGGTCCGGGTGCGCCTCGGCCTTGGCGGCCACCAGGAAGAACGCCGCCTTCACGCCGTGGCGGTCCAGGAGGTCCAGGACCGCGGGGGTCACCGCCGGGTCGGGCCCGTCGTCGAAGCTCAGGGCCACCCGGGGCGACCTGCGGCTGCCCCGGGAGAGGATGGGCAGGAAGAAGCCGAAGCGGGGCAGGAAGGGGGCCACGCCGCAGAGCAGGACGAACAGGGCCAGGGGCAGCGCGGCCAACCGGACATCCACGAAGAGCAGGATAAAGGCCAGCTGGAACGCGGTGAGGGCCGTCAGGTGGGCCACGGTCAGGGGAAAGCGCATGTGTGCTATATTACAGAATTACGAACAGGTGCGGGCTTCCGGGCATGCCCCCTGACCCTGGGGCGCCATGAGCCGAATCCTCCTAGTCTCCTCCAACCTGACCTTGGATCCCTACCCCGTCTATCCCCTCGGGATGGCGGTGGTGGCCGGCGCGCTCACCGCCCGGGGCCACGTGGTGGAGCAGTTCGATTTCCTGGCCTCGGGCGCCTCGGAGACCGCCTTCGCCGACCGGATCCGCGAGGTCCGGCCGGACTTCCTGGGCATCTCCATGCGCAACCTGGACACCTGCGATTCGCTGGCCAGCTCGGACTATCCGGCGGTGGCGCGGCGCCTGGTGGAAGTGGCCCGGACCTGCACGGGCGCGCCCATCATCCTGGGGGGGCCGGCCTTCACGATCCTGCCGGAGGCGATCCTCGCCTACACGGGGGCCGACTACGGCATCGCCGGCGAAGGGGAGGGCGCGGCGGCGGACCTGGTGGAGGCCCTGGCGGCGGGCCGGGAGACGCCGCGCATCCTCCGCAACGCCGGCCTCGCCGGGGAGATGGCGTCGCCGCGCTACGACGAGGCCATCGTCGCCTTCTACCAGGGGGCCTCGGGCCTCCTGAACATCCAGACCAAGCGGGGCTGCGCGCACCATTGCGCCTACTGCAACTACCCCTCCCTGGAAGGCGCGGCGTACCGCGTCCGGGACCCGCGCGCGGTGGTGGACGACCTGGAGGAGGCCCACGCCCGCTTCGGCCAGACCGAGTTCTTCATCGCCGACGCGGTGTTCAACGACGAGGGCGGCAGGCACATGGAGGTCGTGGACGAGCTGCTGCGCCGCGCCCTTCCCATCCGCTGGGCCTGCTACATGCGTCCCAGCCTCATCCGCGAGGCCGACCTGCGCCTCATGGCCCGGGCCGGCCTTCGCGCCGCCGAACTGGGGACGGACGCCTGCGCCGACGCGACCCTGCGGGCCCTGGGCAAGGGCTTCACCTTCGACGAGGTGGTGGAGGCCAACGAAGCCTTCGTGGCCTGCAGGGTTCCCTGCGCGCACTTCGTGATGTTCGGGGGTCCCGGGGAGACCGAGGCCACCTTCGCCCGGGGACTGGCCAACCTGGAGCGCCTGCGCAGCACGGTGGTCTTCGCCTTCACCGGCATCCGCATCTTCCCCGGCACCGCCCTGCACACCCTGGCCCTGCGGGAAGGCCGGGTGGGCCCGCACACGGACCTGCGGGAGCCCGTCTACTACCATGCCGCCGGCGTGGACGCCGGGGCCCTGTCCGGGCGCATCGAGGCCGCCTTCCGGGGCCGCCGGGACCGGTTCTTCCCGCCCGAGCGGGGCCGCGAGCGAATGACGGTCCTGCGCGCCATGGGATTCCGGGGGCTGCTCTGGGATTCCCTGGTCCGCTACAAGGAGCCGCGCCCGTGCTGAACCACCGGAAGATCCTCCTGGTCCACCCCCTCGGGTACCGCGCCGGCGCGGCGGGGCAGGACATCTCCCGCGTCGCCAACCTCATGCCGCCCCTGGGGCTGGCGAGCCTCGCGGCCTACCTGGACGCCGCCGGCATGGAGACGGCCATCATCGACTGCTTCGCCAACCCGGATTCCGACGGCCTCATCGAGGCGCACCTGCGGTCGGAGCGCCCGGCCTTCCTGGGCTTGAGCTGCACCACCTCGAGCTTCCTGGACGGGGTGCGCATCGCGGAACTGGCCAGGCGCGCCTGTCCCGGCATCAGGAGCGTCTTCGGGGGCCCGCACATCTCGGCCCTGAAGGAGCGCCTGCTGCGGGAGTACCCCGCCATGGACTTCGCCGTGGCCGGCGAAGGCGAGGAGACGCTGCGCGAGCTCATGGACGGCGGCTTCGAGACGCCGGCCCAGGTGCGCGGCCTCATCTGGCGGGACGGCCCCGAAGGCGAAATCCGCTTCAACGGCTACCGGCAGGGGCTCGAACTGGACAGCCTGCCCTTCCCCGCCTACGGCAAGCTCGCGGGCTTCCCGGCCGCGTACAAGCTGCCCATCTTCAACTACCCCACCGTCCCGAACACCAGCTGCATCTCCAGCCGCGGGTGCCCCTACGCGTGCTCCTACTGCGACCGGAGCGTCTTCCAGCGCAGCTTCCGCTCCAATTCCGCGGACTACCTCTACGACCACATGCGCATGCTGCGCCGGACCTTCGGCATCCGGCACATCAACTTCTACGACGACCAGTTCACCCTGGACCGCAGGCGCGTGGAGCGGCTCACGGACCGGCTCCTGGCCGAGCCCCTGGGCATGACCTTCAACTGCGCCGTGCGGGCCGAGCACATCGACCCCGACCTGGTGGGCCGCATGAAGCGGGCGGGATGCTGGATGATGAGCCTGGGCATCGAGACCGGGGATCCGGACCTCCTGGCCCGGCACCGCCAGAACCCCGACCTCAACCACCTGGCCGGCAAGATCCGCACCATCAGCGCCGCGGGCATCCGCACCAAGGGCCTGCTCATGATCGGCCTGCCCGGGGAGACCGAGGCCAGCATCCGCCGCAGCATGGACTACGTCTTCTCCCTCCCCGTGGACGACTTCAACCTGGCCAAGTTCACGCCCTTCCCGGGCTCGCCCATCTACGACGGCATCCGCGAACTGGGGGACTTCGACGAGGACTGGGAGAAGATGGACTGCATGAACTTCCAGTTCGTCACCCGGGGCATGACCCGGGAGCGCCTGGAGGAGCTGTTCCGGGAATTCTACGAACGGCATTTCAGGCGGCCCAAGGTGCTCTGGGGGTACGTCGCCATGCTCTGGCGGTCCCCGGACAGCTGGCTTCGCTTCCTGGGCGGCCTGGGCAGCTTCCTGCGCTTCACCCGGTCCACCCGGCGCATGCTGGGACGGGAGGAGGCGTGACGCCCGGCCGGATCGAATGGCGGATCCAGGGCATCGGCGCACGGTGGCAGCTGGGCTTCTTCCACGGGCTGATCCGCCTGGCGGGCCGCCCCGTGGCCTACGCCCTGGCCGATGGGGTGAGCCTGTACTACACCCTGACCCGGCCGTCGGTGCGCCGGAGGTGCCGGCCGTACCTCGCCCACCGGTTCCCGGAGCGCACGGGAATAGGGCGCCTGGCGGACACCTTCCGGCTCAGCCGGACCTTCGCCCGGCTCATGGTGGACCAGGCCGCCCAGCGGATCCTGGGCCGGGGCGAGTTCACCACCCACCTGCTGGGACGCGAGGACCTCACCGCCCTCCTCGGGGAGGGCCGGGGCCTGGTGATCGTCACCGCCCACGTGGGCGCCTGGCAGCTGGGCATGGCCAACCTCGCCCACCTGGCCCCGCCCATCTCGGTGCTGGCCCGCTTCGACGCCGGGGACGCGGGATCCCCCTTCCAGGCCTTCGCCGGCCGGGACTTCCGGATCATCGATCCGGAGTCCTTCCTGGGGGGCGTGCCGGACATGCTGGCCGCCCTGCAGCGGGGCGAGGTGCTGTGCCTCATGGGGGACCGGGCCTGGGGCGCCGGCGGCGGAACCGTGTCCGTGGAGTTCCTGGGGGGCCCCGTGTCCCTGCCCTTCACCGCCTACAAGCTGGCCTCGGCCACCGGCGCGCCCGTGGCCGTGCTCTTCCCCCACAAGCCCGGGCCCGACCAGTACGAGATGCAGGTGGCCGCCGTCATCCGCGTCCCGCCCGGCCTGGGGCGGGCTCCGGAGGCCTACCGGCCCTACGCGGCCGCCTACGCCCAGGCCCTGGAGCGCTTCCTGGAAACCTATCCCTACCACTTCTTCAACTTCTTCGACCTCTGGGCCGGAGAGACCGGCCCCGGGTGAACCCTCCGCCATGCGCTTCCTGATCCTGCCGGGCAGCAATGCCCTGTCCCACCTCGCCAAGGGCCTGGCCCTGCGCGACGTCCTGCTGGCCCGGGGCCACGACGTAGCCTTCGCCGCCACCCCGGGCCGATCCCCGTTCCTGGCGCGCCTGGGCGTGCCCCACCACCTGCTGCCCGACCTCCAGGAAGCGGACCAGGGATCGGCTCCGGCCTACGCCTGGTTCCGGCAGCCCGAGCGGTTCATCCGGGTCGTGCGGGCGGAGCGGGCCCTCATGGAGGAGGTCCGGGCCCAGCGGGTCGTGGGCGTCTTCCGGTTCACGGCGACCACCTCCGCGGCGCTGGCGGGCCTGCCCTGCGACACCCTGGCCTGCGGCTGCATGATCCCCGCCTTCCGGGGCGTGCTGGGGTTCGGGGAAGGGGAGCCCGGCGCGGCCGACCAGGAGGCCTTCCTGGACGCCTTCTTCCGCGGGACGGCGCGCCGCGCGTCCATGGCCCTGCGGGCGCTGGGCCGCCCCGGCGTGGCGGACGTCCGCGCCCTGCTGCTCGGCGACCGCACCTTCCTGTGGGACACGCCCGGCTTCCAGCCCCTGGCCGTCCCCGCGGGGGTGGAGCACGTGGGTCCCCTGGCCTGGAACGGGTGGCCCCGCACGCCGGGTCCCGTCGGGCCCGGGGCCCCCCTGGCCGTCCTCT
>DBMS01000085.1:3753-5596 GCA_002297665.1 Holophagaceae bacterium UBA692 | reverse complement strand
CGTCTTCCCCCTGCCCATGGAGTTCATGAAGGCCCTCGAGAAGATCGCGGCGAAGTAGGGGATCCGTGACGCCTTCCCCCACCACCCTCGTCGCCGTCGTGGACACCGAGACCACGGGGCTCTACCCGTCCCAGGACCGCCTGGTGGAAATCGCCGTCGTCCTTCTCGAGGTGGAGACGGCCACGGGGCGCCTGCTGCGCACCGTGGACGCATACCAGGAGCTGAACGACCCCGGCATCCCCATCCCCGCCGTCGCCACTTCCATCCACGGCATCACCGACGCCATGGTGCGGGGCCGGCGCATCGACGCCGCCCGGGTGGAGGCGCTGCTGGGCCGGGCCGCCCTGGTGGTGGCCCACAACAGCGGCTTCGACAAGGGCTTCGTGCGCCAGGTGATGCCCCGGGCCGACGCCCTGGTGTGGGGCTGCTCCTGCCGGGGAATCCCCTGGCGCAGGCTCCACCCCGCCCTGGAGAGCACGCGGCTCCAGCACCTGGCCGAGCGCCTGCGCATCCCCGCGGGAAGGGCCCACCGCGCCATGGGCGACGTGGAGACGACGGTCAACCTCGTGCTGCTGCCCGACGCCGATGGGAACGCGCACCTCCTGCACCTCCTGGCGCGAAAGCTCGCCCCGCCCGGGGCGGGCCGGAGGCCCATGGCGGCCGCGGCGCGCTGATCAGCCTTCGGTCACCAGCTGCCCCGCGTCCCTGGGATCGAAACCGATCTCGGCGCGCTGGCACGCGGCGATGAAGGATTCCCGGTCGTGGCACCGCAGGTAGGCCACCATGGGATCCACCTTGCCCGCGAGAATGAGGGCCACCAGGGCTTCGTTGTGGGAGGTCTGGCCGTAGCGGCTCTGCTTCATGGCTTCCGCCAGGTGGCCGAGGCGGTCGCCGCGGATCAGGGCGGCGATGCCCGGGTTGTTGAAGAGGGTTTCCAGGGCCACAACCTGCCCCCCGCCGGCCTTGGGCAGGAGGGTGTGGCCCAGGATGGCGGTGAGGGTCTCGGAAATGCGCGCCAGGACGCGCCGGCGCTGGTCCGGGGGGAAGAAGCCCGCCAGCGTCGCCAGGGTCTCCTCCTGGGTGGCGGTGGAGAGGGTGGCCAGGACCATGCGTCCGGTCTGGGCGGCCTGGAGACACAGTTCCAGGGTCTGGCCGTCCCGGATCTCGCCCGCGGCGAGGATGTCCGGGGCCTGGCGGATGGCGGCGCGCAGGGCCTGCTTCTGGCGCACGGGATCGCACCCCACCTCCCGCTGGCGGATGAGGCAGGCCCCGGGGGGGAACTCGAACTCGATGGAATCCTGGATGGTGACGGCGAAGCTCTTGCGGCCGGCGTTGGCCAGGGCCAGCAGNNTGGGTGGTGGATTTTCCGCTGCCCATGGGGCCCGTCAGGAGCACCAGCCCCTTGTTGAGCCCGGCCAGGCGCCGCACGGTGTCGGGCAGGCCCAGGGTGTCGGGGTCGGGAACCTCCCGGGGAACCACCCGCACCGCGATGCTGGGGCCGGCGTGGCCGTGGTAGAGGCTCACCCGCAGGCGGCAGGGGAGGCCCGGGTCGGTGCGGGCGAATTCCGTGTCCTGGCCGGCCAGGAAGGCCTCCCACACCTTGGGCGGAACCCAGGTCTGCACCAGTTCCTGGAGNNCGCTTGGCGGAGAGCTTCCCGTAGTCGCCCAGGGACTGCACCTCGCCGCCCATGCGCACCAGGGGAGCCTCGTCGGCGCCCAGGTACAGGTCCGAGCCGCCCCCGGTGAGCAGGGTCAGGATGAGCGGATCGAGGCTGTCCAGGGCCGTGGCCACCGCGCCGGTCTCCGCCGCCGGGCGGAACCGCGCCACCACGAACCGGGTGCC
>DBMS01000085.1:2761-3723 GCA_002297665.1 Holophagaceae bacterium UBA692 | reverse complement strand
CGTTCTCGCCGCGCAGGAAGGCGGTGGAATGCTCCTCGGGCAGGATCTCCTTGGCCAGGCCGTCCAGCACGCTCCCCAGCAGCTCCTGGGAGCTGAGCGCGATGCGGTGGCCGCCGGCCACCTCCACCACCGGCGAATCGCCNNGGATCCAGGCGCAGCACCGCCGCGCCCTTGTTCACCATCTGGACGAGAAACTTGTCGATTTTTGCCATGGCGACCCCCGTGGGACCCGGAAAGTCCGCCCATGATACCCGCTTTCACGATCCGCNNGATCAGGGGAGTTTGAGGGGCTCCACGGTGCCGCAGGGGGCGCAGCGGCGGAAGAACTGTCCCCGGGTGGTGGAGCGGATGATGCGCATGGGCTGCCCGCAACCGGGACACAGGCCGGGTTCGGGCAGGCCCTCGGGCTGGTCCGAGGCCCAGGCGCCGCACAGCACGCACACCTTGGAGCCGGCCTTGGTGGTGCGCAGGGGGCCCTGGCACAGGCGGCAGAGGTCCGCGGGCTTCCCGTCGGCCCCGGTCTCGTAGGCCACGCGGCATTCGGGGTCCCGGGTCGCGGCGCACTTGACGTAGTGGCGCCCTTCCCATTCCCTCAGGTGGAGGGGGGACCCGCACCGCGGGCAGTCGCCCACCACCGGGCCCGAGGGGGGCCGCGCGGCGGCCGCGGGGGCCGAGGCCTTGATCTGCCCCACCACGTCCTTAACGAAGCCGCGGATGCCCTCCATGAAGGCCTCCCGGCTGGCCTCGCCGCGCCGGATGCGCTCCATCTGCGCCTCCCATTCCCCCGTGAGCTGGGGGCTGCGCAGGGGCTCGGCCCGGATGCTGCGGATCAGNNTCGATGCCCTTGGGCGTGGGGGCCAGGATGTTGCGCTTGCGCTCCAGGTAGGCGCGCTTGAGGAGGGTCTCGATGATGTTGGCCCGGGTGGCGGGGGTGCCCAGCCCGCAGTCCTTCATGGCGCCCT
>DBMS01000085.1:1867-2646 GCA_002297665.1 Holophagaceae bacterium UBA692 | reverse complement strand
CCGGCCTCCTCGTCCTCCTCGGGCTCCTCGCCCTCCTCGGCCTTGGCCTCCTTCTTCGGCCGGGAATGGGGCGGATCCACCTCCGACCAGCCCAGGGCCTTGACCACGGTGCCGGTGGTCTTGAAGGACTCCTTCTCGATCTTCGTCACGATGGTGGTCTTGGCCTCGATCCGGTCCGGCCAGAAGGCCGCCAGGAAGCGCCGGGCGATGAGTTCGTAGATGCGGAGCTTGTCGCCCGCGAGGTTCTTCGCGGGATTCTCGGTGGGGACCAGGGCGGTGTGGTCCTCCACCTCCTTGTCGTTCACGAACCGCTTGTCCAGCTTCTGGGGCCAGCGCTTGCGCAGGTCGTCCACGAAGGGCCGCAGGGCCTCCAGCTGGCCCGTGGCCAGGGACCGGATCCAGGCGGGAATCTTCGCCGCGTCGGCCTCGGTGAGGCAGCGGGAATTGGTGCGGGGGTAGCTGATCAGCTTGGCTTCGTAGAGCTCCTGGGCCACGGCCAGCGTGTGCTCGGCGGTGAGGCCGAAGCGCTTGTTGGCCTCCTTCTGCAGGTTGGTGAGGTCGTAGAGGAGCTCGGGCTTCTTCTTCTCGGTGCGCGCCGTGACCGACGCCACGCGCCCGGGCTTGCCCTTGAGGGCCTCGGCGAGGTTCCGGGCGGCCTCCTCCGTGTCGAAGCGGTCCTGGTCCCGCCCGTCCTCCTTCCGGAACCACTTCCCCTTGTAGACGCCGGCCCCGGCCTGGAACACGGCCCACAGCGTCCAGAAGTCCTTGGGCACGAAGTT
>DBMS01000085.1:964-1705 GCA_002297665.1 Holophagaceae bacterium UBA692 | reverse complement strand
TCGTCGGTGAGGCTGGAGGTCCAGAAGCGGTGCACGGGCTTGGTGGCCTTGGCCAGGCGGTACACCAGGTCGAAGATGAGCTCCCCTTCCCTCCCGGCGTCGGTGGCGTTCACGATGTCGCCCACGTCATCCCGTTTCATGAGCCGCTCCACCACCTCGTACTGGTCCCTTGTGGACGCGATGGGCGCGTAGCGGAACTCCGGCGGGAAGAAGGGCACGCTGTCCATGCGCCAGCGCTTGAGGGCGGGGTCGTAGCCTTCGGGATCCAGGGCCTCCACGAGGTGGCCCACGCACCAGGTGACGATGATCCCGTCGCCCTGGATGAAGCTGCGCCCCGAGCCCTGGATGCCCAGCGCGGCCGCGATGGCGCGTCCCATGCTGGGTTTTTCGCTGACGATGAGGCGGATCGGAGTGGCCATGGACTACCATTCTATGTCGAAGGTGTAGACTGGTGCAGAGGTAAGGGCGAATGGCATTCACACCCGGTTCCAAGCGCGGACAGATGGCCGACATCAACATGACGCCGNNTGCTTCTCATCATCTTCATGGTGGCCGCTCCCATGCTGACCACCGGCGTCGACGTGAACCTCCCCGAGAGCCGCACCGGGAAGAACCTCGAGTCCGAAGCCCTGGTGGTGACCCTGGTGCGGGACGGGCGCATCGAGTTCGAGAAGCGCTTCGTGCAGGAAGGGGTCCTCAAGGCCCAGCTTCGCCAGCGCGCCGCCGAGAGCCGCAAGCGCC
>DBMS01000085.1:0-935 GCA_002297665.1 Holophagaceae bacterium UBA692 | reverse complement strand
GGTCGACGCCATCCGCGAGGCCGGCTTCACGCAGGTGGGCTTCGTCACCGCGGCCTCCACCGCCCCCGCGGGAACCGAGCCCATGGAACGCTGAGGCGCCCGTGAGCCAGGACCTGTACGCCTACCTCCACGAACGCGCCCAGCTGGGCAAACGGGGCCTGTCCCTGGCCATCGGCGTGAGCGTCGCCTTCCACGTGGTCGCGGTGGGCGCCATCCTCTTCACCCCCAAGCCCGACCCCGCTCCCGAGGATGCCAAGGTCACCTGGGTGCGCCTGCCCGCCGCCGGGGTGGAGGGCGTGGCCGGGGGCGAGGCGCCCCTGGAGGAGGGCAAGCAGGGCGAGCGCCAGCGGCGGGTGGAGGAAGTGGCCCCCAAGCGCAACGAGCCCACCGGCTACAACCCCTCGCCCAACGCCTTCGGCACCAAGGCGTCCAAGCCCCTCCAGGGCACCAGCACCAACCCCGACAGCATGGGCAAGGCGCCCGTGGCCTCCAAGGGGAAGACCCCCAGCCCCAATCCCTCCGTCGGCGCCTCCGGTTCGGGCGGCGGGGGCGGCATCGGNNGTGGGCACGGGCATTCCCGGCCTCAAGGCGTCCAACGGCGTGGCCGGCGGAACCGGCCTGGTGGGCGAACTCGACGGCAACTTCCCGTTCATGTGGTACGTCCAGCAGGTGCAAAGCCGCATCACCGGCAACTGGAACCGCGTCACCTCCAGCCAGGGCCGGGTTCAGATCTACTTCCGCATCCGCAGGGACGGCGGCATCGACGGCGCCCGCATCGAGATCCCCAGCGGAAACCCCAACATGGACCAGAGCGCCCTGATGGCCGTGCGCAGGTCGGACCCGCTGCCAAGGCTGCCGGACGGGTTCGAAGGCAGCTCCCTGGGCGTGAGGTTCTGGTTCACCTACCTGGGAAATTAGGGGCCGTGCCGAAATAA
>DBMS01000274.1 GCA_002297665.1 Holophagaceae bacterium UBA692 | reverse complement strand
GGTTCGCTCCCCCGGGCCCCGGGAACCGGCACCCGGAGATCCACGTCCCGGGAGGGCGGGTCCGTGAAGGCCCTCCGGATGGTTTCGGCCATGTCGGACATCGCGTCCCGGAACCGGCCGCCCACCATGGCTAGGCCGGCTTGACGAGGGTCTGGAGCGCCGCGGCGACCCGCTCCAGGGGCTCCACGGGATCCATCTGGTAGGCGGCCTCAAGGAGCTTGCCCAGGGCCAGTTCCTGGGACGGCAGGTCCACGGACTGCGCGAAGATCACCCGCAGGGGCGCCGCCCCTTCGGCCACCTGGAGGAGCGCCTCCCGGGGCGAGGCCCGGAAGCTCTCCCCCACCCGGGCCAGGGGGGCGTCCTGGGTCTTCTGCACCGCCAGCGCCGGGCACTTCGCCTCCCCGTTCCAGCCCCCCGCCAGCTCCGCCGCGGGCAGGATGAACAGGTCGGGCGCGGACTTGAGTTCCTTGAGGAGGGTCTTCTGGATCACCTCCTCCTTGAGGTGCGGCTCCAGGGCCTTGCCGTAGAGCACCGCCTGGAGCTTCGTGGGGGTGATGGGCTCGGTGTAGCGGAAGTCCAGCGGGATCCCGGAGGCGTCCGTGAGCAGCAGCCCCCCCAGGTAGCTGGCGCCCTCCTNNTTCATCGCCACGAAATAGGCCAGTTTAAGGGTGTCTGCCATGGGTCCGTCCGTGGATGGGGTTGGCTAAGAGGATACCGCGGGTGGGCGGCCGGACATTTCACCCAAAGGTCTTGTTTTCGTCCAGAAATTGGATATGCTGGTAGTGCCGTTTGGGGAGTGGTCTAACGGTAGGACAACAGATTCTGATTNNTGATTCTGTCAGGTGAGGGTTCAAATCCTTCCTCCCCAACCAACTGAAGGCCCTGGAGATACTAGTCCCCAGGGCCTTCTACTTTGCGCCCGGAGATCAGGCTTCCGACGACCCCAGCCCGGCCCGCCGGAAATACCGGGACGCCAGGATCACCAGGGCCGCCGGAACGCCGATCCAGAGGGCTTCGGTGCCGAGGGAGAAGAGCAGCCAGTTCGTGAGGTGGTCCGAAAGGGGGATCGGCGAAACGAACATGGGTTGCCAGGCGGCGACGAAGTGGACGCTGGAGAAGGGCGCCAGGAAGGCCACGCCGGTGCCCCCGAAGGTGCAGGCGTCCAGGAAGCCATGGGAGAAGGTGGCGGTGCCCAGGAACAGCCAGGGCCCCGGCCGCCGCAGCCGGGGCCGGTAGGCGAGGCACACCGCCAGCGCGGTGATGAGGGCGGCCGCGAGCACCGAATGCAGGAGGCCCCGGTGCGCCAGGCCGAACCGGTCGTGGACGTCCAGGAATCCGGTGAACCAGTCCAGGTCCGGGGCGGCGGCGCAGGCCACGGCCAGGAGCGCGGTGCGCCGGGACGGCCGGCCCTGGTGGTAGGCCGAAGCGATCGCGTAGCCCGCCAGGGCATGTCCGAAAATGGAGGGCATCCAGGGGGCTCCCGATCGTCCAGGATACCGGACGCTATTCGGCCACGGCAAACACGACGTTCTCGTTCCGGAACCGGCCCGCGTTCACCAGTTCCACGGTCACCGTCCGGTGGTCGGTGCTGAAATCCAGCCGGTAGTGCACGTCCCGGAGGTAGGAGCCGGGCACGACCTCCACCGAGCCGATGCGCTCCAGGCCCAGGTCCCGGGCCTGGATCTGGATCGCCGTGGTCCGCCGGAGATCCAGGTGCTGGTCGAACAGGTCCCCCTTCCAGTCCGGTCCGGCCCGGCTCCGGCCCAGGAGGGGCAGGACCACCACCCCCGCGCGTTCCAGCTTGTGCCGCTCGCCCACCAGGTAGTGGAGGGAATTGAGGGAAGCCACGTGGGCCGTCTCCTCCCCCTGGAGGGCGGCGCGGTCCTCCAGGAAGGCCTCCCGCTCGATGCGCAGTTCCGACACCTCCAGTTCCAGGGACCGCTTCTGGGCCAGCAGCTCCCCCAGGGCCAGGTCGAGCCGCCCGCTGCGGGCCCGGGCCTCGGCGATCTCCTCGAGCACGGCCATGCGGTTGAATTCCGAGGGCGAATAGGGCGCGCCGCCCTGGGCCACCCAGGTGGCGTACACGCCGTCCTCGAGGAAATGGTAGACCTCGAACCCGGGGGCGAGCCGGTCCAGGATGTTCGCCCGGCGGATCAGGTCCCGGGCGCGATCGTCCGCGATCCCGCGGCCGCGCAGGAACCGCATGGCCAGGCCGTAGTGGGTCTGGTGGACCCTGACCACGTCGGGGGCGGGCAGGTCCGATTTCATCCGCACCAGGCGCTCGCCCAGGTCCCGGATCTCCTTGTCCTTGGCCAGGGCCTCCAGGATCAGCGCCCTGCGGGAAACGTCCCGCTCCGCGTTCACGCGGGCCTGCAGGAAGCGGATCTGCTCCGCCGTGAAGGGGATGGCGTAGGGGCCCGGCCGGCGCGGCTGGAAGCGGGCGATGAGCGGAAGCCGGCCCAGTTGCGCCTTCCAGGCCTGCCTCAATTCCTGCGCGGCCTCGTCGGCCTGGGCGGCCTTGACGGTCAGTTCGCGGATCTTCGGGTCCTCCCGGCGGCAGGAGACGCCGGTGACCAGCGCGGACACCGCCAGGACCACCCCCGCCCGACCCGGTCCGCCCCTACGCAATCCCGCCTCCCACCCGGCTCAACGGCACGGTTCGGCGCCGTCCCACCCGAAGGCGGACAGGTCCAGGTTGCCGGCGTCGTCCACCTCGACCCCTTCGGCCCGGAGCCGCTCGATCTGCACCATGGCCCCCCACCAGCGGCCCCGGCTGGGCACGTAGCCCCTGGCGTTCACGATGCGGTGCCAGGGCAGGTCCGTGCCTTCGGGAAGGCCCTTGAGGACCATTCCCACCTGGCGCGGCCGGCGCGGGAAGCCCACCATCCACGCGATCTGCCGGTACGTCGCCACCCGCCCCCGGGGGACGAGGGCCACCGCGGCGCACACGGCTTCGCGGAAGTCCGTCACCCGCGCCGGGTCTCGGGCTTCAGCGCCACGGGAACGCGGGAGGAGAAGCCCCCCTCGTAGCTGTGCCAGTGGTCCAGGTCCTCCTCCGGGAAGGCCCAGCACCAGTAGCCGTCGCCCGAATCGAAGTCCACCAGCCAAGGGCCCTTCACGTCGGGACCCAGGTCGCGGACGGCTTCGGCCCAGCTTTCCATGAGGGCCTCCAGGCGGGTCTGGAGCGACTCCACCCGGGCGTCGTCCTGCCGGTCCTCGGCGGCCTGGAGCTCCTCGGCCAGGCTCGAGGCCAGCTCGAACACCGGACGGGTGATGACCTGCACCTGCGGCAGCGCCGACCGGGCTTCCTCGAGAGTGAAAACTCGGGCCATGGGTGCCTCCAGTGTTCCATGATAGTCACCTGATGCGATTTGTTCCCCTCGTCCCTTCCGAAATCGATCCCGGCGCCCATAAGCCCTTCCAGGCCATCGAACTGGCGTGGAACGGCCCCCTCCATCCGGGGTGGTCCGGCCTGCCCGTGCACGCCATCCACCTCCCTGCGGCCCCCTGGGACGAGGCGCTGGGGGTGACGGCCCTGGCCGCCCTCCGGGCCCGGCTCGAGCCAGACTTCCTGGTGCTGGCCGCGGACGACCCGGAATCCCGCATGGACCTGTCCCGGTTCCTGGGGGTGCTGGAGGGCCTCCTGGAGGTCACCCACGGCACCGGCGTGAAGCTGGCCCTGCGCCCCGCACCCGGCGCCGCGCCGGCCCTGGTCAGGCGCCTGCGGGAAGCGCGGGGGGAGGCGGTGGGCTTCTGCTGGGACCGCGCCGTGGGCGCGGACCTGGACTGCATCTCGGACCGCCTCTTCTGCGCCGTGGCGGAACCCGGCGACGACCTCGGCGGCCTCCGGGACCTGGGCTACCGGTGGAACGTGGCCGTGCCCATGGGCGTGGGCCTCGAGGACCTGGCCCGGGCCTGGCCCGAAGCGCTGTTCCGGGGAGGCGCCCTGTGAAGCCCCTGCTCGTCATCGCGGGCGAAGCCTCCGGCGACCTCCACGGCGCCGAGATCCTCCGGGAGCTGCGCGCCACGCACCCGGACCTGCGGGTCATCGGCGTGGGCGGCGGGCTCATGAGCCCCTACCTCGACCGCAAGCTGGCCGACGTGAAGGACCTGGGCGTGGTGGGCTTCGTGGAGGTCATCCGCCACCTGCCGCAGCTGCGCCGCCTCTTCGGCCACATCCTGGACGTGGCCCGGGAAGAAGGGGTGGGCACGGTCCTCTTCATCGACTACCCCGGCCTCAACCTCCGCCTGGCCAAGGCGTTCCGCAAGGCCATGCCCGGCGTGCGCCTGCACTGGTACGTGTGCCCCCAGGTGTGGGCCTGGAAGGCGGGCCGGATTCCCGAGCTGGGCCGCACCCTGGACACCCTCTACTGCCTGTTCGACTTCGAGCCGGCCCTCTTCCGGGGCCATCCCGTGGAGGCCCTGTGGGTGGGCAACCCCCTCGTGGAGGCCGTGGCGCCCGAGGTGGACCGGGAGACCTTCTTCCGCCGGACCGGGCTGGACCCGTCCCGGCCCCTGGTGGCCCTGCTCCCCGGCAGCCGCCGCGGGGAGCTGGACCGCCTCCTGCCGCCCCTGGTGGCCACCGCCGCCTCCTGGGACGGCCCGGACGTCCAGTGGGTGCTTGCCGTGGCGCCCACCCTGGACGCCGCCTCCCTGCGCGTGGAGGGCGCCCCCATCCGGGTGGCGGAGGGCCTGGGCTACGCCGCCCGGGCCTACGCCGACGCCGCGCTGGTGTGCTCGGGCACCGCCACCCTCGAGACCGCCCTGCTGGGCACCCCGTTCGCGATCATCTACAAGCTGAGCCCCCTGACCTACCTCGCGGCCCGGTACTTCGTGCGGATCCCCCGCTTCGGCCTGGCCAACGTGGTGGCCGGCCGCGAGGTGGCGCCCGAGCTTCTCCAGGACGAGGTGAACCCCGTGCGGCTCCGCCAGGTGCTCAAGGACCTCCTGGAGCCCTCCCGGGCGGCGGCCATGCGCGAGGACCTCGCGGGCATCCGCGCGCGCCTGGGCGAGCCCGGCGCCGCACGCCGGGTGGCGGACCACCTCGCCGGGTTCCTTTAGAAACGATAGGTGGCCGCGGCCATGATGGCCACGGCCGTGACGTCGGGATCCATCTTGCCCATGAGCGCCTTGACCTCCACGTCCAGGGACCGGGTCATGCGGTACCCGAAGCCGAAGGTGCCCGCGGCGTGGGCGGCCTTCTGGTCCACCTTGCCCAGCACCGGGTCCGTCTTCGACCAGGACCACGCGTAGATGCCCGCGCCGGCCACCAGGTAGGGGCCCGTGGCGCTGGCCGGGCGCAGCATGCGCACCGCCTCGGCGCTCAGGTGGCCCACCGAGACCTTGCCCGCCGAGCCGGGCATCCTGGTGAGGTTGCCCCAGAACCAGAAGTCCATGCCCAGGGCCACGCGGTACCGCCAGCCCGGGTAGTACTCGGCCAGGTCGTTCTCCATGACCAGGCTCACGCCCACCCCCGGCGCGTTCCCCCCGCCCACGGCGTCGGCCAGGCCCGATTCCGGGAAACTGCCCCGCAACTGGAGGCCCAGGGTGGAGGGCTCGGCCTCCTGGCCCCAGAGCCCGGAGGCCAGGAGGAAAGCCGGGGCGCAAGCCAATGTCCTGCGAAGGAAGTGCATGGCGGATCCTATGGAGGTGGTTCCAGTCTACTTCAGAACGATGCCACCACCTCGTCCCAGTGCCCCTGGGCCCGCAGGATGGCCTCGGCCACCGCCCGCACCACGCCCGCGCCGCCGTCCACGGGCACCACCAGGTGGCAGGCCGCGCGCACCTCCGCCACGGCGTCCCGGGGGCAGCAGGCCAGGCCCACCCGCGTGAGCAGGGGCAGGTCGGCCAGGTCGTCGCCCACGTGGGCCACCTCCTCCGGATCCAGGCCGTACTTCGCGCAGAGCTGGTCGAGCACCGGCTTTTTGGCGAGGTGGCCGACGAAGCAGTCCTCCACCTTCAGGTCCCAGGCGCGGTGGACCGTGGCCGGCGAATCCAGCCCCGAGATGAAGGCCACCGGGATCCGGAACCGCTGGAGCCACTTGATCCCCGCCCCGTCCCTGACGTTGAAGACCTTGGTGTGCCTGGGGTCCGTGCCGTACACGAGGCCTCCTGACGTGAGCACGCCGTCCACGTCGGTGCACACGAGGCGGATGGCCTTCGCCCTTTCCTCGATGCTGGTCATGGGATCGCCTCCGGGTACGGAACAAGGATATCTTCTAAAGCATCATAGGAAAGGACCCCATGTACCTGGGCAAGGCAATGCTGGTTCTGGCCGTGGTCTGGGGAATCCTGTTCGTCGTCAAGCAGATCCTGCTCTTGTTCCGTGGAGGCCAACGCCGTGGGTGAATTCGACCATCTCAAAGCCGCAGGTGCCCAGTTGGTGGACGTGCGCACCCCGGCCGAATTCGGCCAGGGCAACGTCCCGGGAAGCGTCAACATCCCCCTGGACCAGCTCCAGCTGCGGCTGGCCGAGATCGACCCGGTCCGGCCGGTGATCGTCTTCTGCGCCAGCGGCGGCCGGTCCGGCATCGCCAAGCAGTTCCTGGAGCGGGAGGGATGCCGGGAGGTCCACAACGCCGGAGCCTGGACGAACCTCCTGTAGACGAGGGGGGACGGAGCGTGAACGAAGCGAACGCGCGGTCTCCCCTCGTTCAGGTTATTTCTCCCGGCAGGGCAGCTCGAGGCCGAACCCCTTGACCTTGTCCTCGCGCTTCAGGAGCAGGCCGAACACCACGGCCAGCACACCCAGGCAGGTGAAGATCGTCATGGGCAGGGCGTAGTTGTAGGCCGGGCTGCTGACGCCGTCCACCACCCGCGTGCCGACGACGCAATAGCGGTCCAGCACGTAGCCGATGAGGTAGGGGACGCCCCACAGGGCCACCAGGTTCTGGGTCCAGAAGATCAGGGCGTAGGCCGTCCCCAGCTGGCGGTGTGGGATGAACTTGGGCACGGAAGGCCACATGGCCGAAGGCACCAGGGCGAAAGCGAAGCCCAGGAAGATCGTGGCGGCCAGGGCCACCAGCCAGCTGTCGAGAAGCGGCACCGTGAACACGAAGTGCACGGCCACCAGGAGCACCGAGCCCATGACCATCAGGGTGGCGCCCTTGCCCTTGCGGTCGTAGTAGCTGCCGAAGAGGAAGGTCAGGGGCATGGCGGCGTAGGGGAGGATGCTGGGGATGGATCCGGCCAGGCTCTCCTTCACGTGGAACTTCTGCACCATGAGGTCCGGGGCGTACTTCAGGAAGGGGAAGACGCCCGAATAGAACAGCGCGCAGAGGACGGTGATGTACCAGAACCCGCGGATGCGCAGGATCGCGCCGATGTCCGAAAGGCGGAAGGCGTCCTCCTCGGCCGTGCCCTGCGCGTCGACCCCCTCGGTCCGGTCCAGCTTCAGGTCCATGGCGCAGTAGAAGAAGTAGGCCACGAGGCCCACGGCCAGGAGCACCACGCCCACCAGGATGGGAGCCCCCACGGACCGGAAGTGAACCGCGATGGGCCCGCCCAGCCCGATGGCCAGGCCCGTCCCGATGCGGGCCGTGCCCACCTGGAGGCCCATGGCCAGCGCGATCTCGTAGCCCTTGAACCAGCGCGCGATGACCTTGGTGGCCGTGACGCCCACGATCTCGATGCCCACCCCGAAGGTGGCGAAGCCCAGGGAGGCCGCCATGACCTGGCCCTTGACGTTGATCAGCGGCACCACGGTGCCGTCCAGGGCGTGGGTGCTCACCGCCCACCACTTCACGCCGCAGCCGATCACCATGAGCGCGCTGGCGAGGATTCCCGTGAACCGGGCGCCCATCTTGTCCAGGATGACGCCGCCGAAGATGAGCATGAAGAGGAACACGTTGAACCAGGCGTAGGCGCCCGTCACGAAGCCGTACTCGGCGCTGGTCCATTTGAGCTGCTGCTCGATGAGGGGCTTGAGCGGCGAGAGCACGTCGGCCACGTAGTACCCGCAGAGCATCGTGAAGGACACGATGAGCAGGGACGCCCACCGGGCCAGGACCGAATCGCGCAGGGATCTTCTGATGGCTTCCGTCATGGGGTCTTCCCGGGAAAAGTGGTTTGGAACAAGGCTACCGGACCGGCGCGGGGTTGTCTTCCTCACATGTGGGACCTTCCGGCCCCACCCCATTCGTGGCAGCCTTTCCCTGGAGGTGCCCGCATGGAACTCGGAATCAAGGGCCGCGTGGCGATGGTGGCGGCCGCCAGCAAGGGGCTGGGGAAGGCCGCCGCGGCCGCCCTGGCGAAAGAGGGATGCCGCGTCTCCATCTGCGGCCGGGACCCGGAAGCCCTGGAGGCGGCCCGGGCGGAACTGGTCGGGTCCGTCCTGGCCGTGCGCTGCGACGTCACCAACCCGGCGGACCTCGAGGACTGGTTCAAGGCCACCCTCGCGGCCTTCGGCCAGGTGGACATCCTGGTCACCAACACCGGGGGCCCCCCCGCGGCCACGTTCATGGACCTCACCGAGGCCCAGTGGGAAAGCGGCGTCCAGAGCACCCTCCTGAACGCGGTGCGCATGTCCCGCCTCGTCCTGCCCGGCATGCGGGAGCGGAAATGGGGCCGCATCGTCCACATCACGTCCCTGGTGGCCAAGCAGCCCACGCCCCTGCTCACCATCAGCAGCACCCTGCGCGCGGGCCTGTCGGCCCTGACCAAGACCATGGCCACCGAGTTCGGCCCCGACAACGTCCTGGTGAACGCGCTCCTGCCCGGCCACGTCATGACCGACCGCCAGGTCCACCTGGCCGAGGTGCGCGCGCGGCAGGACGGCACCACCGTGGAGGACTACTTCGAGAAGGCCAACGCCTCCATCCCCGTGCGCCGCCTGGGGCGGCCGGAGGAGGTCGGCGACGTCATCGCCTTCCTGTGTAGCGAAAGAGCGAGCTACCTGACGGGGAGCTCCATCCAGGTGGACGGCGGGATCATCCAGGGAACGCTCTGATGCGATCCGCTACTTCTTCTTGCTGACCTGACGCTTGGCCGAGTGCCCTGCCCGGGTGGCCGAGAGCCCCTTGGCGCCCCTGGAGGCCCGTCCCTTGGCGGGCGCGGCCTTCGGGGCCCGGGCCGGGCGGGAGGCCGC